>CAZVBV010000043.1:0-7973 GCA_964625805.1 uncultured Candidatus Peribacteria bacterium | reverse complement strand
TACGTACAATTCCCGTCCACTTCTTCTTAACCTTATAGAAACATGTGTGAATATTATCCAGAACTTGCCATTGGAAAGCCCGCTCCCGACTTCATCGCGCCAGCGTATGAGAAAGGAAATCTTAATGGGAAAGTGTCCCTTGAAGACTACCGCGGAAAATGGGTTCTTCTTTTCTTTTACCCACTCGACTTTACTTTTGTGTGTCCAACAGAGCTCTATCAACTCGGTGCCATGCACGAGGAATTTGAGAAAGCGAACTGCCAAATTCTTGGTGCGTCTATCGACTCCGTCCACTCACATCAAGCATGGGCAGAAAAAGACAGTAAAATCGGAGCCCTTGGATTCCCTCTTATCTCTGATCTCACGAAAGATATTTCTTTTGATTACGGTGTCCTTCACGATGACGGGATGAGCCTTCGAGGAGCATTCCTTATCGATCCTGATGGAATACTGCAATCAATGACGGTAAACAACCTCGCGGTTGGACGAAACCCTGAAGAATTATTCCGAACATTGAAAGCATTTCAAACAGGAGACCTCTGTCCTGTAAATTGGAGCAAGGGAGATAAAACTCTTGGAAAAGCGTAATTTCAAAAGAGATACGTATCCTTTGGGATACGTATCTTAATCTTCTTCTCCTCTAGACCATTTCCCGTTATAGACTCAAAAACACTTGCTTTTCTGCAATATATGTGCTATAATAAGGGGTTAGGGTGATTTATATTATTTCAGGATATATCTTTCTCCAAAGCCTCTTTTATAAGATCTGGATAATAGGCTAGTGGTATTTTTCCTATGTCCGAATTCTCCCATTCCTCATCTTCTATTTTCCTCTGTTTCGCTCTTATTTCTTCAAGCCTCGATTCGATATCGCGCAATTCTTTTGTTACCGTTTCTACAGCTTTTTCATAATAATTAATCCTTGCTTGAATATCGAGATGACTTTTTATCTCTAGAGTCTTTTCTGCAATATATTTGTTGATAGGTTTTGGTTTTTCATTCTCCCCATGCCCTCGTCCATCAGCAACTTGATAAGCACAATGCAATATCCACCTTGGTTCTTCTCCCGAAGGTTGAATTTTTACATATTCTTTACACTTCAAAAAATTCTCCCACACTAAACTGGGATTATGTTTCCCGGAAATTTCATCATAATTTTCGTTATTATACTTATGTGTTTCCCAATAATTATGAAATTTTTGCTGTAATTTCTTTGCCGTTTCCCTGCACGCAATAAGATCGCGTTTTACCTTTTTTTTTCCTTTTAATAAATCGATATAAAGCTGTTCTTGATCACCAAGTTCTAGTAGTTTTGGAAATGGAATGAAATAATCCCCTCCCCGCTCCGATACCATTGCATCCGTATTAACAATACCCCCTACTCTTTTTCGGATATCTTTGTTGGAAACGAACTCATTCTTTCTCCCTTCTTTTGCCATTTTTAATGTAAAAACTACTCCTATAGTAGCACATTTATCGATTCTTGACAACAGCTCTTAATCCTTTTTTACAAACAACGTTTGGGTTGGGAAGGCCATACTGATGCCTTCTTTTTCAAATGCTTCTTTCATCGCAAGACTAATACTCTGCCGTGTATCGAGATAAGCATCATAATCCCCCGTTGTCATGTAGAACATGAGCTTATAATTGAGACTATAGGCTCCAAATTCATAAAAGTGCGTTCGCCCATAATCAGCAAGTTCTTCTGTATCCACAATTTTGGCAATCATATCTGGAATCTTCTTCATCTTCGCGGTTGGTGTCCCATACTCAATCCCAAAGTCAATATCCACTCGTCGTCGCTTCATCTTCTTGAAGTTCTGAATCCGACTCTCTGTGAGCAATTTATTACTCACGATAAGCTCCTCTCCTTGAAGTGTTTTAATTCGCGTACTTTTGAGTCCAATATGCTGAACAATACCTTTGTTTTCCCCTTCTGCCATAGATCCGATAACAACATAATCACCGATCTTAAACGTTTTATCAAAGTAAATCGTAAACGACGCAAAGAGGTCTCCAAGGACATTCTGTGCGGCTAACGCAATGGCAATACCTCCAATTCCCAGAGATGCCGCCAAGGTCGAAATATCAAATCCAAGGTTCGAAAGAATGAGCAGTAAACCAATACTCCACAGCGCAATTTTAGCGATGAGTCGCACTCCATTGAGCACTGTTTCATCCCGTCGTCCTGATTTCATAAATCCGTAATTGATCAAGCTCTGCGCAATTTTAATGGCTTCGTAAACAACTAAGACAAGGAAAATTCCATCAAGCACTGCTTGAAATCCCTCATTGGTTTTAAGCATAAGGGATGTGATGTAAAGCGCAGCAAACCAGAAAAATAATTGTGAAACATTCTCGAGCATTCTCACAAGCTGATCATCGACATCGGTCGCTGTTTTTTCCGTTAATTTCTCTAATCGGCTAAACACAACCGTTCTAAAAATTCGGATACCAATCAAAACAAGAAAGAACGTACACACCGCGATGATGATTTCTCCAACGGTATTCCCCAAAATCACCATGTTCCATAAATCCCCAAGCAATAGTGTTTCGATGATTTCCATGTTTATTTTTTTTAAAGAAGATGATAATATCTTCGTCCTGAATTGTAACAAATAGCGTTCAAATGCAAAAAGAAAAACTTATCATCATCGGATCGGGTCCTGCAGGACTCACGGCAGGTATTTATACGGCCAGAGCGGAATTACAACCGTTGATATTTGAAGGAGAAAACCCAGGAGGTCAGCTCATGGGAACGACAGAAATTGAGAACTTCCCCGGCGTACCCGAAGGAACTATGGGGCCAGGACTCATGAATCGAATGCGCGAACAAGCCAAATCATTTGGGGCTCGGACCGAGTTCAAGAGAATCGACAAAGTTGATTTCTCTGATGAAAACAATTTGAAATTGTGGAGTGGCGAAGAAGAATTTTCAGCTGAATCGGTCATCGTGGCAACCGGTGCGAGTGCACGATGGTTGGGACTCAATAAAGGCGAAGAGAAGTTCTGGGGAAAAGGATACACCGCGTGTGCAACGTGCGATGGAGCCTTCTTTCGAGACAAGGTTGTTGCCGTTGTAGGAGGCGGAGATAGTGCGTGTGAAGAGGCTATGTTTCTGACTCGATTTGCAAGTAAGGTGTACCAAATCTACCGTGGAGGGCAAGAAAAAATGCGGGCATCAAAACCGATGCAACAACGAGTATTGGACAATGAGAAAATCGAAATGGTCTTCAATGAAAATGTGACTGACTTACGAGGGGAAGGGAAACTCGAATCTGTGGAACTTACAAACTCCGAGACCCAAGCAATATCGAAACTCAAAATCGATGGCCTCTTTATGGCGATTGGACACAATCCAAATACGGGCATCTTCGACGGACATCTTGATCTACACGACAATAAATATTTGAAAGTCGAAAAGAACACCAAATCCAAAGTACCATCGGTCTTCATCGCGGGAGACTGTTCTGATTGGCATTACAGGCAAGCAGTCACTGCGGCTGGATACGGGTGTATGGCAGGGTTGGAAGCGGAGAAGTATTTGTCGGAGAAGGAGTAACCATTTGCGATTTTCGATTTCGGATTTCAGATTTTTGATTTCCCCTCCCTCGTCATTCCCGCTTGGCGGGAATCCTGTGAGTAGTTATCCAATGATAAAATGAACAAACATATAGTCGCAATCGGGGGCGGAGAAATTCGCCAACTAAAAACCTTATCAATTGATAAGGCAATTGTCGCTTTAACTAACAAAAAGCATCCCCGCTTGCTCTTTATCCCGACAGCAAGTAACGATTCTGAGAAATTCTCTGCAGGTTCAGGGCTGTGTCCTGAACCTTTTTGTTTAATAGCACCTCTTTTTCCTACTGGAATTTAAACATGAGGAGCAAGACATAGCCTTACTCCTGCGGTAGTGTATGGCAGGACTCGAAACGGAGAAATATTTGTCGGAGAAATAAATCGTCTTTTCTCTCAAAAGGAGATAGACTTTATCAAAAGTATTCTTTCTTTGTTTTATGCAGAAAAAAATCTCAGGATTCACACTTATTGAGCTCCTCGTTGTGATCGTGATTATTGGATTATTGTCAGCTATTTCAATGGCGACCTTTAAGTCTTATTTCAAGAAAGCGCGAGATGCCGAGAGACAAGCATCTGTGCAGACTATGGCCAGTATGGTTAAAATCGATGGGGCGGGTCAGTGGGCAGAGGAGAAGTATGTATATGACGTTGCTGGACTGAAGCATCTCTTTAAATCAAATGACTACCGTCCACCAAAAGGAAAGAATAATATTTGCTATATTTTTGGATCAGCAAAGGGAGAAAGTTCTTACATTGGGGACGATAATGATTTTGTTTTTATGACATGGGGAGAGGAAACAAGCTCGTGGGATGCGGGTACTGAGGGGGTAATTATGGATGGGACTGATCAAGCTCTTGATAATGTCTACATGGCAGATTTAGATGTTAATGATTTCAAGTGTGATAAATCAACCGTGCTCGCCGAAATGGCTTTTGAAACTGGTCTCCTTGGAGACCCTCCTTTGTATTATTTAGGGATTAATGAAAAAGGAGAAGTATTCCAGTGGGGGGACGCCCTTGTTGAATCTGAAGGGGCAGTGGAACCACCTGCGCTTACTAATCCTGAACCACCTACACCTATTGAACCCGGACCATCCCCAGAACCGGAACCCCCTGCACCCGTTGAACCAGGACCTCCTGCACCACCTGCGCCTGTTGAACCTGCGCCTGAAGGGGAACCAGAACCTCCTGCACCCCCATCTGTGCAATGCTCTTCTTTTGGATTTTTCCAATGCATTATAAATTTCGCTGATTGTCGGTGGAACTGGTGGTTTGGACCGTGTGAGAATCTGTAGAATTCTATTTTTCAAAGGAATAGTCACCCCCCTCTCCCTCGTCATTCCCGCTTGGCGGGAATCGTGTGAGGAGTTATCTAGTTATAATTTGATTTATAAAAAAATTGGTTATATTAATAGACTAACGCAGGTTCAGGGCTGTGTCCTGAACCTTTTTGTTTAATAGCACCTCTTTTTTCCTACTGAAATTTAAACATGAGGAGCAAGACATAGCCTTGCTCCTGCGGTAAATTCTTTTTGCCGTAAGACTTCTTGCTGGGTGGTTAGGATGGGCACCCCCATTGATGGGCATTGAAGAACGATAACTACTCATCCGATTCTGGCCAAGCCAGAATGACGGGATAAATAAAATCTGAAATTGAAAATCGGTCCTCGACTCTGAGTGGAGAACTTCGCTCGGACTCGAATGAGCAATCGAAAATCTCATTGCCTTTCCCTATACCCAATCGCTTCTGCCACATGCGGGAGATCAATATTTTCACTTTCTGCGAGATCTGCGATTGTTCTGGCCAATTTCAGAATACGGTAAAATGCTCGCCCCGACAGGTTCATTTGCTGCATCGCGGAACGCAGGAGCTCTTGTGCATCATCTCCGATGGGACAATGTTTTTTAACCAAAGGCGATGTCATTTCTGCATTGGAGGTAATCCCTTCCGATTGAAATCGTTGCTGTTGAATCTTTCGAGATGTCTGCACGCGAGCTCGAATCGTAGTGGAATCTTCTCCTGCTTTCATATCGGTAATTTTTTCGAAAGGAATCCTCGGCACTTCTACATGCAGATCAATACGATCGAGAAGTGGTCCTGATATCCGTCCTTGATAGCGTTGGAGTTGAAATCCACCACATATACAATCCTTCACGGGGTCAGAGAGAAAACCACACGGGCACGGATTCATCGCCGCAACGAGCATCATTTTCGCGGGAAAAGCACAACTCCCCGAGGCGCGAGAAATCGTAATAATCCCGTCCTCTAAAGGTTGTCTGAGTACTTCCAATGTCTTGGGAGGAAACTCTGCAAACTCATCAAGGAAGAGAACCCCTCGATGGGCGAGAGAAATCTCCCCCGGTCTTGGTGGATTCCCTCCACCCACGATGGCAACTCCTGATGCGGTGTGGTGAATGGAACGAAAAGGTCGCTGGTGGACAATGGGATTCTTGGAATCAATGAGTCCGGCTATCGAATGAATCTTTGTAATCTCCAAAGCTTCTTCGACCGTCAATGATGGAAGGATTGTGGCGAGGGCTTTGGCGAGCATGCTTTTTCCAGACCCTGGAGGTCCCGTCATGAGCATATTGTGTCCGCCTGCGGCAGCAATCTCTAACGCTCGTTTTGCATGCTCCTGTCCCTTAATATGCCCCATGTCATATTCGCTCTTTGCTGGATAATCGAGTGTCTTTAATTCTGTTGGTTCGGTAGGCGAAATACGGGGAGCCTCTGCGAAATGATCACAGAGTTGCCGAAGTGATGAGACCGAAATAATCGAAATATCGCGAATCACACTCGCTTCATTGGCATTCTCCGATGGGACATAAATCTCTAAGAACCCTCGATCGGAAGCCGATGCCGTAAGCGGAAGTATCCCCGTAATCGGACGCAATTCCCCATCGAATCCCAATTCTCCTACAAATATTTTTTCGTCCCAATTATCAGGAAGGCTGATTTGTCCTGTTCTATGCAAAATCCCCAAGGCAATCGGGAGGTCGAATCGCGGACCTTGTTTTCTCAGATCCGCGGGCGCAAGATTGACCGACACTCGTCCCCTCGGGAACGTAAATCCCGAATTTTTGATTGCACTGCGAACCCGTTCTTTTGATTCTTGGACGGCAGTGTCGGCCAATCCTACGATGGTAAATGCTGGCAACCCTCGGTGCATATCAACTTCTATCTGAACTTCTTCCCCCGATAAACCGAATAGTGATAGCGTCTTGAGTTTTGCCAGCATCGAGATCGATTATGCAGAGAGTTGCTCAGAAGAAAACCTCGCGATTTTATAATTTCTTCACTTTTCAAGGGGTCTGGACCCCTTTGGGTCCGGACCCTAAACACTTGCAAAAAAATTGCGTTTTCACTGTAATGCAGGTAGAATTAACTGAAATTAATACAAAAACAAATATGTTACTTCTCTCTTCTCAGTCTTTTCCGCATTACGGACTTGAACGATTTTTTAACTTTGCGAAAAAAGCAGGCTTTGATGGCGTTGAAATTACGATCAATGGAAACTTCGATACACAGAACCCTGAATATCTGAAGGAACTTGAAGAACGTTTTAAAATGCCGATTAAGGCTTTTTCTATGCCACAAAAAAGTGAAGGAGAATATTTCGCAGCCTACCAACACACGGTGCGAGAATTCACACAGGTTTCATTGAACTTGAGTTCTCCTCAGAGTTTCTCTTTTGGATACAAGAAATGGATGGAAGAGATTGTACCAAAACTTTGTCAAAAATATGATCTTCACTTGAACCGAAGAAATGTACAAGCGAAGGCAATGTTTGGAGTACTTCCGGATCGACCAGAGAACTCCATGTTTAGTTTGCGAGAAAAAGGACGCGTTTGTCTCGACCTTTCCGCTCTTTGGTCAAACAAAGAAGAACCGATGCGAACAGTAGAATTTTTGGGAGACAACCTCCATCATGTATATCTTTCGAATGTTCACCGAAACATTCCGTATTCTCCGCTTCCAGCAGGGATTTTGCCACTCGAAAGCTTCTTAAAGAAACTCGCTCAAAAGCATTTCAAAGGAAATTTTACAATGGTTATTTCCCCAAAGAATCTCCACGAAGGAGACGATGCAAAATTGATCGAAATCCTGATTGAATCTCGAGAATACTTTGATAAGTATTTTACGAAATTGCTCTGATAAGTAGAGTGTAAACGTGAAATTCATACTCAATACCGCTGTCGATCCTCATTTCTGTGCGCTTTTTGACGAGGCAGATAATTTAATTGAGAGAAAGGATTGGATAAATCGAAAGCTCGACGGGAGCGAGATGTTTGATTTTTTACAGAAGCACAAAGGCGAGATCACCTTCTGCGGAGGAGTGGCTGGACCAGGAGGATTCTCAAGTTTGAGAGCTGGAGGTGGTATTTTGAACGCG
>CAZVBV010000042.1:0-8027 GCA_964625805.1 uncultured Candidatus Peribacteria bacterium | reverse complement strand
CGAAGTCTCGTTTTGCGGGACGAAGTAATGAAGTTTTCGACAACGACATGGTGGGCATGCGAGGACTTGAACCTCGGACCTCTTCCTTATCAGAGAAGCGCTCTAACCAGCTGAGCTACACGCCCGAATTTGTTGTGAGAACGGAGAGATAGTATAAAAATTTACCTTCCTGTCAAAAATTTATTCGCTCACAATTTCGATTGGAGCGACCGAGGCAACGATCTTCTGAATCCCTCGACCAGAGAATGCGACCGATAATACATCTCCTGCGATCTGGATAATCGTTCCCTCTCCCCACTCCGCATGACGAATACGAGTTCCGATTTGGTACTCGGTTTCATTTTCGGAGATCCCAAAGAGAGCTTCTTTTCTATTTTTCGGTGGCGCATGGAGGATGGATTCTTTCGCTTTCGCTAAACCTGCATCAGGTACTCGTCGACCATAGATCGAAGAACCTGCAGAATAGCTCATCTTCGCTATTCTATTGTGCTCAGTGCACGCATCGTCGAGTTCTGAGATAAATTTTGACGGTGATCCATATTCTGTTTTTCCAAAGATCATCCGTTGTTGCGCATGGAGAATCGTGCATTTTTTCTCAGACCTGGTAATCGCCACATACCCAAGTCGTCGTTCTTCTTCGAGTTGTTCGGCAGAGAACTGTGAACTGGAACGTGGGAAAATCCCTTCCTCCCATCCAGGGAGAAAAACGACCGGGAACTCTAATCCTTTCGATGCGTGAATCGTCATCATCGTGACCGAGTCAGCGTCTTTATTGAGATTATCAAGGTCGGAAATCAATGCCACACCTTCCAAGAAGGCTGCCAACGAATCATCCGCACTATCGTACCGTGTCGCTACAGAAAAGAGCTCCTGCACGTTTTGAATTCTCGCTTCCCCTTCCCCTGATCCGTCATCGAGGTATTTCACGTATTCAATTTTTTCAATCAACCGATCGAGGAGAATTGAAATGGGTTCTTTTTCTGCCACCTTTTGGAGTGCTTGAACTTGGATATAGAACTTTTTCAAAACTTCTTTTTTTGAATCAGAAAGTTCCTCCATTCCTTCTGCACTTCCTAGTACTTCCAAGAGTGACATCGTATAATTCTCAGCATATTTCTTCACGACTTCAATCGTCGCTGGACCGATCTTTCGCGTTGGCACATTGATAACACGCAAGAACGCAATATCGTCTCGTGGATTGAAGATGAGGCGTAAATACGCCACGATATCTTTGATTTCTTTTCGGTCAAAGAAGCGGGTTCCTCCCACAATTTGGTACGGAATCTGTCTTCGCATAAATGCTTCTTCAAGTGCTCGACTCTGGGCATTCATTCGGTAAAGAATCGCACAGTCGGCATAATTCACAAGTCCTTCGTCTTTCATTTTCCGAATCTCCTCCGCCACAAATTCTCCCTCTGCTTTTTCATTATGGAGTTCGTGTACTTGGATCTTTTCCCCTTCTTCATTTTCCGTCCAGAGTTTTTTTGGATGCCCTGTTTGGTTGTAACCGATCAGCATATTCGCATTCGCAAGAATATTGGAAGACGATCTGTAATTCTGCTCAAGGGTAATCACCTTCGCAGCAGGAAAGTCTTTTTCGAAATTCAAAATATTAGTGTAGTCAGCGCCTCGGAAACTATAAATCGACTGATGATCATCTCCGATCACACATAAGTTTTTGTGTTCATCCGCGAGCAATCGCACCAATCGATATTGCGCGAAGTTGGTATCTTGATATTCATCGACCAATAAATGGTTCCATCGCTTCCGATATTTTTTCAGTACGTCAGGACATTGTTCAAAGAGTTCAACGGTCTTTTGCAAAAGATCATCGAAATCGAGCGCATTATGTTCTGCGAGTCGTTTTTGGTAGAGCGGAAAGAGTACTTTCACGGCTTTCGTAAACCGATTCTCTCCCATATCCACTTCATCGAAATAATCCTCGGCTCCCATGAGCATGTTTTTGGCAGAAGAAATATGAGACAACACCGCTCGAAATTTTATTTCTTTCTCATCAAATCCCGTTTCTTTCAAAAGGAGTTTCATCAAACTCTGCGTATCCGCCGTATCGAAAATAACGAAGTTCTTATTAAGGTTGCACGCAAGTTGTTCAATGTCTGCGCGCAAAATCCGCACACACACCGCATGAAACGTCCCAACGGTTGGCATACGCGTGCCCATACCAAGCAGTTTCTCAATTCGCGTCTTCATCTCATTCGCCGCTTTATTTGTGAATGTTACAGCCAAAATTTTATTTCCTTCCACACCATGGGCAATGATGTTCGCAATTCGGTGGGTGAGACATTTTGTCTTCCCAGATCCAGCCCCGGCTAAGATTAAAAGTGGTCCAGAAAGGACTTCCACGGCTTCCTTTTGATGGTCGTTGAGTGTGTCGAGAATTGGGTTCGTCATTTTTTGTGGGGGGAGTGTAAAGAAAAAATGCACAATTTCCAATTTTCAATTTTTTATATTTTTTTTATATCCAAATTTCCCCTTGAATCAAGCATTAAAACATGGTCTTTTATATGCAAAAACAAGCCAAAAACACCTATTATGATCATTTTCAAAAAAATAAAGTTGACAAACCCCCTTTAGAAACTAGAATCCGCCAGCTTTTTGAGTTGAATTTATGGCAAACGATGACTTGATTGAGGTCGAAGGAACGGTTAGCGAGACCTACCCAGGGTCTCAGTTTCTTATCACCCTCACGACAGAAGGTTTTGAAGGTCATCAAGTAAAAGCCAAATTGTCCGGGAAGATGCGTATGCACTACATTCGTATCGTTCCAGGAGACAAAGTTCAGCTTAAACTTTCCCCTTATAATCTAGAGGAAGGACGCATAACGTTTCGACACAGATAAATATGAAAGTGAGATCATCCGTAAAACAAATTTGTAAAGATTGCCGAATTATTCGACGAAAAAACGTTGTACGCGTCATCTGCAAAAACCCAACTACAGCTGGTAAACATAAACAACGACAAGGCTAATGCGTATTGCTAATACTTCAATTCCGATAGAAAAAAGGCTCGTGATTGCTCTCACCTATGTTCATGGTGTGGGACCAACTCGATCAGAACTTATTTGTAAGAAAGCAAAAATTGATGCGAGCGTTCGCGTTAAAGATCTTTCAACAGAACAAGAACAAAAGCTTCGTGACACGCTCACGGCTCTTGGATATGTTTTGGAATCAGATCTTCGTCGAGAACGATCACTTGATATTAAGCGTCTTCAGGATATCGGTTCATACCGAGGATTCCGACACAGAAAACGACTTCCTGTTCGTGGACAACGAACAAAAACTAATTGTCGAACCAGAAAGGGGCGAGCAGTCGCTATTGCTGGTAAAAAGATAGCAACGAAATAAACATGGCTACTAAAAAACGAATCCGAAAATCATTTGAACATGGAAAGGTGTGCATCCGTGCACTCTACAATAATACTATTGTGACCTTAACTGATCCTGAAGGAAATGTACTCGCATGGAGTAGTCCGGGAGCAAACGGATATAAAGGAGCGCGACAGGCAACACCATATGCTGGACAAATTTCAGCAGAACAGGTTGCGGAAAAAGCTCAATCTTTTGGAATGAAAACAGTAGATGTCTACGTCAAGGGTATGGGCCCAGGACGAGACCAAACAGTTCGAGGACTCATGAATGGAGGCCTTGATATTCTTTCTATTTCCGACTGCACACGTGTTCCACACGGTGGATGTCGAGCAAAACGAACTCGGAGAAACTAATTAATACATGAGATACACAGGACCGAAAACGCGACTTTGTAGACGAGAAGGGATAAACCTCTTCGGATCACCAAAATACCAAAGACTCTTGGCTCGAAACCCAAACATCCCAGGGATGCACGGTGCGAAAAGACAAGGAAAAGTAACGGAGTACGGAAAACAACTCCGAGAAAAACAAAAGGCAAAACGAATGTTCGGATTGTCTGAGTCTCAATTCAAAAAATACTACGATAAAGCCGACCGTTCTAAAGACATTACCGGAGACGCTCTCTTGGGATTGCTAGAACGACGACTTGATAACGTCCTCTACCGATCAGGATTCGCTCTTACGCGAATGCAAGGACGACAGTTTTCTTCTCACGGAATCTTCCGTGTTAATGGAAAACGAATTAATGTTCCTTCTTATGAAGTAAAAATAGGAGACATTATCGAAGTTCGAGAATCAAAGATTGGTTCTCCTGTATTTACAAAGAATAAAGAAGCTTTGGGAGAAACACATGATGTTCCATCATGGCTCAAAGTTGATTCAAAAAAGCTCGCGATTGAAATCTTGGAGCTTCCCTCAAAACAACATTTCGAATCTATCATAGAACCGCAACTGATTGTAGAGTTCTATTCTCGGTAATTCCTAAACCAAAACAAATGCACATCTTGCATGAACAGATCGGCGCCCCCCACATTAAGATTGAGTCAGAATCAAAAAATTCTGCCATCTTGAGCCTTGGCCCCCTCCCATCAGGATACGGATTAACCATTGGAAACGCATTGCGCCGAGTGTTACTATCGAGTTTGCCTGGAACGGCTGTGACGGCTGTCAAAATTGACGGTGTTGCTCACGAATATTCAACAGTTGTTGGACTCAAAGAGTCTGTGTTCGATATCACATTGAACCTTCGGCAGTTGAAATTAAAGAAACATACAAAAGGAGTTGAACTTGTTGAGCTTCCTTTAATGAAATCTGGAAAATTGATGGCAAAGAATCTTAAGGTTTCAAGCGACATCGAAATTCTTGATCCGGCTCAACTCATTACAACATGTGATGGAGCCGATAATAAAAAGAAAATTACACTCCGTGTTGAAAAAGGTGTTGGATACCAACTCGTATCAAACCTTGATAACGCAGCGGAAGAAAATCCCGAATTCATGCTTATAGACGCAAACTTCTCACCCGTAACAAAGGTGAAGTACGACGTCAGCCCAGCTCGTGTGGGAGATCAAACAAGTCTTGATCAACTTCGAGTTGAAATTGAAACAACGGGAGCAATTGATGCAAAAGATGCAATCAAATTGGCTTCTGGGATTTTGCAAAACTACTTCGAACTCTTCAATAAAGACGACGCATACACAGACGAAGAATTCACAACAAGCTTCGAACAAATCAAAGCACAAAAAGCATCTGAAGAAGCGGCAGCAGCAGCTGTGGCTGAAACAGCATTCACTCCGATTGATATCTTGGGACTTTCTCAACGAACACTCAATGCGCTTGTGAATGGAGACATTACTTCTATCGAACAACTCGTAGCCACTCCAATGACACAACTTTCTCAACTTCGAGGATTTGGACAAAAAGCTAAAACAGAGCTTGAACAAGTGTTGTCAGAACGAGGATATTCACTACAAGCTTCAAAACAACCTACTGAAAAATGAGACACCGAAATACGAAAGCAACCTTAAATAAACCAGCCGATCAACGTCGAGCAATGGTACGAAACCTTGTTACTTCTCTCTTCCTCTACGGAAAAGTGCAGACAACAGACGCACGAGCGAAAGCTTTAGTATCAGAAGCTGAGAAATTGATTACAAGAGCAAGACGACAGCCGGAAGCATTTAATTCTATTCGTGCTTTCGACCAGGTCTTATACATAGAAGAATCTTCAAGGAATGCGATGAAATACATCCAAGAAACAAAGAAAACTTCTGGATTCACACGAAGCACAAAAATCAAAAATCGTGCTGGTGACAGCGCTTTGATCGTACAAGTAGAACTTATTACTGAATAATGAAAAAGACACCACTCCGACAAAACGTAACAAATGCTGATCGAACATGGTTCGTGGTAGACGCTCAAGAACACATACTTGGGAAGCTTGCCACTACTATCTCAGATACACTCCGTGGAAAGCGACGTGTAGACTTCACTCCCCATGTTGATGGAGGTGATTACGTGGTCGTTTTGAATGCAGACAAAATTAAAGTTTCAGGAAACAAAGAAGAAGATAAAACATACCACCGACACTCTCGATACCTCGGGCAGTTGAAAACAGAAAGTGTAAAAGTAGTTCGTGAAAAAAACCCAACGCGAATCCTCCAAGTAGCGGTAAGCGGAATGTTGACTAAAACACGACTTCGAGATGCACAAATGAAACGTCTTTTCCTCATCGTAGGCGACAAAAACCCACACGAGGCACAACAATGTAAACCCTTAGAATTAAATTAAAATGGTACAAAAAGCTTATTTTTACGCTATCGGAAAACGAAAAACTTCACGGGCTACTGTGAAACTTTTCCCTGGAGGAAAAGGAGAAATAAAAATTAACGACCTTACTCCACGAGAATGGGCCGATAGTGATAACATCCTCAAAGCAGTCATGCAACCGCTTGAACTTTTGGGAATGAAGAAAGACTTTGATTTTGAAATTCGAACTTCAGGAGGAGGAAAAAGTGCACAAGGAGATGCGATCCGACTTGGGATCTCTCGAGTATTAGTAAAAAAAGAAGCGAAACTTCGAGAACAACTCAAAGAAGCTGGTTTTCTTACTCGAGATCCACGAAAAAAAGAACGAATGAAACCGGGACTCAAGAAAGCGCGACGAGCTCCACAGTTCTCAAAACGATAAAACACATCTCGATCCGAATTTAAGTGAGATAATGCTGTCTTGCTATATCATTCTAAATACCTTCTTTGTGCTTGACCATATTGATGTTTTATTTTAAAGTCTGCATAATGAAGGAATCATTCTGGAGCAAGCGTTTCGTATTGGCACTGAGTCTCCTCTGTGCAACTCCTGATGCCGAGTGTCAAACTCAGTCTCAGGAAGTTCGTATGACTGTTGCGGAGTTGGCAAAGCGACTTATGGATATTACTGAAATAGAAACGCCTGAGAATCTATTTGTGTGGACACCAGGGGACTCTGTACGTATACATCCAGATGAATTAAAAGAATTTGAAGAAAAACACGTGCCAATCGCCCGTAATCCAGAACGATTTACCCCTGAAGAAATCCAGAAGAACCTGCAAACACTTATTCTTCATGTGCTCACAAGAGAGCAGGAAGAATATGATCGCCCAGAGTTTGATCCTGAGGATATTTGGAATACTATTTCTAATTCTGAAACATGGAAAGATGTGGGCGAACTCGCCGATTCTTACAAAGGGGAAAGTTCCTATTCAGTTGTACTGGTGCCAAATATGCACGAAAGAAAAGGCATGACATCTCATCAAAAAACAAAAATTGAGAAGGTGCAAAATGAAATTCAAGAAATCATGGAACAGGCATATGCTCTTGGTGCACGCACTTTTGGTTATGAAGGATTTGATAGGAAGGAGCGAGATGACAACATTCCTGTCCGTACTCCTCTGAATGTTACAAAAGAAAAATATCCCAGTCGGTGGATGGAACATTCTTTTGATCGTACCAATCAAGATGTTCAATCATTTGGCTTAGAAAATGTAGAGCTCGGTCGCCAAGCAAATGTCATTTTAAATACCTATAATATTTTATTAGCGCTTACTGGGAGTGAAAGAATTACAAGTGTGGAAGAGTTAACCACTTTGTTTTCTTGGATAGCTGCCAGGAATGAACTTCCTGAACAACAAATCCAATACTTAAAAAAAATCGTCGAAGAATTATTTGAAACCAAGAATCAAGAGATTGATTCCACCGACCTCAAGAGATTGCTTGCTCACGTTAAGCAGGATATCCAAACCCATGTTTTCATGGAGCGAAATGAGACCGCTACTTTCTATATTGAGGAGATCGGAAAGAATACAAACTCTCCCATAATTGTTGTTAAGTATGGAGGGGGTCACTTTTCAAAAAAAGGTTCTCCTTCCACCATTCAAGAATATCTTAAAAAGGCTGACATATCCTATGTCGTTATAGAGTCTCCAACTATGCACCAAAGCTATCCAGTCCAATAGTAAATTAGTCGGTAACCTTTGTCGGTGATGCAATGTAGTCACTTTCAAACGATTCTCGAGACGGTATTAGGCTTGCATAAATCGATCCTATATTTTTCACGCGGTTTTGAGTATATTTGTTAGAACTTTCATAGTTATGTATTT
>CAZVBV010000041.1:5071-8460 GCA_964625805.1 uncultured Candidatus Peribacteria bacterium | reverse complement strand
CCCAAAAGGGATTCCTCGACGTTGCTCGGAATGACAAGATGTCGAGTTAGAATTTCTATTTCAAAATCTCAATCCCAGGGAGTTTCTTTCCTTCCAAGAATTCCAACATCGCGCCCCCTCCTGTAGAGACGTGGGTAAATTCTGATTTAGAAATATTAAATTTCTTCAACGCTCCGAGTGTGTCACCTCCGCCGAGAATTGTTTTCGCTTCTTTGTTTACGGCAACCGCTTCAGCCAGTGACCTTGTTCCATTTGCGAAGAGATCTTTTTCAAAGAGTCCCACAGGACCATTCCAGATAACAACTTTACTATGAGCGATAATTTCTGTGAAACTCGCTATGGCATGCGGACCAATATCAAGAATTTTCATATCTCCCATAACGTCTTCAACCGGAACAGTTGTTGACTCAATAGCGTCGAGCTCATCAGCACACACCACATCAATAGGGTTGTGAATAGCCGTGCCGTGGCTATCGGCAATCTCCATCACTTCCATCGCACGATCAATCTCTGCCTCTTCGTATAAACTTTCCCCAACCTCGTATCCCTGTGCCACAAGGAAGGTATTACAAAGCGCTCCTCCAATAACAATGTTGTCGGCAATCTTCGCGAAGTGCTGAAGTACCGCGACTTTCGTTTCCATTTTCACACCTCCCACAATTACGGTGAGGCCTTCGATTTTTTCTTCACTTCGAAAGGAAGCGAGATGTTCAATTTCTTTTTCTACGAGTTTCCCCGCCACGCAAGGAATCTTCCCTTCAAATCCAACCACAGATGCATGCACTCGATGAGACACTCCAAATCCATCATTTACAAAGAGTTCCGCGCCCGTTCCTTTAAGAATCTCTGCAGAGAAGGCCGGATCGTTTTTCTTTTCACCCGGGTAGAATCGTACGTTTTCATGGAGCTGAACTTTTCCTTTTCCAGCGGTGAAATCTTTTCTAAATTCAACGGCTTCTCCAAGAAGTGATTCGAGTTCTTCGGCCACCGGTTGTAATGAAAAATGAGGATTAACCTCGCCCTTCGGTCGTCCGAGATGAGAGAGGAGGTGTACTCGTTTCGCTCCATTTTCAAGAAGAAATTTAATCGTTGGCAATGACTCCACAATACGTGTGTTTTCGGAAACCTTCCCATCTTGGCGAGGAACATTGAAATCCACACGCACCAAGACAACTTTGTCCTGAACATTTTCTGAAGCCAGTGTTTTAATTTTCATCATTTTGATTGTAGAAGGGAAAAAAGAGTCGGGCAAGGGATTTTTAAATATATAAAAAAATGACTCAGTTTACCGTAGCAAACCAAGTCAATAAAACAAATCTCTTCACCCTCCGCAACCAAAAGGTATATGCCTACTCAATAGAGATCTGTTTTTATATATGTAGAACAAAGAAAGTGTTTAATCCACAAGTATTCCCAGATATCTCTGGAACTCGTGGAGAGAAATGCTTATATTTTATAAACACTTGTCACCACGAATTCCAAGTAGAAGCACGTAAAAGATCAGAGATGAGTCCGTTTCTTTGAGAAGATAAAAAGAATCTTTTTATGCTTCCACGAAAGGAACTAAAAGGGTTTTATTTATTTTTGAAAAAGAGTCAATTCTTTTTAAAGAAAAACTTGCAAAAACTAAGAAATGTATTACTATATAAAAGTAATTTATAAATTTTACACATGGAAAAGCAAGACCCGCTCAGAGTTCCCATTTTAAAATTCATGTCCAATAAAACACTTTCTCAAATTCTTGATGGAATTGAAGCTATGGAAGAAGGAGAAATGAAAGAACGGCTTACGAATTTGTATGTAGATGAATTAGAGGCTCGACAAGAAGGAAAGCCACTCGTCCAAGATATAAATGAAGGGGTTTCCCAAAAAGATGTTATAGATGTAAGAGAAAATATTACAAAAATTGTAAAAGAAGGAAAAGCTGAGAAAAACGAAGAAGAATAAGATTCTTGGAAGAAAATAATCTTTTCCGCTACAATTCGCGGGATGGAACTCGAAACAATTATTGGACTCGAAATACACGCACAGCTCTCGACCAAGTCGAAGCTCTTTTGTAGTTGTGATAATGACGCCTTTGGCGCAGAACCAAATACACGAGTCTGCCCCGTATGTATGGGATTCCCGGGAATGTTGCCCGTACTCAATGAAGAATCTCTCAAGAAGGGGACTGTCGGAGCAGCGGCGTTGGGATGCAAAATTCAGGAGTTTTCTAAATTTGACAGAAAGAACTACTTTTACCCAGATCTTCCAAACGGATTCCAGATTTCACAATTTGATAAACCAATTGCGTTGAAAGGAAAGGTGGAGATTGTAGTAGAAGGAAAAAAGAAAGTAGTTGGAATTACGCGTGTGCATTTGGAAAACGATGCCGGAAAACTGACCCACGAGAAGACGGGAACTTTGTGCGATTACAATCGTTCGGGGACGCCATTGATTGAAATAGTAACCGAGCCCGATATGCGTTCCCCTGAGCAAGCTCGAGTGTTTGCACAGGAGATTCAGAAGATTCTTCGGTTCGTCGGTGCATCTGATGCCGATATGGAGAAGGGGATGATGCGATTTGATGCATCTATCTCAATGCGTCCGGTGGGCGACAAGAAGCTCTATCCACGAGGAGAGATAAAGAATCTCAATTCATTTACGGCCCTCTTTAAAGCTCTTTCATACGAAGAAAAGAAACAACGAAAATTGTGGGAGAAAGGAGATGTCGCTGATAAAGAAACGACACTTGGATGGCTTGATGATGAGGGAAAGACGCATATATTGAGAGACAAAGAATCGGCGCATGATTACCGATACTTTCCCGAACCCGATATTCCACCCGTTACCTTTACTGTTGAAGAAATAAAAGAAATCGAAAAGGAAATTCCAGAACTTCCATTGGAAAAGGTGCGTCGATACAAAAAAGAGTTTGAACTGTCTGAGAACGATGCGTTGAAACTGGCAGAAAGCTTGGAATTGTCTCAATTCTTTGAGACAGTTAGTGATTTATCAAAAGCTCCAAAGAAAGCCGCAAATCTTATCTTATCGGTGATATTAGCTGATCCTGATTGGAAGAAGACAGAGGTAACACCGGGACACGTAGCGGGCGTTCTTGATCTCATCACTACGGGGCAGGTTTCCGCCACTGGAGGGAAGCAAATCCTCGAGGAAGCCATGAAAACAGGCGAAGGAGTGAAAGATATTGTGGAGAAACTTGGACTCTCTCAGGTCTCTGATAGTGGGGAAATAGAGCTCTGGATCGATGAGGTATTGGAAGAAAATGCCCCAACCGTTGCCGAATACAAAGCGGGAAAAGAGAAAGTCATTGGATTCCTTGTCGGACAGGTCATGAAAAAGTCAGGAGGAAGTGCGAATCCTTCAATGGTACAGGAGATGATGAGAGA
>CAZVBV010000041.1:0-4971 GCA_964625805.1 uncultured Candidatus Peribacteria bacterium | reverse complement strand
TGCTATAATACTAAGAAAGAATTAAAAATATATCGCAATGGACTACCTCTTCGAACACTCACGTGAAATCATGCAACTCTGTTTTGGAGCTGGATTTCTTATCTTCGTGATTTTCGCTGTACGAGCGATGATTCTTGCGACTCGAGTGTTGAAGAAATTAGACGATCTTTCGGATCTTTTTATCTCATACATTCAAAAACCACTTCAACTTATTTTTGAAGGACAAAAGATTATTTCTCATCTTTTAGAGTTTTTTTCAAAGAAGTAATTCTTGACCAACGGGTATCGAATAAGTACAAAACACGCACTTAATATTTTTTCTATGAGCCACATTCAAATCCGCATTTCTGACGAAGACAAGCAAGAAGTAAGAGAAATACTTGAAAATATGGGATTAACGTATTCTTCTGCGATTAAATTATTTTTTAAGAAAGTGGTTCAGGAAAAGAAATTGCCGTTTCAAATTGCGGCTGGCGCATCAAAGGCAGCAAAAAAGACAGTAAAAGTTGAAACAAAAGAAGAAAAGAGCGAAACTGCTCCCGCATGGAACACTTTCACAAAGCGGAAGATTGGCTCATAAAGCTTTCATCAGAAGCGCAGTTTTTCAGAAAAGATACAGCTCCTTCTCTGGAGGTTGTTGAGCAAGTACTTGATGAACTCGGTCGTCCTGATCAATCTTTTGAGTGGAGAGTGATTGTAGGAGGAACCGCTGGAAAGGGGACTGTCTGTCGACTCACGGAAGATGTCCTTCTTCGTGCTGGAAAGAAAGTAGCGACATTGCTCTCCCCACACCTGCAAGTCATTACTGAGCGCGTACGGATTAATGACGCACTCATTGATGCCGAAATTTTTGGAGAAGCGATTGAAACGATTCAAAAGACCTGTGCATCAATTGATGTCACTCCAACGTATTACGAAGCAATTATATTGGCTGGAATCTTATCTGCGAAAAATGCTGGGTGTGAAATTCTCATCTGTGAAGTAGGGATGGGGGGACGACTCGATGCGGTAAATTCTATCCAAGGAAAACGAGTCTCGGCACTGACCTTTATAGGGGAGGATCACCTCGAAATGTTCGATGGAAATATAGGAAAAATGGCGAATGAGAAGGCTGGTATTTTTACATCCGATTCAGTGTACAATGTGAGTTATGAGCAAAAAATGTGTTCAACACTTAACACAATATCAAAAATGGAAATAGAGTACGTAAAAGGAATAAAAGCGAAGTTGAATAAAAAACTTGCTCGAAAGATTTGCAAATATGTTCTTGGTCATGACAAGTTCATTATGCGCAAAATTCAGCTCCCTGGGCGATGGGAAAAAGGAACCGAGAATGTCATCCTCGATGGAGCTCATTCGGCTCCAAGATTTGAATTTATTCTCCCCAAAATAAAGAAAATAAAAGGACCCCAAATCGGAGTTTTCGCGATGACAAAAAATCATGATCCGAAATCTTTTTCAATTATTACAGACCTATTTGATGAAATCATTTGGACAGAAGTTCCGGGAGAACGAGAGTTTCACAAGAGCGAAGAATTACAAAAAACACACGAAAGGGGAGTCATTGAATCAGACCCCATACAAGCATTAAACAAGGCACAAGACATGGACGGGACGGTTCTTGTTATGGGAAGCTTTTATTTGGTAGGGCTCTTACGGAACGAATTCTACGATCCTCAAAAGATACTGGAACAACAGACTGAATTTCCTGTGTAACTCTTTCTCCCACTTGTCATCCCGACCAACGCGGAGGGATCCCTTAAAAAGTGCCTTCGAAGGGATTTCTCGACTTCGCTCGAAATGACAAATCGAAAATTGAAAATCAGAAATTGCTTTACTCGTGCTGATCGAGCACTTTATTCACAATGCTGTCAGCCACTGTATTCTTATGTCTGAGAACGTGCCTGAATCGTACCATCTCAAATTTGGCACACACTATCTTCGCTTGTTCAAAAGACGGCTTCAAATTCGGATGTTTCACTTTAAAGTTCCCCTTCATTTGCTCCACAATCAGTTTTGAATCCAGAATCACCTCAAGGTCCGTAATACCATTTTGCACGGCTAATTGGAGCCCGTGAAGCATCCCTGCGTATTCTGCGAAGTTATTCGTCTGCGTCCCACAGTAAATACCACCATAGGCAATTTCTTTCTTCTTTTCATCATAGAGAACGGCGCCTCCGGCAGCCTTCCCTGGATTCCCTCGAGAACCGCCATCGGCATAGAGAATTCCTTTTTTAACGTGTTTTTTTGTTTTTGTTTCGATATTGGTAAAAAGGTCTTCAGCCATTTATTTAAAAAATTTGGTTACGAAATCGACCACCTTGTCTGTTTTTACTTTCTCCATGTCTCCAGTTGCTCGATCGACAAATTCAACCACGTCTTCCTCCATGGTGCGTTCACTCATCACAATTCGCGCTGGCATTCCCATGAGTTCGTGGTCTCCAAATTTCTGTCCAGGACCAACCTTCTTGTCCCGACGGTCATCGTAGAATACTTCCACACCCGCCTCTTCAAGATCGGCAACCATTTTCTCAGCTCCCTCGTACACCTTGTCATCCTTTCCAATAGCGGCGAGATAAATATGGAATGGTGTAATTGCTTTTGGCCACTTGAGTCCTTTGTCATCATGAAAAACTTCGGCCACCGCTCCCATCGTTCGAGAGATTCCGATTCCATAACATCCCATGATCACTGGTTGTCCTCGGCCGTTCTCATCAATCGCTTTCATTCCAAAGGCATCAGAGAACTTGGTTGAAAGAGGGAAGATGTTTCCCACCTCAATCGCTCGGAAGGTTTCGTATTTTTCTCCTGTTTCAGGATAGAGATCGTCTTCCTTCGCAACTTTGAAATCGTAGAATGCCGCTGGTTCGTCGATATCCCGTCCGAAATTCACGTTAATTGTGTGGAAGTCTGTTTGATTCGCTCCCATCTCGAAGTTAATCCGTCCCTGCATGGAATCATCCATGAAGACTCTTACTTCTTTCGGAAGATTCAAGAGTCCTGCGAATCCAACCTCCGCTCCGGTTGCTTTCTTCACCACCTCTTCTGAAGCAAGAGCGAGTGATTTACAGCCCACAACCTTCTTCAATTTTAACTCATTTACGTCATATCCACCACGGACGGCCGCAGCAATCAGATCACCTTTGTCTGTTTCGAAGAGAAGGGTCTTTGTTGTTTTCTCCACGGGGATTTTCAAGAACTCTGAAAGTTCCTCAACGCCAATGATTCCTTTTCCTTCCTTGTCTTCCATTGCCATTTCTTCTTTATCTGAATAAGAGACGGCCGGTGCTTTTGACGGCGCAATCTCCTTGTTTAAATATTCATCCTTATTCTTCACGTAGAAAATCGTATCTTCTCCCGTCTCACAGATTGTCTGAAATTCATGAGAGAACTCAGAGAAGTCTCCCCCTGATGCCGCTACCACGTGGGTAATATCTCCTAAGCCAATGCGCTCGTATACTTTGTGGTAGGCTTCTTTTTGCACTTCGTAGTATCGATCAAAGTCTGCTTCTGTCGCATGAAACGAATATGCATCCTTCATTAAGAACTCTCGTCCTCGAAGCAATCCTGATTTCGCTCGTGGTTCATTTCGGAACTTGGTTTGTATCTGATACACGCACAATGGAAAGTTTTTATGTGATTGGCAATAATTTTGCACCAACGGTGTTACGGTCTCTTCATGCGTAGGGGAGAGGGCAGAATGCCTATCGAGTTCTGATTCCAACTTGTACAAAACATCCATAGTGTTCCATCGTCCGGTTTTCTCCCAGTTCTCTTTTGCAGACATGACAGGCATAAGAATTTCCACAGCGTCGGCCTTATTCATCTCATCTCGGACAATCGCTTCAATTTTGCGAAGCACCCGTAGTCCCAGAGGAAGATAGGAAAAGACACCTGCCATTTCTTTTTTAACAAATCCCGCACGAATAAGAAGCTCAGCATTTTTTGAGTTTTCTTGAGAGGGGAGTTCCTTCTGGGTTTTTACAAAGAGTTGTGAATATTTCATGCAAATAAAGATACGAATGTGAAGGAATGATAATAGGTTTTAAGAGTCTTTTCAATTTTAAACGACATCATATTGTCATTCCGGGCTTGATCCGGAATCAAATCTTTCGTTTCAGCACTCGCTACGCTTCCACAAACAATGACTTCGGGAGGATTGACTCTGAAATAAGCTTGTCCTCAACTTGATTGGGGATTCCGGGTGATAGAGAGGAGGTTCATTTTCCCGCTAATATTGATTGTAGGCATGTCTCCCACGCCCCCTTTTTATTCAGGTAAGCACTTGATTGTGCGCTTTTCAACGTCTTTTCATATTTCTTGTCGATTTCATTCTTCTCGTGTTTCGCGTATCCGTCCGCAATCATTTGTTTATTAATAAAGATCTCACGCCCCCGTTTATCATGGAGCGGGAGAAATACATACCGCAGAAGATCGCCGTCATTATTCATTTGTGAAATATCTCTCCTGAGAAACACCTGTCTATTAAGAACGAGCGACTCGAGGTAATGCTTTGTCTCAGAACCAAAACAAGAGAATCCTTTTCTCGAATCACTGGAGGAGGGAACTTCGACTCCAAGCATCTGAACGGTGAGCCCGTTCGCGAGTCTAAATCGATCCCCTGAGAGCACTGCTTCTACCTGCCCCACTGAAATAGGAGCCAAGAATGATGCGCGATGCGTGTTTCGTAAACCCATACCAGAGCGCCTCAATCGTTCATGGAGATCCTTGTTTCCTCCGCAGCCTTTCCATATTCCGATTTCAGAATCCTTCGCCACAGACTGCGCCTTGAGATATTTAGAATAAAAAGACGCCTCCTTTGACATCGTCATGACACTGGTTTTCCCTTTCTCCAAAAGGAACTCGGCGAGGTTTCTTCCATTTTCTAGTTTCACGTGTCGAGGAAGAATGGCTCCATCTTCAAGTGTCATGTCAGCACGTATTTTTACCGTCTTATTTTCGATTAATAAT
>CAZVBV010000040.1:0-8578 GCA_964625805.1 uncultured Candidatus Peribacteria bacterium | reverse complement strand
GGCGGGTTCTCATGCCCACATATTTCACAGGCAAAGGCGTTGTTCACGTGAATAAATCGTTTCATGTTCGTTGCGAGTATACAGCAACACTGGCAAGAGTTGCAGGAAAAATGCAATGGAATACAGTAGTTGTCGGAAACAATGAAAAAAGTAACTATTTTGGATGTCGACATCGATCAAATTTCTCGCAAAGAAATTGATACCGTGTTAGCGGAAAAATTGAACGGAGACACATTGTGCCAGATCGCAACAGTGAACCCTGAGTTTTTAGTGGAAGCGAAGCAAAATAAAAGTTTTGCACAGGCGTTAGAAAACGCCGATTTAAAAATATGCGATGGCATTGGGATTTCACTTATGAGTCGTATTTTCTTGAATCAAAGAATAGAGCGAATCACTGGTGTGGAAGTTGCCGAGCGGGTTTGCAAGATGTGCAGTGAAACAGGGAAATCTATTTTCTTCCTCGGAGGATTTGGTGTTGCAGGAAAGGTTGAACAAGAAATGTGTTCAAGGTATCCAGGACTCAAAGTCGCTGGAGCGATCGATGGAACCGTCTCAACATTTGACGCTGTAGCGGACACAAACCCCGATGCAATCCTCGTTGCCTTCGGTGCACCGAACCAAGAAGTATGGATTCAAGAGTTTGGGCGTCGCATCCCCTCTCTGCGCATTGCAGTGGGAGTTGGGGGAACATTTGATTTCTGGACGGGAAAAACTCTCAGGGCCCCTGAGGCACTTCAAAAAATAGGTCTCGAATGGTTGTGGAGACTTATTCTCGAACCTCACAAACGAGGAAAACGCATCTTCAATGCGGTGTGTGTCTTTCCGTATCTTTTCTTGAAGGAACACTTTTTCTCTAAATAAACCGTCATCCTCGCTGAGAGCCTGTCCCCGTTTTTATCGGGGAAGGATCCTGTTAACAAATCCCGTTCATCTTGAGCGAAGCGAATTATCATTACACGATTTTTTCAATACTTCTGTTAAAACGATAACTCCCCTACGGATTGCCGCCAAGCGACAATGACGAAATGGAAATTTTACATATTCGCCAATTCTTTGTCCAAGAGATCCTCTTGATGTTTATCTTCCTCTGCTTCAAAGGAAGCTTCTTTTTCTTTGAGTTCTTCTCGTTGTTCAGCACGCCGAGCCCCTGCTTCTTGCGCTCGTTGAAACGCCATAGCCGGATCCTCTTTCTTTCCTGGTTGACTGTATTTCGCTTCAATTTCTGCCAATTTCTGTTTCTCCCGCACCAAGATATCACGCAATTTCTCCACCTGTTCACTGTTCATAACCTCAGACAGATTGAACCAATACTGACGCTCTCCGTCATCCATAGACTCTGATTCCAAGATCAGTTGCACCAATGGCGAATCTTTCTTAATAAGTTTCTCAGGGACTGAGAAGTCCTTTAGTGTTTTTCCGGTTTTTGTTTTTATGTCTTGGAGGTTCATTTTGTGAAATTAAATGTTGTTATTTTAGTCTTCCTCATCGCTATTCTGTGCATCTATTCGGTCTTGTTCATCTTTAATATTTTGCTCAGCTTCATCATATTTAAATATTGTTTCGAGAGCTTTTTCGGGGTCTTTCAAAATATCTGATAATTCATGAAATCTATCGAAGTCAATCCACTTACCTGGAGCTAGTTCTACTTTCAAATCCCCATGTCCCCTTACATCAGGATTTATTTCTATACCACCATTTTTCTTTTTTGTATTACTTGATAGATTTAAATTTGATGCATAACCTTTTACTTGCTTCAAGAGAGGAATTGATAAATCCCAAGTAGAAAAAGGACCTGGACCAACGTTTGATGCTACATCTGGTTTATTTAACTGCTTGATAAAGTATTGAACATTATCGGCCTTCAGCAATTCTTTCAGTTCTGTCTCTTTATCGGTTAACTTCTCTCCCGTCATAAATTTGTCCAATATAGCGTTAAAATTACCTAAATATTTAACATCGTTGTATTCCTTGCTCATATCATTTGAAATTTGTAATCGATCTTCTACTAATTTTAAACTTCCATAAGCAACCAATCCCTCTAGTGTCTTTTGAATTTCTTCATTATCCCACTTAACCTTTACTTTATCTTTTTCATTAATTTTAATTTCCAACTCCCATGCTCCGTCTTGTTCGTTTTTAACAACAGAAATAAGCTCTGACTTCCTTTTCATTTTCAATAATGTTTCTACTGAAAGTCCTTGTCTGAGCGCAATTCCAAATTTTTCATAATATACTTCTGATCCTGCTTGTCTGAACATACTTTTCAACGCACGTAGATCTTCTACTTTTTTTATATTTTTTATATAGTCCTTTGCTTTAGCGTTATGATCATCCTTTCCAGGAGCAAATATAAAATTCTCTGGCTTTTCATCCATGTCCTTTTTAAGCTCTTCTTTCAATCTAATTGATTCCACCATATCTGGAAGATCTTCATCATTTTCGACCTCTTCTCCGTTCAGTATACCAATTAATTTCGCGATTGATGCTCGTTCATCCAAATCTCCTTCCTTCTTTTTGCTCATGAATGCCATGAGATCAAATTCTCCATTTTCATTGGTAAAGAATTTCTTAAAAAGGAGAAAAATACGATCCCATGCAGAGATTTCCTGCATATCAATCCATTCAGAGAAATCAAGCGCCTCTGGCCCTGTCTTTTTCACGTAAGATTCATATTTCACTTCCCATTCACCGCCTACATATTCACGAGAAACCGTTTTCATTTTATCAATGAGGGTTTGAATATCATCTTTTCCATTTTCTTTCTCAGGATCCATTTCAAGAACATGGAATTTCGTATTTAAATCCTTAAATGGGAGGTCTTCCCCTTCAGGCATAATCGTGTTCAACCAAGCGTCTATATGTGTATCAAGTTCAAGATCTGGATTTGTAAGAACATTGGTTCCTTCCGCAACAAACGCGATAGCAATAGCCGCTTCTTGTTTCGCAAACACTTGCTTGAGAATACTATCTGATTTAAAACGTTGAAATCCTGAATATTCTGCTTTAAAAATACCAGTAACGGCATCTAGTCCTTGGTTTACGGCATTTCCTGCTTTCGATTTGAACTCAGGAGCTTCTTCATAAAAAGTATCCTTTTTTTCCTTTAATTTATCACGTGCAGGTGTATTGAGTTTTATCCATTCGTTCAGTTCTGATTTCACTTTTTTTGTAAGCTCTGCCTTCAATAAAACACGTGCTGCCTTATTATATTCTGGATCATCTTCTTTGAATTCTAGGAGCGTAACTCTTCCTGCTAATTTTCCTTTAATACTATCCATAACTGCTCCCATCCCCCCTAATCGAGACAACACTCTTTCTAAATCAAAAGAGGCAATACTCTCATTCGCTTCCTTTATTTTTCTTTCTTCTTCAGCGTCTTTCTGTTGAGCAATAAATACTTCAAAAACCTCTTTAAATTTAGTCAAAACCTCTTCGTATTTAGGATTCTGTGGATCTAAGTTCATTTTCCCCATCGTTTCTGCAAACAGTTCTGCAAAGGCATTTACACCTACTCCCGCACTCATATAGTTCTCAAAATCTGATAGATTCGTATTAAGAAAATCTATAACTCCTTTTGAAAATTCAACTTGCTCTGCATTATCTTCTTTTTGTTCTATTCCTAATTTTTCGAGGATCATTGTAACGACTGATTCTTTTATAAGTTTCTTTGCCTCCTCTGACTCCGCTAAAACAACTTGCGCTTCTGCAACCTCTAATTTTTCTGCAAATGCTGAAAGTTTCGTTCCTTGTTCTTCATCACCTTCAATCTTAAGTGCAAGTGCAACGTCATATGCTGCTCTTGCTGCAGGAACATCCTCCGTTTTAATTGTTTCATCTGGATAATCTGTTTCCAATGCAAGAATCACTACATCCGCTTCCGCTTTGAGTTCCGCAGGAGTTTTTACTGGATTTTGAGAAGCAGCATTATTCTGCCACACGAATCGTGCATTATCTTTCTCCGATTCCGAATGAAATAAGTTTTTCATGAAGTTGTTTGAAACTATTCTATATATAATACCACAAATAAACTACTTTTACAACTCTTTTATCTGTTGTTCGAGCTCTATCTCCGCCTGCATGGCTTCGCGTTCTTCATGCGTTTCGATCTTGTCATGAAGCGCCTCAACCTCCTCTTGAGATTTTACCTCCCCCCCAAACGCACTTTTGCGAATTTTTTTTGGACGTGGATGCCAACGGAAAAATGCCATTTGTTGTGATAAATTTCAGAGAATTATACCATAGGAAAGAGAAAAAAACAACCTTCGTTCCCCTCCCTTCACACCTTCTTGTCATTTCGAGCGAAGTCGAGAAATCCCTTCCTTATCTCACATATTTTTAAGGGATCCCTCCGCGCTGGTCGGGATGACAAGGTACTGATTTCCCGTATAATCTTTAAGAACATGGATAAAAACGAAGCGCAGAAACGAATCGAGAAACTCCGAGAAAAACTTTGGGAAGCGATCAAGGCTTATTTCAATGAAAATCGCGAAATCGTACCCGAATCGGTACGTGATCAGATGAAGAAGGAATTGATCGAACTCGAAACTCAATTCCCTGAATTCATCGATGCCAACTCCCCCACTCAGCGTGTCGGAGCGCCTCTGGGTGGGAAGCTCCCCAAGATTACGCATAAATCCTCAAAGTATTCTCTGGGCGATGTTTTTGATGCCGAAGAGTTGCGAGACTTTGATGAACGGGTGAAACGATTTTTAAAAGTGGAGACCGTGGAATATTCCTGTGAAGTGAAGATTGATGGAATCAATGTGACGCTGTGGTACGAGAAAGGAATTTTGAAAAAAGCCGTCACTCGTGGTGATGGAAAAGTCGGGGAAGACATCACGCATTCGATCAAAACCTGTGAGAACTTGCCAACACAACTGAGCGAACCTTTGACGATGGAAGTCTCTGGAGAGTGTTTCATCGCACAAAAAGACTTTGAAGACATTCAAAAAAAAGAAACCAAATTGGAGTTCAAAAACCCACGAAACCTCGCTGCAGGAACGGTTCGACAGCTCGACCCCAGGGTCGCAGAAACCCGGCATCTACGGATGTTCTTGTATGAACTGAGTGCAAACATTGAGACCGAAAATCAAAGAACCATGTTTGAGTTCTTTGATAAGTTAAACCTTCCTCACGAGAAAGAATTCGAAGTGTTTTCTAATATCGAGAAAGTGATTAAGTTCTGTGAGAAGTGGAGCCAGACAGAAACAAGGGAAGATGTCTGGTATCCGATTGATGGGATTGTAGTGAAGGTTCATAATTTCCAATTAAGAAGGAGGATGGGATACACCGCCAAGACTGCGAAATACGCCGTGGCGTGGAAGTTCCCTGCTGAGGAAAAATACACCAAACTGCTTGATGTTCTCTTCCAAGTCGGACGGACGGGAGCCGTGACACCAGTGGGAATTCTCGAACCGGTGGATATCTCTGGATCGACAGTTTCACGAGCGACATTACACAATGAAGGGGAGATGAAACGAAAGAAGGTGCAAATTGGCGACACGGTCATTGTCCGCAAGGCAGGAGAAATCATTCCCGAAATTCTTGCCCCTATCACCGATCTGCGGGATGGAACGGAAGTAAAAATTGCATTCCCAAGCAATTGTCCTGAGTGTGGAAAAAAACTCGATCGCGATGAAATCATTGCCCGATGTGAGAATGCGAAATGCCCTGCCCGACACCGAGAGAGTCTCTATCACTTTGCGAAGATTTTGAAGATTGATGGATTGGGAGAAAAGACAATTGATGCACTTTTGGAATTAAACCTCATCACAACGCCCGCCAGTCTCTGGAAACTCGATCAATATGATCTCGCGATGGTGCCAGGGTTCAAGCACCGGAAGGTGTTTAATCTCCTTGATGCCCTTATCGCACGGAAGTATCTGACACTCACTGAAATCTTTAGCGGACTGGGGATTCGGCACGTTGGTGCTGAAAATGCGAAACTGTTTGCGGATTTCTTTCGGAGTCAATTCGGAGAGTTTAAATTGAAGAAGTTAATGTCTCACGCCGCAACCTTAAAAGCGGATAACTTCTTGCATGTTGATGGAATCGGGGAAAAAGTCGCCTTGAGCTTCTTTGATTTCTTGCAGGAAGATAGGACTGCGCATCTCTTTGATACTTTTGTGGAAGTCGATGTCGATATCCTCTGGGAAGAGGTGAAAGACCTTTCATCCCTCCCCTTCTCTGGTCAGAAGTTTCTCATCACCGGAAGCTTTGAAGCTTTTAGTCGCGATGAATTGAAAAAGATTATCACCGACAACGGTGGGAAAATTCTCTCTTCTGTTTCTGCGAATGTGGATATCCTCGTCGCTGGAGAAAAAGCCGGCTCTAAATTAACAAAAGCCGACGAACTGGGATTGACCGTGTGGAACGAAGACACCTTCTGTGAGAAGGTCGGTATTGTGCGAGAGAAGCAAAGCTTGTTCTAGAGATTCGATTTACTACATAGCGTTTCGAACTTTTTCTTTAATTTCTTCATACATCGCAATCTCTTCCGCTGTTTTTAGAATAATACCTATTTCTGTTTCAAATCTAACCACATCTATTTTTGACTTCTTATTTCTATGAACTTCTGGTTTTATCTTTTCTGTCAAAAGTGCTTCCACCTTGTCCGAAAGAGGAAGTATTTCCCAATCTTGCTGTTCTTTTAGAATAGAAATTTTTGACTTAACGTTTTGTTCTTGGGTACTTTTTGCTTCGGCTGCATCATGTAGAGACTTTGTATGTTGCCAACCCAATCCAATACTTTGTTGATTCTCTTCGCTATTTAATCCGCTCTTATTAAACTTGTTTACCATTTTTCTATATGTAAGATGAACTTCTTCTAACACTTAACCTATTCTTTGTCAATCTTTTCAAAACTTCTTTTGACGTTTCTCGAGTTTTATTTACAATTCGGCGGAAATTAGTATTCGCCTATGAAACAACAAATCATCAACCGTTTTCTCTTTGTGGTCGGAATCGCGATTGTCTCTATTCTACTCGCCCTTCCTGCTTCTACTTTTGGAGATAATATCGTCGGACAGAAACTCGAAGCGTTCAAGATCACACTCGGTCTGGATCTAGCTGGAGGAACTGAGCTCGATTATCGTATCGATTTATCTGATGCCATCGAACAGAACAGTGATGATGATCCAAGTAATGATATAAGCTTAAACTTCATCGCTGAATCAGTGCGTGATGCGCTCGAAGCACGAGTGAATCCTGCTGGAGTTGGTGAAATCGTTATTAAACGATCTCAAGTAGAAACCGAAGAACACGTTATTATCCAAATGCCGCCAAGTAGTAACGTGGATAAAGCGAAATCCGATGCGGAACAAGATAACCGATTGGAATTCTTTGAAGAAGATCCGACACGTATAAGTGCAAAGAAACTCGAAATTGCAGGAGAGCTTAATAAGATGACGGCGTGGAATTGGCAGAGTCGTGCTGATGAACTCGCGATCGATAAAAATATCGAATTCATTAAAACAGAAAAAAGATTCCGTGATGATCTGAATGACTCAGCACTTGCTGATAAACTGTTCGCAGCTTCACGGGGAACATTCCTCAGCGAAATAATCGAAACACAAACAGAACCTGAGTACACCGTAAGTGAGGATGGGAATTTGGAATTCAAATCGTTTCCAAAGAATGTTCTCGGGATTGTACGATTAACAGAGAAAGCGTCTGTAGCACGAGAAAAAACAAATCCAGCCAAAGCCGGAGCACGACACATTCTCTTCGGATACCCTGAAGCGAACCGTGCTGATGAGAATGTAAAATACCAATCAAAGGAAGAAGCACTCGAAGAAGCAGGAAAGATGCTCGCAAAACTTCAAGAAGAAGGCGTAGACAACTTTGCTGAATTGGCGAAAGAATTCTCAACTGAAGGTGCTGCTGCGCAAAGTGGTGGTGACTTGGGAGAATTTGAACGAGAACGAATGGTTCCAGAATTTTCTGATGCGGTATTTGGAATGGAAGCACTAGGATTAGTACAAGAGGTTGTGGAAAGTTCTTTCGGATTTCATGTGATTGAAGTTTTAAAGAAAACACCACAATCAACAGAAACGGTATACGAAGAACAAATCTCATACGAGATGCTTGGATGGAATAGCGACGAACTTCTTTGGATTGAAACGAAGCTCGGAGGTGCGCAGCTCGAAAATGCAACGGTCGGATATGATGAAATCGGACAACCACTTGTGAATCTTCTCTTCGATGCAGAAGGCGGAGATCTCTTCGCTGAACTCACAGGACGTGTGGCTGCCAAGACGTGTGAAGGCGGTCCTTGCCGACTCGGTATTCAAGTTGGTGGACGATGGATTACACAGCCAACAGTACGAGAAAAGATCATCGGACGATCTTCACAAATCAGCGGAAACTTCACATTTGATTCTGCAAAAGAATTAGCAGATGGTTTGAACTTGGGAGCGATCGACGCTCCGGTTATCCTCAGTGGACAAATCTCTATCACACCAGAACTTGGACACGAACAGTTGAGCAAGAGCTTGAAAGCAGGACTCTTCGGATTCATTGGCATCATGATCTTCCTTATTATCATGTACCGATTCATGGGAGTCATCGCGGCGGTGGC
>CAZVBV010000039.1:0-8761 GCA_964625805.1 uncultured Candidatus Peribacteria bacterium | reverse complement strand
ACCAATTCAAAGAGTTGTTTCTTGCTATCTCCAAATCCGATATCTCCCGCTTTATACTGCTTTTCAAGCTTTGCGAGGTTCGGGTTTCCGAAGAGTTTGTGGAAAGCAAATACCGCGCAGGTCTTTGGATCAATCGGATCCCCCATCGCGACAGATTCTGTTTTGATCGACATTATTTTTTTCTTCAAAGTTTTCTCATCTGCAAAAATCTCAATCGTATTCCCGTAACTCTTCGACATTTTTTGACCATCGAGTCCTGGGATTGTTGCTACCGTCGCTGGAATATCTGGTTCTGGAATTGTAAATGTATCTCCGTACCGGTGATTAAATTTCTGTGCAATGTCTCTCGACATCTCCACATGCTGTTTTTGATCTTTCCCGACAGGCACTTTGTTCGCGTCATAGAGCAAAATGTCTGATGCCATAAGAACTGGATAGGTAAACAGTCCCGCGTTCGCTTCCATGCCTTTTGCCTTTTTATCTTTGAAAGAATGCGCTCGTTCAAGGAGCCCCATCGGTGTCTGACAGAGGAGAATCCATGTGAGTTCTGTGTGTGAACGAATGTCTGATTGTCGGTAGAAAAGTGATTTACTTGGATCAACTCCGAGTGCCAACCAATCGACGACCGCGTTTTTTTGGTATTCCGAAAACTTATCTGCGTCTGTCTGCGAAGTGAATGCATGCAAGTCCGCAATGAAAAAAAACATTTCGTTCTTCTTGTCTGATTGGAAATCGAGCATCGGCTTAATTGCGCCGAAGTAATTCCCCCAGTGCAAATCTCCACTTGATTGAATACCGGTCAAAACTCGTGTCATTCTTCTTTGTTAGTAAATTCAGAAAGGATGTCTGGCAACGATTGCGCCTGTTGTTCTGCGACAACTTCTGGTAAGAATTGCTGCATTAAATTCTCAGAATAACTCGTATTATCAAGGGCTTTTATTCCAAGGCTCAAGAAGAGAAATGCCGCTGTCACAATAAGAATTGTCACGAGTACGAATCCCCACACCCAGAATACAAGTTCAAAAACACGATGAATAATGTCCCAGATAAAAAATCCAAGCCACTCAATAGCAAGCCATATATTTCGAATCACCCACGTAATTCCCATTCCTATATTTTTGAGAACGGTAACAAAAACTGAAGTCGATTTTTTCTTTTTTGCCATTATGTGAATTGTAAAAGAAAAGGAGAGAAAAGGAAAATTGCATGACATGTTGTTGACTTTTTGGTAAAACGTGATAGCGTTATTTCAACATGAAAAATTTGTTTTTCCAATCAGCAACAACTTCACACCGTTTTATTTTTGATAAAGAGGGCGGTGATTTAAATGGTTATTCCACAAAGGAAGCGAAAGTGATGGATTTCAAAACAGACATAAGAATGGTTGATATAAAAAACGAAGTTCTTGCTCGTTTTTCACTAGTCCCTTCTGGACAGAGAAAGTTTGCCATGCTGAGCGATTTAAAAACACAGGAAACCAATTACACAAAAAATCAGGTATTAGGTATCGTAAAGGAACTCATGCCAGAGTATGTCGATCAGATTCATGAAATATGCATATATCTAGAAGGAGAACTTTTTCCCACTATTGCATCTCCTTCTGAACAAGCTCTAAACGTGTTAAGAAAACCATTCTAGAAGTATTTCTTCTCAAGTGTCTCAACAAGGTCCTCGATTTTTACACGGTCTTGTTTCATTGTGTCCCGATCGCGAACAGTCACTGTACCATCTTCAAGTGTGTCATAGTCTATCGTAATACAAACCGGTGTTCCGATTTCATCTTGTCGTCGGTATCGTTTTCCAACCGTTCCTGAAATATCAAATTCACAATTTCCAAATACTTTCATCGCGTCGAAAACTTCTCGTGATTTTTCTGGCAGTCCATCTTTTTTCATTAAAGGAAGCACCGCCACTTTCACCGGAGCAAGAATCGGAACTAATTTAAGAACCGTTCGTTCTGTTCCATCTTCAAGTTTCTCTTCTGTGTATCCATCACACATCACCGCCAAAACGGAACGATCAAGTCCCCATGTCGGTTCAATCACGTGTGGGAGAATCTTCTGACCACTTTCTTCATCGTGAATTCGAAGCTTTTGCTTCGAGTGTTCTTCATGTTGCGCGAGATCGAAATCTGTCCGATATGCCAATCCGTACAACTCCTTTCGTCCGAAAGGAAAGTCATACTCAATGTCGATTGTTCGTTTTGAGTAGTGGGATAACTTCTCTTCTGGATGTTCGTAATCGTGGAGTTTCTTTGGATCCAGTCCGATGAGCGTGCACCAGTCCTTCATATCTTTCTGCCACTGGGCGAATATTTTCTCCCAATCTTTTTCTTCGATGAAATACTCGATTTCCATTTGTTCAAATTCAAGTCGTCGGAAAATAAAATTTCCCGGTGTGATTTCATTTCGGAATGCTTTTCCTGTTTGCCCGATTCCAAATGGCAATTTCACTCGCATCGTATCAACTACATTTTTGAATTCCAAGAAAATCGCTTGTGCCGTTTCTGGACGAAGATATGCCATTCCATCATCACTATCCGCATCTGCGGTTTTTGCCATTTGCGTAGAGAACATCATGTTAAATTTCCGCACATCCGTGAATTCTTTCTTTCCACATTTCGGACATTTAATATCGTGTTCTTTAATGAGTGCCGTCACCTCTTTGTCAGACATTCCTTCACAATCCACCTTCGCTTGTTCTTCGACAATATGATCTGCTCGCAGTCGCGCTCGGCAGTTTTTACAATCCACCATTTGATCATTGAAGTTCTCCAAATGTCCTGAAGCCTTCCAAGTCTTCGGATGAAGGATAATATCTCCATCAATTCCCACGACGTCTTCCCTGTTCTGAACAAAAGTCTTCCACCAGAGATCTTTAATATTTTTCTTGAGTTCTACTCCGTATGGTCCGTAGGTGTATGAATTGGCGAATCCTCCATAGATCGCAGATCCCGGATAGGCAAATCCCCTTCTCTTCGCAAACGCAACAATTTTTTCCATGGTCTCATTGTAGTCATCGTGGAAACTTTCTCAATAAAAAGAAGGAGCGTACCGTGGCACGCCCCTCCATATATTTTCTATTAATTCCTCTTCTTAACTTTCACATTCAGCTCCTCCTGCTGTTGCAGGCGCTGCTCCCGACCATCCAAATCCTGGTGCTGGTTGATCACTAGACATTGGAATACTACATTCTTCAGGCGCTGTTTCGAATCCTCCGCAAATAAGATTCATTAAACTTTTTGCGTCACGAGAAGCTCCCAATTTTTTTCCGTTAATAACAAGTGTTGGTGATCCTTGAACACCGTATTTGAGGTTGTCATCGTTATCAGTAAGGAACTTTGGAAATCGGTCATTTACCCATGTTGTTTTGTCTTCAAATCCTGCCGTAACGCCGAATTCCTTATCGGTAGCCGCAATACAAGCATTGTTTTTTGCGGTATCAACTCCTACTTCAGCCAAACAAGATTGTGATCCTGTTTCGTCTTCCAGGAAACATCGAAGGTATGGAATCAGTTTTGCTGGTTCTTCTTCTTTCACACAGTACTGAATCATTTGTTCATCCAGTTCTTTCTTTGCGTGCATCGCGTAGTTCACAAATTTTAATTGGAAATCGATTTTGTCTCCCAATGTTTCTACTACTGGAATAATCCCCTTCTCCATCTGTGTTCCAAATGGACAGTGACTCATTATAAAGAGTTCCACCACAGGCACTTCTTTCTTCTCCATATCTTTGAGCTCTTCATTTTTCGCCGTTGCTGCAGCCGCCACTTGGTCTTCGTTTTTCTTTAACGTTTCTTCGATATTCATCACATTTGGAAAGAACATCTTTCCATCTTCGCTGAGGTAAGACGTGATTTCTTGTCCGTTTGCTTCTACAACCACCTTATACATATCGTCTTCTTCTGTGATTTCTTTCACCGTTGCCGTTCCTCCTGGTGGCATAAGTGCCGTATTAATAAAATTTTCTACTGTTTCCTTTGCTTCTTCTTTAGAAATATCTCCTCCCATAGTGCAACCCGTAAGTAAGAGGGCTACAAAAAAACCGAAAGCCAAAATAAATGTTTTTTTCATATAAAAAAATAAAGATAAGTACGCAGGATTTTAAAGAGCATCTGGAATCCGTCAAATTCTTTTTAGTCTTTCGCTTGAAAAAGCCCCTTTTCTGTGCTATAATACTTGGAAATATACAAACAAAACCAAATGAAAGACACCGACATTCTCGTTAAACTTAACCAATCTATCGTGGCAGCAAAGTCATCTCTTGACGCTGTTGAGAAATGGACGAAGACCTTAGCTGAAAAGAACGGTGTTGAGTCTGATGTTATCTTCGAAAAGGCGAAAACAATTGATGTTACGAATTTTTCTACAGAAGAAGAACAAGTTGTTGAAGGAGTATTTGATGGAGAGAACATGGTGGATGGAGAAGGAAGCCAATATCCAGTTCCTACGAACTACGCATCAAAATCGAAACTTGTTGAAGGTGATGGATTGAAACTTACGATTAAACCAAACGGAGCGTTCATCTTTAAACAAATTGAATTAGTTGGACGGAAACTCACAACAGGACACCTTATTATGGACGAAGGACAGTATAAAGTACTCTGTGATGACAAAACATATAACGTGTTATACGCATCAGTAACGTTCTTCCGAGCGAATGTTGGAGACAAGGTAACCGTTATTATTCCAGAAAGTGGAAGTCCGCGTTGGTCAGCAATTGAAAACGTAATCCCTGCTGAAGCAACAAAAAACGTTGCGTAACGTTTGAACTCTTATCAAAACCTTTATAGAATCTCTCCGATGAGATTCTTTTTTACATTGGCATTCGTTCTTGGGCTCGGGATTAATACTGGGTTCGCTGCAACAGACTTCTCCGATCAGGCTGATATCCCCCAGTGGGCAGAGATTCCTATTTCTGTTCTCGTTGAAGAAGAAGTTTTAACGGGAAATTCAGATGGAAGTTTCCAACCTGATCGAAATTTGAACCGAGCTGAGTTTTGTAAAATTCTCGTGAACGCGACCAAGATAAAGAAGTTTGTCCCACAAGCCTCTTCGTTTCCGGATGTTGAGACCAGTGATTGGTTCTTTTCTTATGTCGAAACCGCGAAACACAACGGATGGTTAGCAGGGTATCCTGACGGAACATTTCGCCCAGGAAGTCCTGTGAATCGTGCAGAAGTAGCAAAAATACTTGGGAATGCTTTTGGATTTGAAGCGAGTGAAGCACAAGAGGGAGAGCAATGGTATGAAACATATTTTCATACGCTCAATGAAAACAAGCTCCTCGCCTACGGAACAGAGTTCCACACACTTGATCCTGAAAAAAATCCATCTCGAGCCGAGATCTCTGAGCAGATTTTCCGAGCGATGAAGAAGGTAGGAAAGATCTCTGCGTTAGATTTCCCTGAGATCCAAGCCACTGAATCGACACTTCCTCAAGCAGGAACTCCACCGGCTTTTGAGTATTACACCCCCTCTAGCGGAGGAGATACTGTTAAAATTGATGACAGTGCAGGAATGCTCTACATCGAAAAAGACCGTTCTCTTGCGAAGGACACATCCGTCAACAAAGGTGCCACTGATGTCATCGCACAAAAACTTCAGTTAATAAGCAAAGAGGGATTAAGTGAGATCTCTGCTTTTTCATTCCGACGGATCGGAAATGGAACGTATGGTGATTTCGCGAAGATATGGATAGAAGCAAATGGAACAGCAATCACAAACAAAATCACCCCAACGGCAGATCTCGTGCGATTACCGTTAAAGCAAACCCTCACCGCTGGATCGAGCGTGAAAGAGATTACCGTAAAGGTAGATATCTCCGCAACTGCTCAAAGTGGAAGTTCTCGATGGGTGCTGTTCTTGCCGGAATGGATTGAAGCGAACACGGAGACAAAGATCGGATTCTTCCCTATTGGAGGATGCGATGTTGAGATTAAGTAGAAATAAAACAAGATACGTATCAAGGATGCGTATCTAAAAATAAAGGCCCTCTGTCAAATGACGAGAGGACCTTTTCCTTCCCACTTACCAACAAAATTTAAAACAATTTAGCTGTCAACCCCTCCATTAAAGATTTGAGTGGTGCTTTGAAGAATCTGTAAATAAGATACAACAAAACAAATTCCACCGGAACCCACCACAAAGGAGTTAAAACTAGAATATCTCCACTCATTTTCCCATGAGGAAGTGCAAGTAATAATGCAAGAAGCCACCAAAAAATGTGTGCTGCCATAAGAATACTTACGATAAGAAGAAACCAATAAAATACTTTTTTAAACGTTTTCATATCATTCAATTTTTAGTTCATATTTCAAAATTTTTAATCTCTAAACTGTTCCCGTTAAAAGAAACAAATTCGAGATTAAAAATCTGAATGTAATTTTGTTGATGTGTGAAAGAACGAGTGAATCAAATCTTGACAGATTTAACATTTTCACTACTTTTATATTATACTGAGAAAGTTATCTTTTGTCAATAGCGGAGAGTAGTTTTTGCAGATAAAAAAATAACCCCCAAGGGGGTTTTATTTATATGTGGCGGGACCGACGGGGTCTCGTCCCTTCCCCCGCTCTGCGTGGTCGGTAGAGGAATTTGTATCCTCGTTTCACTCGGTACAAATTAACGAACTCTTTTGGGTTCTCGCCCCACAAACCAATTCGTTAAAAAAATAACCCCCAAGGGGGTTTTATTTATATGTGGCGGGACCGACGGGGCTCGAACCCGCGACCTCCGCCGTGACAGGGCGGCGCTCTAAACCAGCTGAGCTACGATCCCGCTAAGAATCTAAAAGTAATGTCACTGCCACATACGGAAAAAGAACGAGCAGATTCTACGAGAAAAGTCCTGTCGGTCAAATTTTTTATGGAATTTATTTTTTCATGAGATCTGAACTCGTCTCTCGAATCTTCTCACGTCGAAGGTTCTCCACTTGCGCACAAACCCCCTGCTTCAGCTCTACCGTAGGCTTGTAGCCGAGAACTTCTGAGATCTTGCCAATGTCGGCGTGCTGACCACGCACGTACACTTCTTTCACTGGATTCTCGACATAGGTCGCTTCCACATTTTTTCCAAAGGCAGTATTGATGTGTTTGAGGATTTCATTGAATGAACAGGTATTTCCCGTTCCAATATTGAAGACTTCACTCCCGAGTTTCTTGTCGGTTTCAATCGCTAACGTCAATCCTTGAACGACATCCGCAACATTTGTAAAATCTCTAAATTGCTCTCCGTCTCCGTAAATAATTGGCGCTTTGTCTCTGGCAATATCCCAAACGAATTGAGAAATCATGTTCGCAAATTGTCCCTTTGCTTCTTCGTTCGGACCGTAAACCGACATAAATCTGAATCCAACCGTCTCAATCTCTGGATAGGTCTGCGTGTAACACCGCGCACAATGTTCATAGCAGAACTTTGTGACAGAATAATGGTTTGGCGGCGTAACGATTTGCGTCTCTATCAACGGCATCTCATTATTCGCATAAAGAGAAGAAGTAGAAGCATAAAGAAATTTCTTGGCTCCCGCCTTCCGTGCGAAATCGAGTGTCTGACAAAAACTTTCAATAGAATTCACATATCCTTTTACAAACCCATTCCCTCCAAACATCGGAGCAGAGCTGGTTCCTGCAAAGTGAAGCACCACATCAAACTGATCTCCGCATTTCGCGAGATCTGCAGGATTGCACGCATCTCCTTGGATAAACGTGATTTCAGCATCGAGATTATCAGGATCGCCGAGGAATAAGTTGTCCAACGCCACAATATCGTATTTATCTTTGTTGATATTACAGAAGTTTGAGCCAATAAATCCTGCTCCACCGGTAACCAAAATTTTCTTTTTCATCTATCGCAATGTACTTATTTTGAGATAAAAAAACAGTCCTATTACAATTGTAGTAGGACTGTTTTCTCTGAAATCAACCATTGTTGTTTTCAAAATAAATTCTTAATGATGTAAGTAAATCCCGTAACGTCTTATTGTCAGGATAGTCCTGAAAAACATCAGAATAATTAGTTACTCCTGGATAATCTAAACTTACATCTGCTTCATCAAAATATGCTAACACTTCGCTGTTTTTCTCTGTTGGAACCCAAAATTCTTGATTACATTCTCCGTCATTTCTATAGATTACAAAGGAATTTTCATTTACACATAAAACCTCTGCCTCCTCTTCATTTCTGGGTATCCCTACTGCAAAGTAGTGGAAATAGTTAATTGGCTTAATAATAACTAATTTCAACTCTCCCTTTTTCATTCCTTTGGCAAATCTTCTTACTAGCGGAATTATTTCCGCTTCGAAAGCCAATCGTTGATTGAATTTAATTGTTTTTAAAATTTTTTCTACATCTTCCATAATAATTCATTTTAAAAGTTAAACATTTCCTCGATTCACCAAATTGATGAACCGTTCGAAATGTCTAACTCAACACTGATCGAAATGTCAGAGAACACTTCATGTTCGACAAAAATATTGTGATCACGAAGACAGAGTTATTTTATATTGTTTTTGAGATTTTGTCAACACCACCCTCTCTCTTTGTCATTCCGGGCTTGGTCCGGAATCAAACCTTCTGTTTCTGCACTCGCTACGCTCTTATAAAAAATAACTTTAGAAGGATTGACCCTGAAATAAATTCAGGGTGACAATTGGCTGATTAAGGGGCTACAACACACGCATCACAAACAGTTCCTCCACAATCAATTTCTGTTTCATCTTGGTTCAGAATTCCGTCTGTACAAGTCTCGACTGGAATCACAA
>CAZVBV010000038.1:0-8841 GCA_964625805.1 uncultured Candidatus Peribacteria bacterium | reverse complement strand
AAATCATAACTTTTTGTTACGCTTCTTTCCCATGAAGAAAATTGTGATCGTTACCGCGCATCCTGAAAAAGAAAGTTTATGCCACGCAAATGCTGATGCTGTCGAACGTGGAGCGAAGAAGCAAGGATTTGAAGTGGTGCGATTTGAAGCGCATGACTTCCAAGCGCTCAAAGATAATCCATTGAAACACGGATTCCCTGAATATTTCAATATCCCAAGAGACGCGATGGTGGACGCTCACGCGATTGTATTCTGTGCACCGATGTGGAACTTCGCCGCGCCAGGGCCGCTGAAATCTTTCCTCGATGGAATTGTGCAATCGAAATATTTTTTCAAATTTGTACCAATTGAATTTAATCAAAAGGCGGTTGAGAAATTTAACCTCGGTACTGTTCTGCCGACCGCTGGCCCGAAGGGACTTTTGACTGCTAAGAAGGTTCTCGTGGTCTGCACCGCTGATGGTCCGATGTGGTATTACAAGATCTTCCCGAGCAAGAATCACGTCTATCACCTCCTCCGTCACATTTTTAATTATTGCGGTGTGAAGAAGGTTGACCTACAAAGTTTGGGAATGACACGAAAACGAAGTGACAACGAAATTCAAATGTGGTTTAAAGAACTTGAAGATTATCAATTTTAATGTTTACAGGAATTATTGAACACGTCGGAAAGATTAAAAAAATTGATGGAAATAAATTTACCATCGAGCATGCTTTTGATGAACCGTTTGCAATTGGAGAATCTGTCGCGGTGAATGGAGCCTGTATGACGATCTTGGAATCAGATGCTTCAAAATTCACAATCGAGATGATGGAGGAGTCGAGGAATCGCACCGTGTTTAGTGAATCAAAGGAAGAAGACGAAGTAAACCTGGAACGATCAGCACGGATTGGCGATCGAAATTCTGGGCACAATGTCACCGGACACATCGATCAGATGGGTGAGATTTTGGAACGAAAAGAAGCTTCTGACTACTGGATCTTTCGCATTGGGATAAAGAAAGAGAATGAAAAATTGATCGTTGAAAAAGGATCGGTGTCCGTGGAAGGGATTTCATTAACGGTGTCGGCGGTTTCTCCCTCTCCCTCAATCCCTCTCCCTCAGGGTGAGGGAAGTTTTTTTGAAGTTTCTATTCTCCCCTACACGATGAAGGAGACAAACTTGCACGCGAAGAATGTGGGTGACCACGTGAATATTGAATTCGATATCCTTGGCAAATATCTTTTAAAAAATTCCCAGCCTCCGTCATCCTAACCCTCCTTTGTCATCCTAACTTCCCCTTGTCATGCTGAACTTGTTTCAGCATCAAACCTACAGTAATCATTGTGTATAATTCACAGCAAGATCCTGAAATAAATTACTTCGTGATCTGCGATATCAGGATGACAAAATAATAAAATGGACTTCCTCGACCACGCCGTCAAAATCGCACAACAGGTGAACCCTCACCTGACCAGCCCCAATCCTCGCGTAGGATGTGTGGTTGTTCGTGATGGAGAGATTGTGAGTGAAGGAGTGCATGAGCGATTCGGAGAACCGCATGCAGAAGTGAATGCTCTCCAACAGGATACGTATCCCGAAGGATACGTATCCATTTATCTCACCCTTGAACCCTGCGACGCATTCTCTGGAAAGAAAACCCCGTCGTGTACTGATCTCTTGATTGCAGCAAAACCGAAGAAAGTCGTCATCGGCTGTCTCGATCCGACATTTAACGGGCAGAGTGTGGAGAAATTACGCAATGCAGGAATAGAAGTGGAAGTCGTAAAACATGAGAAGAGTGAATTATTGAACACATTTTTTATTCAATCTTTTAGGCAAAAGCATCCGTATCTCACACTCAAGTTGGCACAGAGTTTAGACGGGTGCATTACCTCAGATACGAATCCCAAAGGATTCGTATCTAATTCAAAATCAAGGAACCTCGTCCACGAACTCCGCGCCGAGTATCGCGCAATCCTCACGACGACTGAGACCGTGCGCGTTGATGATCCGTTGTTGAACGTGCGACTCGAAAACTTTCACCGACCATTTTCCAATCCTGATCTCATTGTTCTTGGTGACAGACCCGTGAATCAAGAGGCGAAAATATTCTCCGTTCCCGATCGCGAAGTACACACATTTCCAAATCAAGATTTGAAAAAGACACTGGAGAAATGTTATGCACAAGGCATCGACTCAATCCTCACCGAATGTGGAGCCGAGATGGCAACGAAACTTCTCCAAGAAGGACTGGTGAATGAAATTATCATTTTCACCGCTCCACGAATCGCAGGCACGGGGAAGAATACATTTATCGATGAGGTATCGTTAAAAAACTTCACCCTCACTGAAACAAAAGAACTCGATGGTGATGTAATGATTCGATTGACAAGTTCTTGACGTCATGCAAAACATGCTTATAGTGCGAAAGATTTACTTTTAAACAAATGGGAGACCCTAAAGAAAAAACGACAGAAATAACTGGACACAATATACTTGTTGATATCTTATATGAGGACTTAGCCAAAGTATTAGAAAAAGGAACAGGGAAAAATCCAGAAGAGACAGATTCTGAGTTCCTATCCGCACTTGAAGAGAATCTGTCTCGTACGTCTGTTAGGTTGTTTTCTAATATCACAGATGTTGTCCCTTTGATGAGCTTACAATCGAAATTGAATGCAAAACTTAACGGTGACAGTAAAAAGTTTGAATTAACACAAGAAAGTTTTGAAAAAGCTTCTGAAGAAGCTATCAAAAAGCTCGGAAAACAAATTAAAAATGGTGTCACAGAAGCCATTGCAGTGTAAAACTCCATTTGTGAGAAGCTGATTTTCGCCTACACTCTTTTTTGATGAACGAACTCCTCTTTCTTGGTTTCTCGGCATTTCTTCTCGGACTTGGGCTCACGGCTTTTCGCTTTGGGAAGATGTACATCTTTATCCTCATTGCGGTGTACAGCATCTTGATGAATATATTTGTGCTCAAACAATTTACGCTGTTTGGATTTGTCGTCACAGGGGGAAATGCACTGTATGGATCGATGTTCTTGCTCACCGATATTTTATCGGAACACTATGGAAAGAAAGAAGCGTTCAAGGCCGTGATCGTCGGGTTTCTGACCTCCGCCGTATTTGTGGTCGCTACGCAAGTCTTGCTTGCCCTCGGACCAAATGAATTTGATTTCGCCCATGGATCGTTGACGACATTGTTTTCGGTAACCCCTCGAATCCTTCTTGGATCAATGATCGCTTACGCCATCGCGCAGAGTTTCGATGTCTGGGCGTTTGATCGAATTCGTCGATGGACGGGCGACCGATTTCTCTTTTTGCGAAATAACGGATCAACACTGATCTCTCAACTCATCGATACGTTAATTTTTACCGCCGTTGGTCTGACGACCTTTTCATGGCTTCCATTTGAAGGTGTAATCTCAACCGAAGTCTTCTGGTCTGTGGCGATTGCCACCTACATTATCAAAATCATGGTCGCATTTATCGACACACCGTTCTTGTATCTGAGTTACTGGGTGAAGAAATTTCAATAAAATATCCTGACTTCTCCCCTTTGTCATTCCGACCGCAGCGGAGGAATCCCTTAATCAAACAATTCATCACTTAAATCCTTCCATGTTGGGTTTATGGAACGAATTAATAATTCTTTCTTACTTCTTCTCCACCTCTTGACTTGTTTTTCTCTTTCTAAGGCACCACAAACATCTGACCCTTCTTCATAATAAACGAGTTTCTTACATTTGTATCTCTGAGTAAATCCTTTTATTTCTCCAAATTTATGTTCTAAAACTCGTCGTAATAAATTGTTTGTTATCCCAACATAAAGTGTTCCTCTTTCACTTGCCATTATGTAAACAAAATACTGGTAGGTTCTCATACAAAAGGGATCTCTCGACGGCGCTCGAGATGACAAAGTGTGTGGAAACAATTCTAAATACGACGGGATGATGAAGTGGGCGTACCAGTTGAACATTCCCCCTTTTCCCCTATAATGAACGCACAATGCACGAGAAAATTATCATCTTGGATTTCGGAGGACAGTACGCGCATCTCATCGCAAGTAGGATTCGAAGATTAAATGTGCTGGCGGAGATTATGTCCCCAGACGAAGCGAATGCCGAAAATATGAGTGACGAGAAGATCAAAGGAATTATTCTTTCAGGAGGACCACAGAGCGTCTTTGCCGAAGACTCCCCTTCTACTGATCCCGCTATTTTCGAGCTGGGGATACCAGTTCTCGGACTCTGTTATGGTCATCAGTATTTTGCCCATGCTTTGGGAGGAACCGTGGCTCCAGGAACAACTGGAGAATTCGGACGATCTGAATTTACACAGGACGGGAAATGCCCAATCTTCAAAGGGGTTCCCGCAGTATCGACTGTGTGGATGAATCATGTAGACGCGGTGGGAGAAGTTGCTCCTGGATTTGAGATTTGCGGAAGTACACCTCACTGCGCAACCGCTGCAGCATGGGACGAGAAGCGAAATTTTTTCTCTCTACAATTTCACGGAGAAGTAACCCATACTGAATTTGGAGACACGATGTTCCAAAACTTTTTGGATATTTGCGAATGCTCACGAGATTGGGGTGTGAAGAAATTCTTTGAAGAACAAGAGAAAAATTTAAAAGAAGTTGTCGGCGATAAAAATGTTTTCCTGTTTGTTTCAGGAGGGGTGGATTCGACGGTGTCGTTTGCGTTGTTAACCAAGATCTTTGGAGCCGACCGAGTAAAGGGTCTGTTTGTGGATACGGGCATGATGCGACAAGGCGAAGTTGAGGAAGTCGAAACTTCTGTCCGTGCTATCGGCGCGGATCTCACGACATTGAGTGAAGGTGATTATTTCTTGGGGAAACTCAAAGGAGTCGCTGATCCTGAGAAAAAAAGAGAAATCATCGGACATGCATTCCTTGATGTGCAAAATAAATTCTTCACGGAACAAGATTTGCATGAGAATTGGATTCTGGCACAGGGAACGATTTATCCAGATACGATTGAAACGGGAGGAACCAAACACGCGGCAAAGATCAAAACCCATCATAACAGGGCCCCACAGGTGCAGAAATTGATTGATGAGGGGAAGATCATAGAACCGATCAAAGAGCTCTACAAAGACGAGGTACGACGTCTGGGAGAACATCTCGGACTGCCGCATGACCTCGTGTGGCGACATCCGTTCCCTGGTCCTGGTTTGGGAGTTCGGATTTTGTGTAGCGATGAAGAAATTGGAGATCCTATTGTGAACAAAGTCTCGGGATTCACACTGCAGGAAAACAAAAAACCATTCATTGTTTTGCCAATCAAATCAGTGGGAGTTCAAGGCGATTTCAGAACCTATAAACATCCTGCGATTATTACCAAATTACCAGGAGAGAAGACGTTGGATAATTTGGAAAAACACGCCACGCGTCTAATCAATCATTACAAAGATATCAATCGATGTATCTTCCCATTAGGACAAAACTTCACTGGGAATATCCGGCAGAGAAAGGTGTGGAAAACCGACATGTCGGTGAAACGAGTCAAACTCCTTCAAAAAGCTGATAACATCGTCACGCGTACACTCCGAGAAATGGATCTCTATGAAAAAGTCTGGCAGTTCCCAACCGTACTGTTACCGATTTCATTTAACAAAACAGGGAAAGAATCCATTGTCCTTCGACCGATTGATTCAATTGATGCAATGAGCGCGAGCGTCGGAAAATTACCGTGGGAATTCTTTGAAAAAGTCGCGAATGAGATTCTTCAAGATACAGATATTTCAGCTGTATTCTTGGACGTAACGAGCAAACCACCAGGAACAATTGAGTGGGAGTAGGATTGACAATAGTTAACAAAATAGCTAGAAAAGATACGATGAAAAGCCCCAATGAACTTGGTGATATTACACTTGTACAAAAACAAATAGACCCTCTTAAAGAAGGAGAACTCCTCCTTATTAAACAGTGTTTAAAAAATAATAGAGATGCGCAAAAAGCTCTCTACGATAAATATGCTCCAAAACTGTATGGAGTGGCCCTTCGTTATTCAAAACGAAATGCTGATGCCGATGATATTTTACAAGAATCATTTATTAAAATTTTTAAATATTTAGGAGATTTTCGTGGAGAGGGTTCTTTTGAAGGATGGATGAGACGGACAGTCGTAACAACTGCTTTGAATTTTCATAAGAAAAGAAACCTGATCAAGAATTATGTCGAACTTGAAGATGTGAAAAAAAATAATTCCACCCTCCCTGAAGCCTTTTCAACAATGACGGCTGAAGAAATCTTAAAACTCGTTCGAGAACTTCCTCCTGGATACAATACTGTGTTCAATTTACATAATATCGAAGGCTATACACATAAAGAAATCGGAAAAATACTCGATATTTCCCACAACACTTCCAAATCGCAACTCTCACGCGCACGACAGTCTTTACAAAAAAAGATTTCAAAGCTGGGAATAAATGCTTTTTAGGGAAAAATGAATACACTTCAGTTGATGAATATCTCTGAATTCATGCATGAAGCGATCGCTCTCTCTCGAGAGAGAATGAATGAAAATATTGGAGGGCCTTTTGGAGCGGTTATTGTTAAAGATAATGAGATTGTGGGAAAAGGCTGGAACAAAGTCACCAGTCATAATGATCCGACAGCTCATGCTGAAATTTCTGCCATTCGTGATGCGTGTCATAATTTGAATACTTTTGATCTGACAGATTGTGAAATCTTCACCAGTTGTGAACCCTGTCCAATGTGCTTTGGAGCAATTCAATGGGCAAGACTCGGAAAATGTTGGTATGCCAACACCGTAGGAGATGCCGATCAAGTCGCAGGATTTGATGATGATCATTTCTACTCAGAATTTAAAAAACCAATAACAGAACGAACTATTCCCTTTGAACAAATTGGACGAGAAGAAGCCATTAAAGTCTTTGAAGAATGGCGAGATAAATCTGATAAAATTGAATATTAATGTTTAAAGCCATTTTCTTCGACAATGACGGGATTCTCATGGACACAGAAGGTCTCTATTTTGAAGCCTGTCGAGATGCTTTATTAGAAGAAGGGATTGGATACACCCCAGAACTCTATGCACACTACACACTGCACAATAATCTCGGTGTACTCGGATATCTCACTGAAAAAAAAGGCTACACGCAGAAAGAGGCAATGAAGGTCCGCGAACGATGGCTTGAGAGATATTTTGAACTGACACAGACCAATACCAAGCTTTTCCCAGAAACTATGGATGTACTCAACGCGCTTAAAGGGAAATATCGACTGGGATTGGTGACCGGATCCAGACAGCAAGAAATGGAGGTAAAATTCCGCACAGCGCCTCTTCAACATTTCTTCGAGATCATTGCTGTACGAGAAGACTACGAACAATCAAAACCTTTTCCAGATCCTTATCTCTACGCGGCTGAGAAACTGGGAATTGATCCGAACGAATGTCTCGCGATTGAAGATTCCCCTCGTGGAGCAACCGCCGCAAAAGCTGCGGGCATGACCTGTTTTATTATTCCAAATGGACTCACGAAGAATTTGAAATTCCCTGAAGTAGATCGCACGTTAGAGAATTTAAGTGAATTAATACCACTCCTCTTGTCATCCCGACCCCTCGATTAAAACGAGGGCAGGCTCCGCGGAGAGTGTTCCCTTTCTTAATCAAAAAAAGCTTTGTCATCCCGACCGTAGCGGAGGGATCCCTTAGTCTAGAAGTTCTTCTGTTAAATTCTTCCACACAGGATTCATATCCCGAATATTGATATTCTAATACTCGTCGAACAAGGTTATTCGTTGTCCCAATATATAATACTGTCGATGGAGCATTGGAAGGGATTTCTCTGTTCCGCTTCGCTCCAATCGGAATGGCAAGAGGTGGGTATTAACTTCCCATCAACTTCAGTCCCACGAGTCCGACCAAAATCACGAGCACCCAGAACCATTGTGAACGGATGAGTTTTTCACCGTACAAGAAATGCGCAATGATAATCGATACCAATATTCCTCCCGCTCCAATTGCATTCACAATCCCCATTGGACCGAGAGTAACGGCATAGGCAAAAGCCCCAGTTCCAATCAGTGTTGGCCATGAGACGAGCGTGATTGTTCCAAATTCTTTCCACGATACACGAGCAATCTTTTTTTGTCCTATTCCAGAACGGATAATTCCAAAGAGAAGTGCGAAAACACCAATCAGCGTTTCCCATACATATGCTGAAAGAAATGGGTCTACCTCCCTTGAAAGCTTACTCATGAAGTAAAATGAGAATCCCGCCAGCACGGCTGATACAAAGGTAATAATCACTCCCTTCGTAACGTTATTATCGAGATGTGAAAATTCATTTTTTTGCATCGCAAGACATCCTCCTGCTGCCAAGATGAGTGCCACAAAGAAGAGTTCGTTCCACAAAGGAATTTCTCCGAAAAAGATAAATCCTAAAATAAACACAATTATCACACTAAAGAGTCTTCCAAAAACTGTTTTTATTCCCACCGGTAAAAACTTAACAGCCCACAAGCTCAGTGCCAATGCTGAAGCTCCCGTTGCTCCTGCAATCAGGAATTCTGTGATCACGCTTGGATCTTGTAATGAGGAAAAACTTTCTCGTGAAGCGAGAAATAAAAGTGGAATCATCGTAACGGCCAGCGACAGGTTTCGGTATATCGAAATCGACAATCCATCATGCTTCCGCGCATGATGAGAGATGAGTGTTCCTTGAACGGAATACGCTATCATTGCCAGAACCGCGAGGAGAAAAAACATCGTGGGGAGTGTATTTATTATCTGAAAGAAGTCGAGAATTGACAAAAAAAAATAATTGCGTAAAAAACATATCGATGATTGAGAAAAATAATTCT
>CAZVBV010000037.1:0-8917 GCA_964625805.1 uncultured Candidatus Peribacteria bacterium | reverse complement strand
TCATACGCTTCGCGCATAACGGCATATTGCATTTCTTCTTTTTCTGTGTCACTGAATTGTTCCGCCCCTTTCACTGTCGACCACGCTACAAATTCGCTATCTCCGTGTTCGCCCATAACCACGCCCGTCACATCAAAGATATTTTTATTAAATCGATCCGCCAACCGCCATCTGAGTCTCGCTGAATCAAGCAAAGTTCCCGTTCCAAACACATGTCCCTTTGGCAAACCAAAGAGCTTTACGGCCACTTGTGTCAGTACATCGACAGGATTAGAAACAATAATGACAACGGCACTCTTTTTTATTTTCCCGAGTGAATCCCGAATGGCTTTGAGCGTTTCAATATTACGTCCAAGAAGTTGGCATCTTGCTTCGCCTTTATTTTGCTTTGCTCCCGCTGTAATGACAAAGATATCCGCATCTGTGAGATCCTTGTCTCCAAAATCAACTCCCCTCACGTGCGACTTGGGTGAGAAGAGAAGCGTGTCCTCCAGGTCCAGCACCTGTGCTGTTTCGAATTCCTGATTCATATCCACAAGTAAAAACTCCACAGGAAAATTCCGTGCAATTCCATACGAAGCAATATGTGCTCCCACGTTTCCAGTACCAATAATGGCTACTTTTTTCATGGAAGAAGTTTGTATGACGAAGTAATGATCGCACTCCAGATATCTTTCAATTCTTCTTTCGAGAACTGTTTCGTTCTTTGTGAAAGCGAGTCTACGAGCTCTTTTTCGCGTGTATGATCTTGTAATGACAACCCTTCTTCTTTTTTATATTCAAAGATATCACAAACCAATTCACGCCGTTGTTCCAACAACTGTAAAATTGCATTATCTACCACATCAATATCTGATCGAATATCCTGAAGATCTGCCATCAAGTAGATTGTACAAAATTCTTCGGTGCAACCACAATAGCAAACTCCCCTTTTGTGTTGTCCTTTGTGAAGTTTTGTTGTGCCTCACTAACTGTCCCTCGAAAGATTTCTTCGTACATTTTTGTCAGTTCCCGTCCTACGACGATGACTCGATCATCGCCTACGAAAGTTGAAAGCTCTTCGAGCAGTTTTGGAAATCGGTGCACCGATTCATAAAACACATGTGCCATCTTGGCATCCGTGAAACTTTTCAAAAGTGTCTGTCGTCCTTTTTTGTGCGGAAGAAATCCATGGAATTGAAAGCTGTCTACTGGCACACCCGCTACCGATAGTAACGTCGTCAACGCTGATGCCCCTGGAATAGGAATGACCTCAATCCCCTGCTTCACCGTCGCATGAACGAGCCTAAATCCTGGATCTGAAATCCCTGGTGTCCCTGCGTCAGAAATATACGCCGCTGTTTTTCCTCCGGCTATTGCTTTCACCAGTTCTGAAATTTTAGTATCCGAACTCTGTGCGTGAAACGATTTGAGTGATGTATCAATGTCGTATTTTTTAAACAAAATTTTGGAATGCCGTGTGTCCTCCGCAATAACAAAGTCCACGTCCTTCAGTGTTTCCACTGCTCGGAATGTCATGTCCCCGAGGTTTCCAATCGGCGTCGCTACAATGTAAAGTTTCATCTTTGGAATTCTACCATATAACGAAACACTGTCATGCTGATATCGAAGATCACGAAGTAACTTGTTTGTCATTCCCGCCCCCGATAAAAACGAGGACAGTCTCCGGCGGGAAAGTTTTTATACTCTTTATGTCACCCTGAATTTATTTCAGGGTCAAACGAATGCTCATCGAACCAGCCTTTGCTAATATCCTCCCATTTTGGATTCTCTTCTTTTATAAGATTCACTTTCCAACTTCTATGCCAGTTTTTTAATTGTTTTTCTCTTTCAATGGCAATACTCACATCATTTGTTTCTTCAAAATAAACAAGTCGATGACAATTATACTTTTTTGTAAAACCCTCAAGTTCTTTTGTTTTATGTTCAATCATTCTCCGTTCCAGATTATATTAGTAACTCCAATGTAAAGAACCGAGTTCGTTGGATCAGTGAGGATGTAAACGTAATACTGGCGCATCTTTCAAAGTAAGATCCTGAAATAAATTCAGGATGATATTATTGTTGTGAAATTTTTAATGAAGACCAAATCAGCTCTTCACTCTTTTTTAATAAACCCAACATTGAAATAATTTTGTTTCTGTGCAACACCCGCGTAGAATACTGGTTGAATTTTTACCCCCTCTTATGAGTCTTTTTAAGTCCCACGCTCGCCCCCAATGGTCTAGTGATTTCGTATATATTCTTGCTGCCATCGGATCTGCTGCTGGACTGGGAAACCTCTGGCGTTTCTCTATGCTTGCCTATGAACACGGTGGAGCCGCTTTTATTTTGGCACTCCTTGTTTCAAATGTATTGATGGTATTCCCTCTTGTAATGATGGAAACAATTGTAGGACAAAAATCTCAACTTGGTGGTCCTAGTGCTTTTGAAAAATTAAAACCAAAAACAAGCTGGATTCAATGGCTTCCGGTATTTGGACTTATTGTTTTGATGTTCTATTACGCTCCAATTCTTGCCTGGGGAATTAAATATTTGGTCACCTCTTTTTCTGGAGCTTTTCTCAGTAATCCAAGTGAATATTTTATAACCGATATTCTTCATCTTACAGGCAGTATTATTGATCCGGGAACTTTACAATGGGGACTCTTGCTCGGAGTATTGGCAGGATATGGATTCACGTTATATGCGTTGCGAAAAAACGTGATGAGTCTCGGACCCGTTGTGAAAATTACAGCTACAGCCCCTTTTATTTTACTTCTATTATTGATTATTCGAGGAGTTACACTGCCAGGAGCTATTGATGGACTTGAAGCCCTCTTTATTCCAAAATGGGAAGCCCTCCTTGATATAAAACTTTGGCAAGCCGCTGTTGGTCAAAGCTTCTTTTCAGCAAGTCTTGCTATGGGATACTTCTTTATTGCTGGAAGTCATCGAAAAGAAAACGCTGAAGTTGCCAAAACATCTCTCTGGATACTTATTGGAAATTTTATCGTTTCAATTCTCTGTGGGCTGGCCGTTTTTTCAACTCTTGGATACATGGCTCTGCAACAAGGTGTTCCTGTAAGCGAAGCCGCCACTGGTGGACCCATGCTTATGTTTTCAGTCCTCCCAACTGCTGTATCAATGATGCCGTGGGGAGCTATTTTCTTTACCGTACTGCTTTTCCTTGTGGTAATCACACTCGCTATTGATTCTATTTTTGCAATTTTTGAAGTTATTGCAGGAGCCTTTCATGACTTTTGGAACAAAACAAAATACTTTCATATTTCCCTTATTGTTGCTTTCATTCTTACCGTCGGATGCATCCCCTACATCATGGGAGCCGGAATGTATTATCTCGATATCACAGATCACTTTTTCAACTACATTCTCCTCTTAGTAGGTCTTCTTGAAACGCTGATTTTGGCTTATTTCATTGGAGCCAATAAAGTACGTCAATGGATTAATCACACTGCTAAAGGACTCAAAATTGGAAAATGGTTCAATGTAATGCTCTACCTTATTCCGTTCATTTGTGCCTTTTTGATTTCTGTTTCTCTCTACAAAGAAACTCAAGAAGTCTATGGCGGATATCCATTTGAATATATCGTCTACTGGGGATTTGTTCCGGTAGGACTTATTATCGCACTTTCTATTGTCTTTGGAGTTCTTACACATAGAAAATTCAAAAAACACTCTCTTCATCTGCCAAATTTGAAGAAACTGTTTTAGTCTACTGACTCGAGGCTGTTTGCAAAAACACTTCAATTTCCTAGAATGCCAACGATGTCGATTCAAATTCTTCCCCAAAAAATCGCTGATCAAATCGCCGCAGGTGAGGTTGTTGAACGACCCGCCAGTGTAGTGAAGGAACTGGTAGAGAACTCACTCGATGCACGAGCGGAGAACGTTGATATTTATATTGGGAATGGTGGACGAACATTAATAGAAATCCGTGATGATGGACTCGGGATGAGCCGAGACGATGCCGAGAAATGTGTTCTCCGTCATGCAACCAGTAAGATCCAAACGATTGATGATCTCTTTTCAATTCGCAGTTTTGGATTCAGAGGAGAAGCGTTGGCGGCCATTTCTGCTGTGTCCAAATTTGAACTGATTACACAAACGGAAGGAGACGAGGTCGGGACAAGTGTGAAAGTTTCTGGTGGTTCAAATACAACCATAAGTGATGCCTCTTCTAATATTGGAACTTTGATTCGTGTACAGGATTTGTTTTATACAACGCCTGCACGACTGGCCTATTTGAAAACGGAGGAGACGGAATACCGAGCTATTGTAAAAGAGATTACCAACTTCGCGCTCTCGAAACACGAGGTGAGTTTTAAGCTCTTCAAAGACGGAAAACCAACCCTCGACTTCCCAGCTATGCAGTCTGAACAAAATCGTGTTCAGCAGGTGCTCAAGAGTCTTTCAACTGATCTTCTCCCCGTAAGTGGGAAGTTAGCACAAAACGAACTGACGGGATTTGTGTGTCGTCCTGGAATGTGCGCGAAGAGTAAGAATCACCAGTATCTTTTTGTAAATGGACGACGGATTGAGGATTTTAAATTGAACTACGCCGTCAGAGAAGCGTTTGCTCAAAGTGCAGGAATCGAGAAACATCTGCACCCGATCTTTGTTTTATTTCTTGAAACAGATCCACTGCTTGTGGACGTAAATGTGCACCCAAGAAAACTCGAAGTAAAATTCTCCGAACCACGGGAAATTTTTTCACTTATCAAAAATAGTGTCACCACTTCATTACAAAAAAGTAGTTCTGTCACTTCTTCTCGCCCCCTCATTCCCTCCCCCGATCGAAGTCGAGGACAGGCTCCGGCGGGAACCCAGTCTTTCTCTGTGCGAAGCACTCCTTCCGCACCGAAACTCAATTTCTCTGCCCACAACACCGGACGAAATTTCAACCTTCCGAGCTTCGAAAAAGAAACGGAAGTAAAACCAGAAATCAACTCCCCTCTTACCCTTATCGGACAAGTGGAGAATAAATACATCGTGGCGCAGTCAGACGAAGGTGTGTTTTTCTTTGACCAACATGCACTCCACGAGCGACAACGATTTGAAACGTTCTGGAATGAACAGAAGAAGAAAAAAACTCAAATTCAAAAACTCCTCACCCCTCAGATGTTCACATTCACAGAGGAAGAGATTTCTCTGCTTCATGAAAACCGAGACGAGATTGTACAACTCGGGTTTGCGATCTCCTTCCCTGCTGATGATCAGGTTGGAATTTCCGAAGTGCCCGCGAGTTTTGCTGAGAAAAATATCGAACAAGTGCTTCAAGACATAATGCAGTATTTCTCCGAAGACCAGATTGGCGAAAACGTCGGTGATAAACTCATGCGAAAGCTTTTGGAATATAAAGCCTGCCGAGGTTCCGTGATGTTCGGAGACCCAATGAAACCTGTGGAAATGCAGAAGCTCCTCGATGACTTTGAGACGACCCAATGGAGAAATCTCTGTCCGCATGGACGACCAAATCATTGGTTTATTCCGTTCGGGGAACTCGACGGAAAATTTCATCGGTAATCCTCCCCCAGTCATTCTGGCTTGCCCAGAATCGCAAGAATTTAAGATATGTATGCAGAGTCCCGCAAAGCGGGATGAATGCTTAATATTGGTTTCGCGCTAACGCTTTTTTATTTGTAATAATTTTCACCCGACTCCGGGCAAGCCGGAGTGACCAAGTTTTTATTTGCATCTTCTTCTTTTCTGAGTATTTTCGCGCTCGTTCTTATACTCGTCTGTCTTAATAATTTCGAAGAAATTTAAGACAGAAAACAAAGTTTTCATTTTGGCTTTGCCAAAATAACGACATCATACCAAATGTTTAAAACGATGTTTTAAAAACATTTGAGTATATATTCTCTAACCCTTTTCCAAATGGACTCTATATCCACGTTGAAAAAACCAGTATCGGCAAACACTAAAATTGATTCTTTTGAACTCGAGGCTCTTTCGAATAAATCCGGAAACAGCCATAACGGCGAAAGAAAATCCGAAGAAACTGTTGTCGAAATGTCGGCAAAAGCACTCGCCTCTCTGAGAGATCCCTGGTACCGAAACGATTCGCTTTAAAAAAAGGTCCGGAGCCCTTTTGGGTCCGGACCTAAATTAAAATTTACATTTACACTTCCACTCGCACAAACTTCACTACCTTCGCATCTCCGAGGTATTGAGCTACTGTTTTTTCTGGGTCTTTCACAAATGGTTGTGAAACCAATGCTCGTTCCCCGCAGAACTTTTGGATTTTCCCAACAAGAATCTTTTCGATAATTTGTTCTGGTTTTCCTGCTGCAATCAATTGCTCAGTCGCAATCTCTTTTTCTTTTTCGATCAAATCCGCAGGCACGTCTTCAACGTTTGCCACCAATGGATTCATCGCTGTTGCGTGCATCGCAATATCTCGTGCTTGTTCTTCTGTTCCTCCTTCAAGCGCAACAACCGTCGCGATTTTTCGGTTTGTGTGAAGGTAGCTCCCAACGGTGCTTCCTCCTTCTACAACCTCAACGAGGTCAAGAATCATGTTTTCTCCAATCTCTTGAATCTTGTCTGTCTTAATCTCTTCGAAGTATGCTTTTGCAGCATCGGCTCCTTCGCTATCTGCTTTTGCAACAATGTCTTCTACGAAGGCAATAAATTTATCGTTCTTCGCTACAAAGTCTGTTTCACAAAGAATTTTCACCAAAGCTCGTCCGCTTACCGCAACACCTCCTTGGCTTGTTGATCGTTCGCTTTTTTCTGCTGCTTTTGTTTCTCCTCGTTTTCGCAAAAGTTCAATCGCTTTTTCTGTATCTCCTCCTGCTTCTTCCAAAGCATTCTTACAAGCAAGCATCCCTACACCTGTTTGTTTTCTAAGTTCGTTTGCCTGTTGAGCTGTTATTTCCATTTTTACAAAGGGTTAAAAATCCAGCGAATTGTAACCACACGACAGAGAAAATCAACACTATTTTTGTCATTCTGGCTTGCCCAGAATCGGATAAAAATCATTACAAATAAAAAAGCGCTAGCGCGAAACCCGTCTTAAATATTCGTCCCGCTTCACGGGACTCTGCATACATATCTCAAACTCTTGCGATTCCAGTCAAGCTGGAATGACGGTAAGGACTACTCGTCCCAGTTGAGCTTGTCAGCTACTTGTGCCACAAATGGAATTCTCCAGAGCTTTCCTTGTGAAGCCTGAACCATTGCCACGATAATAATCGCGATGTGAACAAATGCGATAAGCATTCCAACAGCAGGAACAATCCATCCAATCCATGAGAGGATGAAGAATAACAATACCAATACCAATGATTGTTTTCCGTGGAACTGGCAGTATCGAGATTTTGGTTTGAGCGCCAACGGCAACACGCAAAGAAATTCAATATATCCAAACATTGCGAGTGTCTTTTCTCCTTTCGGAACAATTTCTGTTGCAGCTGGTTTCACTTCAGGCGCAGGTGTTGGTTCTGTTTGAACTGGAGCAGGAGAAGTAGGTACTTCTGGTGCTGGAGTAGGTTCTACGGGAGCGGTGACGGGTGTTTGATTTTGATCGTCCATGTTTGTTTTTTAACGTAAAATTACGCCAAAGATTCTAACAGGCACTGAACCAAAAAGCGAACAGATTTCACAGAATCATCATTTGCTGGAATCGGGAAGTCGATGTTATCCGGATCAGCATTTGTATCTGTGATCGCTACCACTGCCAATTTTGAAACATTCGCTTCTCGAATTGACTGGATGTCCCCTACTGCGTCGAGCACAATAAGTACATCTGGTTTCTTTCGCATTTCCGCTACCCCGTGGTAGGCCTTATCGAGTTTTTCCAAATCCTTTTTAAATTTCGCTACTTCTTTCTTTGTGTATTTCTTAATTTCTCCTGTTTCGAATTGTGATTTCAAGTTCAAGTAATGATCGATTCGTTTTCGAAGCTCTTTGAAGTTTGTCAAAAGCCCTGGTGCCCATTTTTCATCAACGTAGAAATACTTCGTGTCAGCAATCAATTCTTTGAGAGCCAATGAAGCTTGTGGTTTTGTTCCTACGAAAAGAACTTGTTTGCCCTGCTTCTTTGTTTCTGCCAAAAATTTTTGTGCTGTGTCTAAACACTCAGCGGTTTTATCAAGATCGAAAATGTGCGCTCCGTTTCGTTTATCGTGAATAAACGGTTTCATCTTTGGATTCCAAAGAGACGTCCGGTGTCCGATGTGGACAAGATTTTTGAAAAGGTCTTTTACTGTTGCCATGGTGGGAAAAAATTAATAAGTATTTGTCGCTTCCCGCCGCTCTTAAATCAGATTGGCTTAACGACGCGCAGATGTTATAGATTGTTGCATTTGATGCAAGTTATTTTTTCCTTTTTGTCATCTCGACCGAAGCGGAGAGATCCCTCATTCTAATGAGATAAAAAAGGGATTCCTCGGTTTCACTCAGAATGACAGGGGTGGGGTTGATATTTCATTCATAATTCGTAATTTGTAATTTGTAACTCGTAATTGTTTCAATGGAAATCTTAATGCACGAACCACTAGGGAAACATGCCTTCTATGGCGTGGGTGGTCCGGCTGATGAATTCTGGAATGTCGACACGAGTGAGAAGTTTGGAGAGATATGGGCAGAGACGATCGCCTTGGGGATGCCAAAGCTCATCCTTGGGAAAGGTTCGAACTTATTAATGTCAGATAAAGGATTTCGAGGACGGGTATTTTGTTTTACTTTTGATTCCGTAAAATTCTCCCCCTTCCCAGGGGCGAAGCGAGAGGGGGTGCTGGTCACTGTTGAGGCGGGAAAGAATTGGCAGGCATTCGTCGAAGAAACAAATGAACACGGATTTGAAGACTTGTGTAACTTGAGCGGAATTCCGGGGAATGTCGGTGGATTCGTTCGGGGAAACGCGGGCGCGTTTGGGATTGAGACCTCAGACTTCGTGAAGTCTGTCGAA
>CAZVBV010000036.1:0-8950 GCA_964625805.1 uncultured Candidatus Peribacteria bacterium | reverse complement strand
GTGGAGGCGCGTGTTAATTCAGCAAAAGAAAAATTCAGAGTGGGAGAGATTCCATTCATTGATGTTGACGAAGAAGCGTGGTTCTTGGGCCCCGTACAATTTCTTCAGGAACTGGGAATTATCGGAGGATATCTCGATGACAATGGAAATGAAACAGGACTCTTCGGTCCCGGTGATCCCGTAACAAAAGCGGAGATTACCAACATGTTATTCCAGATTGGAGACGTCCCATTTGTTGCCGCAATGGAAGCAAAAAACCCATACGCAGAAGGGCACTGGGCAGCCTCAGAGATGGCAATGGGAGAAGCGATGGGACTGACGATGTGGGCAGACTATCCGAACCCAGACAAGAAGGCAGATCGAGTTGATGTCCTTCACGCAATCTTTGAAATCTTTGAAGTCGACGTTCCAACAGGACCAGTGCGGAGTTCCTTTGTCGATGTTGATTTTCACTCTCCAAATCTTCATGTGATTCAGCACGCGAAGAAACTCGGAATTATCAGCGGGTATCCAGATGGAACATTTAAACCAAAGAACTCAATCCTTCGAGCAGAAGCCGCAAAGATGATGCAAAAAGTGTTTGCGTTGATGCAGGAATAAAGTTATTTCTGTCGTTTCTTCCACCACAGAAACCATCGGAGTCCGAGGTATACCAATAACAAAAGAATTGGGCCTCCTTCGAGTTCGCCTTCGGATTTCCATTCGCTCGTAGCGATATGAAGTGCCGAGAAGATAAACACCAAGTGTGTGAGCTTGTGGAGCAATTTCCAGGACTTAAATCCCATTGTTCGTATTGCCCACGCGGAGGATGTCAGCATCAGGGGGATCATTATGAGGAAAGCCAACGATCCGGTCGCCAGGCTGAAGTTTTTGAACGCATGGAATGGGAGGTCTCCCCAGCCGTTTATTTTCCAAATAAAGAAAAATGAGTGAAGGAGTACAAACATAAAAACCAAAATCCCAGATTCTTTTCGCAAAGGAAGAAGTTGAGAAACGATTCGTAATCGCGGAAGTATCTTATTCACCAAACTTATAAAAATGGTGAATATCAAAAGTCCCCAGGCCAGTCCCCCAGACGCATCGATGGCGTAAGAACGACTCACGAGACTTGCAAGAAAGAGGTATCCACACGCAATTCCCGCCCCTAACCACACGAGATACTGCAGGGTTTTGAGAGCGAAAGGAAGTTTGAGAGACTGAATCGCGGCGAAGAGTTTTGTTTTTTCTTCAAATTTTTGAAGAACTTCTTGTGCACGAGAAATCAGTTTTTTCATGAAAGTTTTTTTAGTTTTTCTTTTGCTTCCTCGAGTTCTTTGTTCGTTTGTTCGATCAAATGCGCCGGCGCTTTGGCGACGTATCCCTTATTTGAAAGACGAACCTCAAGAGATTTAATTTGTGATTCGAGAGCAGATTTTTCACGAGTAATACGTTTTTCGTCGACAGGAATTTGTATAAATACATCTTGTTTTCCGACCACAATCTTCGTAGCTATTTTTGTATCAACGGTTTCGAATTTCACTCCGGCAAGCGTTGAGACAAGTCCCTCATTTGCATCACCAGAAATTTGAATCGATAATTTCTCTTTTGGATTCAGTTGGTTGTCCGCGCGTACTCGTCTGATTTCGGTCACAATTGATTGCGTAGAGGCGAACATCTTTACAGCCTCTTTATCCGTGAAAGCAGAAACAGGGAACTCTTGATTCACCAAAAGTCCATCGTCAGCAAGCTCTCCCCACAGCTTCTCTGTAATAAATGGACAGAGCGGGTGAGTGAGTTTTAGTATTTCGAGGAAGATGTGTTTGAGGAAGGCTGGATTTTTTTCCACCTTACTCGCTTCGATGTACCAGTCGCAGAATTCATCCCAAACGAAGTGATAGATTTTATCTCCAGCAATGGATATCTCATGTTTTTGCAAGTGTGTTGCAATTTCTTTTGAAACCGTTGAGAATCGAGAAAGAATCCATTTATCTGCCAAGCTTTTCGGTTCAGCACTTCCCGTTTCCCCGTCTTCTAATTGCATCTGAACAAATCGTCCCGCGTTCCAGAGTTTGTTCACAAAGTTTCGGTATCCTCCAATCTTTGCTTTCCCAATCGGGATCGCGTTTCCCGGACTGGTTCCAATAACGAGTGATAATCGCACGGCATCCGCTCCAAATTCATCGATCATCTCAAGCGGATCAATTCCATTGTTCTTGGATTTGGACATCTTTTTCCCATGTTCATCGGTCACCATCCCGTGGAGATATACCGTGTCGAATGGGTATTTTCCAGTGGCATATCGACCAAACATAATCATTCGAGCCACCCAGAAAAACAAAATATCATGTCCCGTTTCGAGAACTGATGTTGGGTGAAATTTTTTGAAATCTTCAGCATCTTCGTTCGGCCAGCCGAGTGTCGAGAGTGGCCACAAAGCGCTTGAGAACCAAGTGTCGAGTGTGTCTTTGTCTTGTCTGAGATTATCTCCTTCAGGAGGGCAAAACACAGGAATTGTTTTTGGAGTTTCAGGATCCATCTTCCAGCCTTCTCGGAATTTCCAAAAAGACTCTTCTTGTCCTTTTCCACCATATTCAGCAAAGACAACAGAAGAGAAGAAAGAGTGTCCAACAACAAGAACGTTTTCGGTTTTCGAAAGCTCTTTCAGTTTTTGAAATATCTCCCGAGCTCTTTTTCGGACCTCTTCAAAAGTCTCTTTAGATTCTTGAGGAAAGCTTTCTTTCGTCTTCCATCCAGAGGAGGTTTCATCTTCATTTGTAACTTCATGCAAATTTTCCCAAGTTTCAACTTCAAGTCCGAGTTCTTTTGCGATAATCTCCGCTGTTTGCTGTGTGCGAGTGAAATGAGAAGAAACAATTTTGGTAATGCCTTGTTCTTTTGCCTTTTTTGCTAAGATTTTTGCCTGCTGTTTCCCCTTTTCAGAAAGAATAAAGTCTTTTTCTTCTTCGCTCCATTCCTTTAGTCCATGTCGTGCGAAAATAATTTCTTTCTCTTCAGGAAGATGAATCTTTCCCTCCTCGTCATACCACACTGGGATCTGGTGCCCCCACCAAATCTGTCGAGAGATGCACCAATCACGAAGATTATCGATCCATTGGAAGTAGGTTTTTTCAAATTGCTTTGGAATAATATTTACATGTTTTTCTCGAACCGCTTCTTGTGTGAGTTTTTTGAGGGTTGTTTTCTTCCCTGTAAATTTGTCGGTGAATTCTTTCTCAACACTTACAAACCACTGTGGAGAAATCATCGGTTCGATGACACATCCACTTCGGTAACATTTTGGAACACGATTTGAATACGGAATTCTTGAAACCAAGAGTCCCTTTTTCTCCATGTGTTTTACCGATTCTTTTCGTGCTTCGGCTACGGTCAGTCCTTCGCACGGTCCGGTAATAGCGGTCATCCTTCCTTTGAAATCAATCTTCTGTAGCATCGGTAAATCGTGTCTCTGAGCGAGCTCGTAGTCTTCCAGTGAGTGAGAAGTAGAGATTGTCATGGCCCCTGTTCCAAACTTTGGATCGACGCATTCATCAACCAAGACGTAGAATTTTCGCATTCCCGCATAAGTCTCAAACTCAAATTTCATACCTTCCAATTTCTTCCCTTTCACCACTTCTTTGAGATCGTATTCATTCGGAAAATGCACCCCGTCATCCCATTTATGCTTGGAAATAATGAGAGGAGATTTGTCCGTTTTCTTTTCCGCCTTCACGTACTCGGCAGCGGGATTAATAACCACAGGGCTGTCAGCACATTTGGTTTCAGGACGAGATGTTCCAATAATAAACGGTCCACATTGAATGTCGTAGAACTCACCTTCGTTGTCTTCAAATTCCACCTCATCATCAGCGATCACTGACTGCGCGCCGACTGACCAGTTGATCATTCTGTGCCCTCGGACAATGAGTCCGTCGTCATACAGCTTTTTAAAGATCGTATTTACGGAGTGATTTCGTTCGTCATCAAACGTGTAGGCCTCCCGTGACCAATCAAGCCACGCTCCCATTTTCTTAATCTGATGCACGATTCGATCGTGTTTTTCTTGAGCAAATTTTCGACACTCTCCCAAAAATTCTTCTCGCTCCATTTCCTCGCGACTTTGAAGTTTCAGGTGTTTAAGAACCACGTTCTCTGTTGCAATCGCAGCGTGATCGGTTCCAGGAAGCCAGAGAACTTCTTTCCCCGTCATTTTCTGATATCGGATCATGATGTCCTCAATCGCCAGCATCGCCGCATGCCCAAGATGCAATTGCCCTGTCACATTCGGAGGAGGAAGCACGATGGTAAATGGTTCTTTTGTAGAACTACTATCGGCACGCATATTTCCAGAGTCTTCCCAAGATTGGTAGATTCCATCTTCTGTCGAATTGTGATCGTAGGCTTTATCCATGTCGGGACTATTGTAGAAAACTCGCTGGTAGAAAGCGAATTGAAATTATAAAAAAGGGGAAAAACAAGGGATAAAACTTGCTATTTGTATGAAAATATTGTAAAGCGACAAAGTGAAAGATGACTAAAGAAGGAGAAATGGATTTCGGCTCAGATTTACTAGAAAAAAATTCTGGAGAGAGCTTTGAGTTTCAGAAACGAGTGAAGGGGGTTTTTACAAACCCCGAGAACCCAGAAAACAGGGAAAAAAATAAAATAGAAAAAATAGCAGATTTTTTGGAATGTATTTCGGCAATGATGCTGACTATTCGAGTCAACAAAGGCGTGGTCTCAGAGAAACTGTATGGAGAGATTGAGAATCGAATAGAAGAGACAGGGGAACATCCTTCATCAAAATTGCTTTCAATTTTGTTAAAGGAGTTAGAGCTTTTGTTGGATCGAATTGATGAAAGACAAGAAATATTGTCTCCATCGGAAATAAGACACATAAACAGGTCAAGATTTTCTCCTTCTCATAGAAACTTTATTGATAAAGAGGATATGAATGACTATACATCTCTTTCGAATGATCTCATCGGAGTATATGACAAGCAAGGATATCTTGATCAGACAATATTGCTTGAAGAAAATAAAAACAAAGAACAATTCCCCACACTGGAGGCTAATTATAAATCATATCAAAAAATAAAAGAGATTCCTTATGGAGAACTCATCAATGAACCAGGATTTTTTGTACGACAAGGAGAAGACAACAAAGAAATGCTGAAAATCTTTACCATCATCCATCAAACACCAGACCTATACTTTAAAATTAAAGAAAAAATACTTGCTCCACAGGAGCCCTTAGAGGTTTCGTTCAAAGGACTGCTCTCTTTGTTTAATTTGGCGATACAGTTGGATGAAAAAGATTTTAATGAAGTGAAAGATTTTTATGATCAACTACACACGCAAGAACAACAAATTTCATTTTTGGAATCGTTTGTGATTTTGGCGAATGAGACAGAAGCGATAAAGCTCTTTTTAGAGGCACTAAGAAATCCTTGTTTTGTTGATGAAAAAAGCGGAAACAATGATCTTCTGGACAAGATTGGAGAGATTACAGAATTGATCCAAGAAAGAAACCTGCTTACCAAAAAATTGCTTTCCGCTGCAGGGAAAGAAAATATGAATCCATGGGAATACAATGAAGCGATTTTAAAGCGATTGAATTTGTTATTAGAGAGATCCAGTCGAGTGAAGAGTAGGGAAGAAGCAGAAGAGCTTTTAAAGGAATCGAATATGTTCAAGAAAGAAATTATTGCAGAGGGGGCGGTTGTGCGAGGAAATTTTGATCAAATAAAAAAAATGAAACCAGAGGAAATTGGAGATTTATTGAAAAACATGAAGGGGCAAGTTGTTAGAGGAGGGAACCTGATTAATGATGCGTGGAGCATGGAGAAAGCTGATAATTATAAAGCCCCTTCGGAATTCGATATTCGTAAATACGAAATGCTCATAAAAAATTTCGAAAACGCTTACAAGCACTATCCTCAATATAAAGAGGTTTTAGCTCTCAACATCACGAAAGACCTACAAGATGAAAATGTGAAATTTCATTTTATGAACTACAAAAAAGATCTTGTGGGGGTCGTGAAAATTAAAAAAATTGATAAAAACAATTACTATCTCGGGACACTGTATGTGGAAGATGAATTTAGAAAAGATTTCAAAGTCGGGCGCTATCTAGAGAGTTCTGTTTTGAAGCAAATTTCGAAAAAAGGAAATACTGTGACGGCTCACGTTTCTCCCAAAAATCCAAGCCTAGAAAGGCACATCAGAGTTGGGTGGCAGGTCATTGGGACAACAAAAGAGAAGGCCACGAGAGAAGATGGAACAATAATAGAATCGGAAGAATTATTAGAAATCCAAATGAAATTTTAAAAAAACAGCCTAGGGTGTTGCGTTTTTATATTGATCATTAATTGGGAGATTCTTTGCAAAATCCCATGCCATTCTAAACAGATTTAAATGATCTTTTACTATGGTTTCATGTTTAATGATAACCCCACTTGGGGGCTGCCCTTCTGTGTATGAATAAAAAGCAATCTTGTCCCCATAAATATGAAAACAAGTACTAAGAGGAAAATCTTTCACAGGAACAAAGAGTGTAACACGATTCATTTCTAAATCTTTTTTTGCATAATCCCTATCACTTCCTACATCATTAAAAATCATAAAAGCTTTGTTTTTAATGTTTGATCGTTCCGGAATATATCTATTTTGTAGAAATTTTTTAAATTTAGGATGAAAATCGGATTCATCGTAGTGTAGATACCCGTAAATTGTGCAATTTGTTTTCAAGCTATCGGCCAACACGTCTTCGTACATTTTAATAATTCCATCAACGCCTTCAAAAAATCGAACTTTTGGCGTGTTGATATGTGGATTCTTTAGCCCTCGTAGGTCTCCAATGATTTGGCTCACAGCCGTTTCCTTCGCCTCAAGTTCTCGTTGATTGCTCCGGAGAAGGAGAAGTATTTTTTCAGGATCTTCGGCATTAAAGTAAAAACCTCCATTTCTATTTTCCTGAAACCCGAAACGTTTTTTACATAAGTTTTCTAATGTGTAGCGAGTTGTTGAGCGGTTTAATTTTAATCTTCGAGCAATGAGCGATGCAGGAGCACTTCCTAATTTTAATAAATCGAGATAAACAGTGATCTCAATCTCACTAAGCCCAAGAAGGGAAAGGGTCTGTTTAATTTTTGGGAAAGGCATGTTTCGGAAGGGATATCTATTTAATTATAGCATTCTTTTGGGTGGTGGCAAACACTTATTACCACTTTTTAACCCTCTCTGAGAAAGGGGAATATATGTTTTACTCTCGCATGTGTTTGACCTAAGCTGTCGTCCTTAGTATGGTTGACAGGTTGGTCTCGTATTTTAATAAGAAGAATGAACAAGGTTGATCAATTGCAGCAAACGGTTCCAGAAAGAAGTCAGTTCCTGAAAAACGTGAGTGCAGAATTGCGTTGTTATTGTTATACCGATTCAGTAGATCTCGACGATTTTCTTAATGCATTTAAGAATAAATATAAACATTCGATCGAATTTTATATAACCAATAGTTTAGAAAATAGGCTCGTATGTGATGAAATAGAAGTAATGAAAATTTTATTAGAACAGTCTCCAAAAATTGTAGAAAGGAAGGTGCGAGAAATGGGGATGCGAAACGTAAGAATGTTTATCCTTTCTTGTATGGGGGAAGATGCGTACTCAAGAGCGAGGAGTCTGGGAGTGTGCCCAATAAGGATCTCGAAATTGGGATTCGTACAAAGGATTAATAATAAATTCTCAAAAACACGAGGAGAGACCTTTGATTCACTGTCTCCTGAAGGAGGAAGGTAAAACCATTATAAAAAATCCTTACGACGTATTGACGAATTGTGAATACTTTGTATTTTGCAAATATGGAAAAAGCAGTGAAGGATCGGTTTACCGGTGGTCTTAAAAGAAAAGTGGACACGAAAAATCGTTTTACGTTTCCAGCGAAATGGAAAGGGCAATCTAAAGATTTTTTTCTTTGGGTTCCAAAGAAAGGGAAGCTCATAAAAGAGCTCCAGACTTCAAAGCAAAAAATATTAGGAATATTGGCCCGAACAGAAGAACCAATCCAAGGCGCTTATGGCGGAGATAACTACTTAGATGATATTTATTCGAATTTATTTGAAATTAAAAAAAGTACTGCTAATCGAATACAGATCCCTAAAGAAGCGGCAGAAAAAATGAAAATAGAGAATCAAAGAATAGATCTTGTTGGATGCGTAGAGTACATCGCAATTATACAGGGGAAGGTGGAAGACTCAATCGATGAAGAGTAGGTCATCTCCTATTTCTCCCTCAAATATACCCGCATTTACTTCAAGGACGTATTTCGCTTTCACAGAAGGAACAAAGCTTGGGCATTCTTCGGCTTCACACGGTGTCAGTGTTTGAATATCAACCACTTTCATATTTTCTGAAATCCAAATCACATCCAAAGGAATGAGTGTGTTTTTCATCCAGAATGAGTGAAAATCGATTTCTTCAAAAATAAATAGCATTCCATTTCCCTCGCTCAATGACTCACGCAACATAAGTCCCTGTTGTCTTTGTTCTTGTGTTTTCGCCACTTCCACGCTCCATGATTGTTCACCGATTTTCACGGTCATTTCATCCAGCTCGTGTGCTTTGTGAAGAATTTCTGAAGTTGTGTGTTCACATCCCATCGAAAAAAGTGTACAAAGAATCACGCAAAAAGAAATCAATTTTCCCATATGTCTCAACCTACTGATTTTCTCAAAAACCTCAATCCCGCCCAACGACAGGCGGTAGAGAAAGTGTACGGACAGATTTTGGTTTTAGCGGGGCCAGGGACAGGAAAAACACACCTCTTAACGGCTCGCATCGCGTACCTACTCCAGCAAGATGTGGGGGCGCAATCGCAAAACATTCTCTGCCTCACGTTTACCGAAGCGGGAGCGACCGAAATGCGAGATCGGCTTCAATCAAGCATCGGGAATGAAGCGTACAAGGTGAAAATTTCTAC
>CAZVBV010000035.1:0-8998 GCA_964625805.1 uncultured Candidatus Peribacteria bacterium | reverse complement strand
GGAAAAATAAAATCGCCATTGATGATGCACGAGAAAAGCTCCTCGAAATGGTTGAAAAAAATGCTGATTTAAGGTAGAATAAGGGGAATTATTCTCTTTTTATGAATCATTTTTACAACACTTTTCGGAAGACCCACGATTGGGGGTGTTTTGTGTATCAAAACGATGGGGCGAATGAAGTTGATTTTATGGCAGAGGTGGAGAAGGACAAGAAAGATCAATCAGAGTTTCAACCATTGTCTGATGAACGGAAAGAAGAAATGGATAAAGACCAAGAAGGTCGAAATTACCAACAGGCGATTAACGAAATGATCGAACATATTGAAAGTGGAGAAACGAAAGAATCCCCGAAAGGTTTTGGTGCGATTCCAGCTTCAGAATTTCTTAACCGAACAACGGAAGATTTAAATACTTTGTTTGTGGAGAAGGAAGGGGCTATTGATTTTCATGGAAATGAAGGCGCTCGTCGATATGTCGGAATGGGGGATTTGTTTTCGAGTAAACAGCAATTCATAAAGATGAATGACATTGTTGGAAAACGATCTATTGCGAATGGAAAAGTTGGATATGTAGACAAAAGTGGAAACTATCTTGCAATCTTTGGCGGGGAGACAATGGATCTTACCGTTTCGGAAGAAGAGCAGGGAGGTTTCGAAAATATTCAAGAGTATTCAGAAGAAGAAGAAGAAGATGCGAAAGAAGAATTTAGAAAGAAAGTTGAAGCAAATGAAAAAGCACTTGAAGAAATGAGGGAGGCAATGAGAGAGCTACTTAAAGATCAAGGACTTTCAGATGAAGTTATAGATAACATGAACCCAAAAGAAATGTTTAGACGCGTTGGGAAATTCATGGCACAGCAAGTAGAAGAAAAATATGGTATCCCTTGGAAGGTTTGTTTTGCTCAGGCAGCACTTGAATCTGGATATGGAGAAAAGGCTCTTGGGAATAATTTCTTTGGAGTTAAAGCGATGAAAGGATATTTGGGGAAATCTCAAGAATTTATGACCACAGAGTATTGGGGAGATAAAAGTAAAGCTTCAAAAATGGTTGATAAATTTCGAGCATACGATTCGATCGCCGATTCATTTAATGACTATGGACAACTCTTGAGTAATACTTCTCGATATGCTGGAGCATTCCAATATAAGAACAATCCGAGGAAGTTTTTGGAAACAGTTATCGCTTCTGGGTATGCGACAGATCCTCAGTACGTTAACAAAGCGGAGAATACATTGAGACAACTTGGATACTCGCTTGACGACAGGAACGACATGCTCTCTTCTTAAAGAAACCGCTTCGCAAAGCCTCTTTTTCGATGTATTATTTTAAAACATTTCCTTTTTTGTTGCAATAGGAAATGGGGTTAATCCGCTTGCCAAGAGGGGAAAAGAAGCTCTACAATCCCGCCAGCTTTTTTATATCTCTTAACCCATATACAAAATGGCTATGTCTAAAGGCGATCTCGTTGTAGAAGTTGCAAAAAGTTGCGCATGCACTAAAAAATGTGCAGGTGATTCACTAGAAGCAGTTCTAGGAGCAATTACAAAAGAACTCTCAAAAGGAGGACAAGTAACTGTTACAGGATTCGGAACTTTCAAAGTTTCAAACCGAGCAGCTCGTGTTGGAGTTAATCCTCAAAATCCTTCACAAAAAATCAATATCCCAGCTACAAAAGTACCTACTTTCAAAGCTGGTAAAAACTTGAAAGAATCTGTTCGAGCATAATTCGACCCTTTTATTTCAGAATTAAAAAAAACCCCGCATTGCGGGGTTTTTTTGTTGGTTACAATGTTTTATTTTCTCGGAGCAGGTCGTCGGTTTTGATTTCCGTTCGGCTTGTTTCCACCATTCCCATTTCCACTTCCGAAATCCTGTGTGAGTGATTCCATATCTTTCAAGAGTCCAGAGAATTCAGATCTCTTTTTTGAGAGTTCTGTTTTTTCTTCTTGGATTTTCTTTTCAAGGTCTCGAATATCACCTTGGTACTTCTTAATATTTTCTTTGTGTGAAGCCACATAGTCTGTGATTTCTTGTTTTACAAGCTTCAGTGTTGCCAAAGGATTGTCCTTTGAACTTTTTGAAGCACTGTCATCTTGTGTGCTTGTTGCCGGAGTTGTGTCTTCTTTTTCTAAAACAATTGTTTTTTCCTCTTCTGGTGAAGACTCTTTCTCTACTTTTTCAGAAAAACTAGGAGCAAGAGATTGAGGAGGTTCTACCGGTGTTTTATCTTCTTCTTTTTCGAAAATGATCGATTTTACTTCGTCTTTTGGTGTTTCGATTTTTGCATCTTCAGGAGCTTCGTCATTGGTAGTTGGAAGTACAACACTCGTTATGATTGGTTCAGTAGGTTCGTCCTTTGTTGGTTGTTCTACCTTTCGCTCCAATGATTCAAATTGTTTTGGTTCTGGAGTTGGTAATGGTACTTCTTCTATGACAGGTGCTTCGGTTTCCACTGATTTGGTTTCTTCTGCAACCACCGCATCATCATTTCCCAAAGAGAAAGGATTCGGTGTTTCTGCAGGAGCTTCCGTCGCAGGTGTCTCTGTTTCCACTACAGGAGCATCTGTAACAATAGGAGCTTCCGTTTCTACTGGAACTTCTGTTACAGGCGCTGTATCAGCAAAAGGATTTGCTGGCGTTTCAGTCATGGGCGCTTCTGTCGGTGTCCCATTATCTTCTACTACAGGCTCAACTGCTGGTGGTTCTGTTACCACTGGAGTTGCTCCATCATCTTGCCCAGCTGGGGTAGGAACGGCTGTTCCATCACCTTGTGCTGAATCTTGATCATCACCGCCGAGACCGAAGTTGAATTTAACCATTGTTAAACGAATATAATTTGACTTTTTTAGTCTTATCAGGATACTTTACAGGATTTTGGAAGAAAAATCAACCTTTTTGAACCCCTTTTGCCCGTGAAAACCTTTCAAGAGCGAGTTTCGGAGTTTTCCCTGAAAGCAAAAGCAACGCTTGGAAAAGTGAAAACACTCGCATCTCTCGAGGAATTTAACACCGCGTTTTTAGGGAAGAAAAGCGAATTGAATATTCTGCTCAAAGAATTAAAAGAACTCTCTGCCGAGGAAAAGAAAGTGGCAGGGCCCGCTATTCAAAATGTTCGATCAGAATTACAGACAGAATATGAGACAAAGAAGACTGCTTTTGAAACAAAGGAATTGAATGAAAAATTGGTTTCCGATTGGATCGATGTCACGAAACAAAAATTCACAGGAAAAGGATCACAACATCCGATTTCTCGTGTACAACGACAAGTTGAAGATATTTTCACCTCCATGGGCTTTGAAATAGCTGATGGGCGAGAGGTAGAAACAGAGTGGCATAACTTTGATGCCCTCAATATTCCAGCGGCGCACCCTGCACGTGATATGCAGGATACGTTTTGGATTCAAAAAAACTCAGACAATCCGCATGAAAATGCGGTTCTTCGCACACAAACCTCAAACGTTCAGATTCGAACAATGATGGAGCATGGCGCTCCCGTTCGACTCATTGCGCCGGGGCGTGTATTTCGAAGTGAGGATGTAGACATGACGCATGATGCTACCTTTTACCAAGTAGAAGGACTGCTTGTGGATAAAAATATCTCATTATCCCACTTGAAAGGCACCATCCAGACAATGCTCTCAGAGCTGTTTGAACGCGAAGTAAAGATTCGATTTCGTCCCGGATATTTCCCGTTTGTGGAACCAGGACTGGAGGTTGATATGTGGTTCGAATTCACGACCAAAGCCGGTGAAAAAAAGGCTCTGTGGCTTGAATTCATGGGAGCGGGTATGGTTCATCCAAACGTTTTGAAAAACTGCGGGATTGATTCCAAGCAGTATTCAGGATTCGCATTTGGATTTGGACTGACGAGACTCGCAATGATGCGATATGGCATCGATGATATTCGTCTTCTCTTTTCACAAAAGAAAAACTTTCTAAGACAATTTTAATTCACACTATGACATCAAAAAAAGACGCAGGAGCCGGTAAATTCCAAGCACGAATTGCGAAGTTTCCAAAGGAAGTACAACAACTTATCCAGAAAGGAAAAGAACAAAAATTCATTACAGAGCAAGAATTGATGAAAGTCGTTCCAAACATTGAGAAAAACATTATTCTCCTCGATGAACTCTACGAATTATTTCTTGATTTGGATGTCGAAGTTATTGACGTTCGAGAAGAGAAAATTTGGAAAGAAAAACAGGCTAAAAAAGAGAAAGAAGCCGCAGAAGATGGAAAGCCAATAGCGGTAAAAGTTGTTGGTGCGGATAAAGATGATGACGATGATGATGACGAAGAAAAAGAAGAGGAAGAAGAACCAAAGACAGTGGATCTTTCGGAAATTTCTGGAGATTCTGTGCGAATGTACTTAAACGAAATTGGACGAATTCCTTTGCTCAAAGCGGAAGAAGAAGTATCTCTCGCGAAACGAATCGAGATGGGGGACTTGTCTGCGAAACAAAAACTCGCGGAATCAAACCTCAGATTAGTTGTGTCTATTGCAAAACGATACATCGGACGAGGATTGCCATTCCTAGACCTCATGCAGGAAGGGAACTTTGGACTCCTTCGTGCGGTTGAGAAATTCGATTACCGAAAAGGATTTAAATTCTCTACCTACGCAACATGGTGGATTCGTCAGGCTATTACGCGTGCTATCGCGGATCAAGCCCGAACAATCCGAATCCCAGTGCACATGGTGGAGACGATCAATAAGTTGCGATACACGCAACGACGACTTCAACAAGAACTTGGACGAGAACCACTGCCAGAAGAATTAGCGGCAGAGATGGATCTTGAAATTAAAAAAGTGAATTACATCCTCAAGATTTCCCAAGACATCGTTTCACTCGAAGCGCCTGTGGGAACAGAGGAAGACTCTAAGTTGTCAGACTTCATCGAGGATGAAGCAGCGGTTTCACCGTTTGAAACTGCCCACAGAAAGATGATTAAGGAAAACATTAGTGGGCTCCTTGAATACCTTTCAGCGCGAGAACAAAAGATTATCAAAATGCGATTTGGAATTGAGGACGGGATTCCTCATACACTCGAAGAAGTTGGACGTGAGTTCAATGTAACACGAGAACGAATCCGACAGATTGAGGGGAAGGTATTGGAAAAACTCCGAGATCACCCAATGTCTGTAAAAATTGCTTCTTGATTTTTTTCTTAAAAAACTTACCCTCCTTTCACAAAATTTCACCATGGCAAAAAAAGATACAACCGAACCGGCAAAAAAAGTTCTCGTTACCAAAGAGGGACTTAAGAAATTAGAAGCAGAACTCAAAGAGCTTATTGATACAGGGCGAAAAGAAGTATCAGATCGACTCGCCGAAGCAATCTCTTATGGAGATTTGTCAGAAAATTCAGAGTATGATGAAGCGAAAAATCAACAGGCTTTTACAGAACTTCGTATTAAAGAACTCGAAGAACAAATCAAATTCGCTGAGATTATTAAAGAATCACAAACAGTTGAAAAAGGAGTGATTCAAATTGGGTCAACAGTGAAATTGAAACATCCAGATGGAGAAGAGCACGAATATACTCTTGTCGGATCTACAGAATCAGATCCCATGATGCATAAGATTTCAAATGAATCTCCAGTAGGAGAGGCAATCATTGGAAAGAAAGCAAAAGACAAGGTTGATATTCAAGCGCCAAACGGAAAATTCAAATACGAGATTTTGAAGGTAAGCTAAGAAATAAAATAGTCTCGTCATTGCCGCTTGGCGGCAATCCTATTCGTTGTTATCGTTTTTACAGAAGTATTGAAAAACCTGTATAAGGGGTTATTCGCTTCACTCAGTATGAACGAGGTATATTTACAGGATCCTTCCCCGATAAAAACGGGGACAGGCTCTCATCGAGGATGACGTTATTCTTTTTTTGCATTACAATTTTTGTGTATGGATAATTTACGTTCAGTAGCCGCAACGATTCTCGTTAATAAAGAAGGGAAATACCTCATCGTTAAAAAACCGCGCAAGAATCATGCGTGGCAATTTCCACAAGGAGGCAGAGAAGAAGGAGAGACCTTGCTTGAGGCCGCAGAACGAGAACTCAAAGAAGAGTGTGGAGCAAATTTGAACGTTGAATTCTTACCGGAGTCAGTGGGGGAGTATTCCTATGATTTTCCAGAAGACTTCAAACGGCATGATGAAAACATTACGGGCGTAAAGGTAACCTTCTTCCGTGCAGAATTTCTCAGTGGCGACATTGAACTAGAAGTTGAAGAGCTTGAAGATTACGCGTGGGTCACCAAAAAAGCATTGAGCGATTATTTTGAAGGGGAGTATTTGAAAACTATTAGGGAGTTTTTATAAACAATAATTCCCCGATTTATTCGGGGATCTTCATGTTTGTTTTTAGAAAATAATTTCGAAGATCCCGGAACGAGTCCGGGAACATATTATTGACTGGATCCTCCAATTGAATTGGAGGATGAGGGGGAGAATTACTTCCACGTTAATTTCTGAGACACAATCTTGAGAGGCGTTCCCCCAATACTTTTGATTGAATTTCCTTTTGGTTTGCCACAGATCCATTTCAAGCAGTCATCGACCTCAGAAGCGCTGGGCGTCTTTTTGGCGATATGACGTAGGAATTCCTTCTGCAAGATCGTATGGAGCCCCAGAAAGACCTCTAGAGCTATATTCCGACTCTTCAAGTGTCGTTGCATTTCCAATTGCACAAACTTCGCGGTTTCAGAAAAGATTTCTGCCTCTGTCACAAATACCTTTTCGAGGTTCGGTGTAATCTTTCGCAAATGAGGCACGACCTTGTGCCGGATGAGATTCCGTTCGAGTTCGATATCATTGTTTGATTTATCCTCTACGAATTTAATTTTGTACTTCTTCGCATACGCCTCGATCTCGCTTCGGGGGATATTCCAGAACGGCTTTGTTGTAATATCAAAAGGGGAGAGACCCGCGAGTCCCGTACCCTTCGTTAACCGAAAGATCATCGTCTCTACCAGATCGGTTGCGTGATGTGCCGTGAGAATCCGTTTCGCTCCAAAGTGTTTGGCCGCATCTTGAGATCTCGTATTTCTTTCATCTCGCCAAGACTTCTCTTTGTTTTTAGAAGGTACGGTGTCCAATTTATCGCCATAAAAAGAAATATTCATTGGAGAACCCACACCTGATCGGGGTCGGGTGCAAGCTTTTTGTACAAACTCAGAATCTTTCCTGGATTGTTTCCTTGCTCCGTGATCAAGATGAAAGACCGCAATGTGCTTGGGGTCTACTGTCTTGCAGGCTGTATCCAAAAGAACCATTGAATCAATGCCTCCCGAAATCGCGAGTAATATTTTCTTCTCAGCGAGATTTTCTCGCTTTAAGAATTCGATAAACAATTTTTCAAGACTCATTTAATTAATCAGTTGATCCAAATCCTCCACGAGAAATTTCTCCAGGAGTATGTACTTCATCAAGCTCTACTTGCTCGGCTCGTACAAAGAGACCTTGAGCGATCCGTTCTCCTTTTTCTACCGTTACCGGTTCATTTGAGAAGTTGAGTACCTGAATCAGGATTTCATCTTTTTCTCCGTGATAGTCTTGGTCGATGAGCCCCACAGAATGAGGGAATACGAGTGATTTTTTTCTTGGGGTTGAGCTCCGTGGCAGAATTAACAATGCGAGGTTCTCAGGACATTTTACAATCACGTTTCCAGGGACAAACCCTATTTCATGGGGATTGATCACCGTTTCTTCTCTCGCGAGAAAATCAAACGCAAAACTGCCCTTCGTTTCGTATTTCGGCAAAGGCAAAGACTCATCGATACGGAAAATTTCTACTTTCATCGACTTTTAGTGTAGCGGAAAAAAACCAATTTTCAATTGCTCAAATTGGCTATTTTGTCATACTTCCGGCGATGAAAAAATTATTGCTCCTGCTCGCATTATTCCTTGTTTCAACGACATTCGCCCAAGAAGCTGAAGTGGCGCTGACATCCCTCGTTGAAGATGATCAAAAACTGTTTGAAGAAGATCATATCCAACCACTTATCTCAGCAGATGAATTTGTGGAGATTGGGACAAGAGCCCTCTTCGATGCTTCTCAAACCAAGAAAATGGCCCCTGTGGAAGGGATGCCCGTCTATTCATGGGAATTCGGAGATGATAGTCGAATGCAGTGGGGAGAAAAGATTACGCATACGTACTCTCATCCGGGGAAGTACACCGCAACGCTCTACGTTCGGCAAGGAAAGAATAGGGAATCAATTACACAGGACGTAACAATTTATGATACAAAAGGAATTCTCGTCTCTGAACCTGATTCAGGATACGAACAGGTTGTGGCGCAGGCAGGTGAACATGGGATTTGGCTTGAAAATATTATCTACGAACGATCAGCGACGGGTTTCTCCTCAGAGGAAGACTTCATTCGTCGAATTCAAGAACACATTGATTTTGTGAAAGAGGCGAAGTTGATTGTTTTTCACACAAAATCTGTTTCAGGACTGCAGAGTTTTGCGCAGTTTTGGCAGAAACTATCAGTGGAAAAGAAATTCGATCTCAAAGATAAACTCTGGGTTCAAATGTCAGATGGATCCATTGATCAAATAGGGAAGCTGGTTCAGCCACTCTTCTCAATTCTAAAACCGAACTTCATTTTGCTCACACGGACAGAGTCTTTTAACCCCATCTTCGAACAAGTCGATTCAGGGGATGCTATTGAGAAATTGAAAGCAAGAGGGTTAGAATTCCGGATTATCGATCAACGAAGTTCGACCTCACCATTGCTCGTGTTCTCAAATCTGACGACCTACTTTGTAGCGAACGGAATTTCACAAAACGTTATTTACATCCTTTTGGCGGTGCCATTTATCGTGTTCGTGATTGCGTTTCTCCGACAGTTTGTGGGAATCTCTACATTCGGAGTTTACGCGCCCTTGATGCTCGCTTTGAGTTTCTTGGTGCTGGGATTGAAATTTGGATTCGCCGTCTTTCTCGTTGTGATGTTAGTGAGTTATCTGATTCGGCTCTTTTTTGAGCGC
>CAZVBV010000034.1:0-9069 GCA_964625805.1 uncultured Candidatus Peribacteria bacterium | reverse complement strand
TGGTACACCCATACTTTGATTCCAATTGATCCGTATGTTGTTGGAGCTGTCGCAGTAGCGTAATCAATGTTTGCTCGGAGTGTGTGAAGTGGAACTGTTCCATATGTGTATTCTTCTCGTCGAGCGATATCAACACCGTTTAGTCGTCCTGCGATTGCAATCTTAATTCCCTTTACGCCCGCATCTTTTGCTCGATCAACAGCCATCTTGGCTACTCGTCGATATGGAAATCGTTTTTCAACTTGGTCTGCAATAGATTGTGCAACAAGTTGTGCATTTCCGTCTGGTTTTCGTACTTCTTGAACAGACACCTCGAAGATATCGTTGAATTTTTCCCCGAGTTCTTTTGAAAGTTCTGTAATAGATTCCCCACCTCGACCAATAATAATTCCTGGTTTTGCAGCGTATACAATCGTTGTGATCTTTCCTGCGCTTCGGTGAATTTCCACCTTTGCCACTCCAGCTGGTTTTAGTTTCTCTTCCAAGAATTTGCGAATCGCAACATCTTGTAGGAATTTTTCTTTGAAATCTCGATCCGCGAACCATTTAGAGTCCCAGCTTCGAGTAATTCCGATACGGAGCGAATGTGGTGAAACTTTTTTTCCCATAAATTATTTCTTTTCTAAGGTAACAGAAATGTGCGTTGTTGGTTTTGCGAGAGGAAGCGCACGTCCTCGTGTAGAAGGCAAGAACCGTTTCCAGACCTGTCCTTTGTTAACAATAACTTCTTTAATCTTTAAATTTTCTCGTTTCATGTCGTCGTTCTTTTCTGCGTTTTGTGCGGCAGAAAGGATTACTTTATAAAACATAGCGGCCGCTTTCTTTGGAGTAAACTTCAAAGTAGTAAGCGCCTCAACGACATCTTTTCCACGGACCAAACCAGCAACTACGTTTGCTTTCTTTGGTGAGATTCGAATTTTTCTAAGATGGGCTTTCATGATTCTTTAAATTATTTAGCGAGTTTACCTCCGTGTGCTCGGAATCGCCGAGTAGGAGAGAATTCTCCAAGTTTGTGTCCAACCATAGACTCATTGCAGAACACAGGAATGTGCTCCTTTCCGTTGTGAACTCCGAAGGTGTGTCCTACGAATTCAGGGGTAATGGTACAACTTCGAGACCAAGTCTTAATGACTTTTTTTTGTCCAGAGTCGTTCATTGCGGTTACCTTCTTGATAACTCGTGGGTCAACGTATGGTCCTTTTTTAGATGATCGAGGCATAGTTTAGAGAGGTTATTTCTTCTTCGCTCTGTGTCGAGAACGAAGGATTAACTTATCGTTAGTTTTGTTTTTTCGAGTTTTCACTCCCAATGCTGGAGCTCCCCAAGGAGTTTTTGGGTGTTTCATTCCAATAGGACAACCACCTTCTCCTCCTCCATGTGGATGGTCGTTCGGGTTCATTGCTTTCCCTCGAACATGAGGTCGTCGTCCTTGATGCCGAACACGACCAGCTTTTCCGATACGGATAAGAGAGTGTTCATCATTAGAAACAATTCCAATTGTGGCAAAATTTGTCTTTGTTATCAGTCTGATCTCACCAGAGTTGAGCTCTACTTGAGCCTTGTCTCCATCGAGTGAGATAAGTGTTGCGCTCTGACCAGCAGAACGAACGGCTTGTCCTCCTCTCTTTTCTTTAATTTCAACATTAAAGATTGAGAATCCAACAGGGATATTCTGGATTTGCATTCGGTTTCCATCTTTTGCTTTTGCCTTCGTATCAACAATGACTTCGTCTCCAACCTTCGCCCCTTTGTGAGCAAGGAAGTAACGACGATCACCGTCTTTAAAAAGCAGGAGTAAAATATGTGCTGTTCGTTTTGGATCGTATTCAATCGCTTCGATTTTTCCTGGGATACCCAATTTCTCGGTCCCATTGAAGTCCACTATTCGGTAATGACTTCGCGTTCCTCCTCCTCGGTGACGAATAGAGATTGTCCCGTGAGATCGTCCGGTAACTTTGTTTGATTTCTTCAAGAGAGATTTACGTGGCTTCCCTTTTGCAAGCTCAGAAGTGTCGACGTAACTCATGTCACGTTGTCCGTTCGTATTCGGTTTTAAGATTCGAAGTCCCATTATTTAAAGGCGTTAAAATCAAGCGTGCCTCCTTTCGCGAGGGTGATAGTTGCTTTTTTAAGTGGCGCTCGTTTTCGAGCTTGTTTTCCACGTTGAACCTGTTTGAATTTCTCAGGAAGGTTCGTGATGTTTACTTTCAAAACCTTTGCTCCATAAAAATCGAGTAAAGCTTTTTTCACATCGTCTTTTGTTGCGTCGTTGTGCACAGCAAAACAAAATTTATCTTTCATTGCCACGGTTTTTTCCGTAACGATTGGTTGGATCAATACGTCTTGAGTGGCTATCATTTTTTGTCAGTCGTTAGAAAGGTGTCTTCTGTTTTCGCTAATGCGTCCGCAACAAAACAGATCTTCTCTGCCCACAATGCATCAAGTGGATTGAGGTAAGAAGCCAAAATAGTTTTTACGTTTGGAATGTTTGATACAGATTTTCGGAGCACATCGTCTCGTTCTGGCAAAACAAAAAGGTATTTCTTTGCTTCCGGAAGTTTTCCCAAAAGAGAAACAAATGCTTTTGTCTTTGGTTCTTTCGAAGTAAATCCTTCAAGAGAGAAAATAGCTTTTTCGTTCGCTTTTACTGTCAAACTTGAGAAAAGGGCAGCTCGTCGTTCTTTCTGTGGCATCGCTTTGCTGAAGTTTTGTACGTTCCGTGGTCCATGTGAAGCCGCTCCACCCCGAAGAAGTGTTGTGCTCATCGCTCCCCGTCGAGCTCGTCCAGTTCCTTTTTGTCGGAATGCTTTTTTGGTTGTTGCGTTTACTTCTCCTCGTGTTTGAGAGTGAGCAACGTTGAGTCGTCTGTTTGCAAGTCGAAGCACTACGGCTCGATGCATAAGATCAGGATTGATTTTAGCTTCAAAGATTTCCTTCGAAGCGTTCACATCTCCTTTTTTCGTTCCCGTATTATCGTAGAGATCAAATTTCATTATCCTCGTAAAAATATAAAGCTATTAATCGCTCCAGGAAGTGGTCCTTTAATGGCGATAAGATTGTTTTTTACATCCACCTCAACGATCTGGACAGATCGCAATGTTGTGTTGTCGTCTCCGTATTGTCCGGGCATTTTCTTTCCTCGTAAAATACGTCCAGGTTTCGCACACATTCCCACTGATCCGGGTTCTCGGTGATGGTGAGATCCATGTGTTTCTCGCCCTCGTTGGAAATTGTGTCGTTTAATAACTCCAGCAAATCCCTTTCCTTTTGAGACGCCAGAAGCTTTCACGGTTTCAAGTTCTTTTAATGATTCAAGAGTAACGGTGTCACCCTTCTTTAATTCAGTTCCTTCTTCGAGAGGAAGCTCTTGGATGAATTTGTATTTCTTGTTTTCGTTCTTTCCAAAATTCTTTCGTTCAAATGCCCCAAGTACAACCGCGTCGTATCCGTCAACGTCCTTTGTTTTAACTTGTAAAACAACATTTGCTGGCGCTTCGAGTAGCGTTACAGGGACAACTTTTCTGCTTTCCGCAGAAATAATTCGTGTCATACCGACTTTGCGTCCTAGAATTCCTTTCATGGTTACATCATTTTGATTTCAACATCGACTCCCGCTGGCAATGCCAGGTTTTGGAGGGCTTCGATAGTTTGAGAAGTTGGCTCTTTAATATCAATGAGCCTCTTATGAGTTCTCATTTCATATTGATCACGCGCATCCTTATTAACAAAGAAGCTCCGATTAACGGTGTACTTCTTTATTTTTGTTGGCATCAAAACAGGGCCACTTACAAGTGAACCTCCTCGTTCCGCCGTTTCAACAATCGACTTTGCCGCCTCGTCAATCACGGTGTAATCAAATGATTTCACGATGATACGAACACGTGGGGCAGAAACTACAGTTGCCTTCGCCGTTGCCTTAGAAGGAACTACTTTCTTCGGGGCCTCTTTTTTGGGAGAGGTTTTGGAAGAAGTTTTCTTTGCCGAAGCCGTTGTTTTAGTAGCTGACATGCGCTTTTTGCTTCATAAAGAGCTCGCGGAGTGTATAAAAAAACGAATTTCTGTCAAATATTTTTATAGACTTCTTTTAAAAAGAGAGAAAAAAGAGTGTCAGGACACCGTCAATACGAGCATAAAAATGGGGTTTGAAGTGGGTTTTTACAACCCCTTTTTGGGGGTCTTGACAGAAAAGGCAAAAAAAGTTTGACAGGCTTTTCCTTTGTAAGTAAAGTTGCCTATGAAGAGAACGAAAACCCTTTGTTTTTCCGCCTTCACACTTCCTAAAAACACAAACATGAACGACACAACTTCCAAGTCCATTAACTTTTCAGAGTTGATGAATCGTTTACTCGGTTTGCTCACAGAGAAAGAGCAAGACATCGTCGAACGACGATTTCCATTGGGGGAAAATCCAAAAGAAACATTGGATAAGATTGGGAAGAGCTACTCTATCACTCGAGAACGAGTACGACAGATCGAAGCGGTTGCGATCAAAAAACTCGCACGAATTTCAATGGATCCCGCAATGCGACAGATTCACGATTTGGCGTATTCAATCTTACTAGAACATGGGAAGGTTATTTCAGAAGATGTTCTTATTTCTGAAATGCTCAAACGAATTGAAAATACAAAAGAGCTCGACGGAAACGCCATGAAGCTTGCGATGCGAGTATCAGATAAATTATTGAAACAAGAAAAGAATCAGTTCTTCCGACCATTCTGGAGAACGAAAGATTTGAACTTGGGAGAAGTTCGAGAAGTCAGCAAGGCTATCGAGAACATGCTCGAAAAGAAAAAGGAACCTATGGACATGGGAGCCATTGCGAAAGCATTGCCACAGCATTCAGCAGCGATGATGGGATCGGTGCTCCATATAGGATGGGGATTCATGACAACAGAAAACGGATGGGGACTTAAATCATGGAGATTTATCAACCCACGATCCATTAAAGATAAAATCCTTATCTCATTGAAGAAAACCGCAAAGCCGTTGCACTTCACAGATATTATCAAACACGTTCTTCAAGACTTTGATTCAAAGAAAAATGTAACGCCTCAAGCAATTCACAATGAATTGATTCGACACGATGAATTCGTATTGGTAGGACGAGGAATGTACGGAATGAAAGATTGGGGACTCGTCGCTGGAACAGTATGTGACGTGATTAAGACAGTGCTTGTTGAGCACGGAGGACCAATGAAACGACAAGAGATTATCGAAGCGGTATTGAAAAAAAGAGATATCCGACTTGGAACCATCTCTCTGAACCTTCAGAAGTACCCATTCTTCAAACGTGTTGGTCGAGCGGTGTACGAATACGATGCATCACTTGATAATATTCAACGTCGAAAACGAGGACGAAAACCAAAGAACGCCTAAGGCCTTCATGAGTTAACGAGCAAACAATGCTTGTTTAATGTTGCGCGGAAAACCGAGGAAGCATTTGTCGAACCAAGACACCCGTTTGCGTGTGGATCTTTTTCTGGTGGAATAAACTGAGAACAATAAAGAACAGCACCATGAGGAATGGAATCATCAGTGTGGTCTTCCCGAACTCAAGCAGTCCGTTGAACACCGCGTGCAACCCCATTGCCAACAACATCCCTATCATCATTTGTTCTTCGTGGAACACAGTAGAACCTTTCAAGTGCAAGATTTGGTGCATCTTTTTGATAATCGGGTGTTTGTTTTGCTGTGCCTCTTCTTGGTAGATTTCCTTCGCAAACGTCGCAATACCATAGAAGTATCCCAAGATCGCAGAGAAGCACACGTGTGCCAGCACAGAGATCGTTGATCGGAGAACAAAGAAGATCGAGAGCTGTTTCACCCCAGTGCTCGCAAGAGCGGCAAAATTATGGAAATACACGATGTTCTCCACAAAGGAGAATCCGAGTGCCACAATAATTGCAAAGGACACGGCATCATCAACCGAGCGCACTTTCTCTTCGTCAGAGAATCTGAGCACGAGATGCTTCACAAACTCTTCTAGCATTCCCACGACGATGAAGAACCAGATACGGCTACTGAACGTAGATGACAAAAAGAACGCCACAATTCCACAGAGAATTCCAATCGTGATAAAAAACAGCGGACTTTCGACGGCTTTCTTTACCTTGGCTTTAAAGACCTTGAGCGTGTTATCACGCGTCCCCATTTCCAAGACAAACATCATAAGCCCCGTAAACACAAAGAACCCAATCCCCACAATCGCATTGATCGTGATGTAGGCGAGGAACTTCGAGAGGTTTGGCAGGTGGGCCAGTGTCTCCACGTATTGGAACACATTGATGTGTTGAAAATAGAACACAGCCGTGTCCCAGTAGGCCTCATAGAGCTTAATCGGAATCACAGCGAGCATTCCCGCTACAAAAGTTAAGAACACGTAAGAACGCTTCTCAGGGTTTTTCTTTTGAAAGAAATACAACCACGCGAGGATTGGCAGAAGGCTCATTGCAATATAGAGCAATGAGTTTCCGGTCAGTAATGTCGATAGAAGTTCTCGCATGAAATATTAACGCTTCTCCTTATTATACCACAAAAAGCGTGATTACACAAGGGTCAGAAGGCGATATTCTCATATCAGAACTAGCTTTCCTTTCGCACAACCTGAGGCTTATCGAGCTGATAATTCACAAGTTTCTGCTGGAAGATTCCAAAGACAGTTGAAGTGAGCCAGTAAATACTCACTCCTGCTGGGAACGAAGTCGCAAAGAAAGCAATCATGGCCGGCATGACCCAGAGCATCACTTTGTTCATTTGCTCCATTTGTCCGCCCATACCTTCCTGTTTTATGACTGGCTTATCAGATTTTTTCTCCTTTCGTTTCTTTGCCACGAGTGACAATTTCACCGCTCCCCATTGCGCCACACCGACAGCAAGTGCCAAGAGAATTGGTCCTGGTAGGTCGAGGTTGAGTCCAAAAAACTGAGAATCCACAATAGAGAGATCAAAGCCTCCTTGGACAGCGTAGAGAAGGTAATCGAGATGTGGAGAGAGTCCTTCTCGTACGATGTAATAAATACCAATCAAGAATGGCATTTGAAAGAGCATCGGCAAACAAGAGCTCATCGGATTAATTTTGTGTGTCTTGTAGAGCTTCATGGTCTCCATGGCAATCATCTGTTGGTTGCCTTTATGTTTCGCTTTCAAGTCAGCGAGCTTTGGCTGAAGCTTCTGTAATTCTCGTTGGGACTTCATTGCCTTTTGGTTTGGCAAGAAGAGTGCCAATCGAACAATGAGCGTCATGATAACAATCGCCCATCCGAAAGAATGGGTTGGGAGAATCTTTGTCAAAAAGACGAGGAGATTGAACAACGGCTTTGAAACAATCGCTCGGAAAAGGAGTCGAAAGGCTCCTGCATTTGAGAGTTTCACCTCTTCAGAGGTTATAACAGTGGTTTCTTCGCCCACTTGAAACGCCATTTCGATTTGGTATTTCCCTTCTTCAGAAAAGAGATCCAGATTGAAATCTCGCAGACTAAATTGATGCGTTGCCCCCGGCTCCAAAGAAAAAGGATTGATTCGTTTTCCATTACAATGGCTAAACGTATCTCCAGAAACATCTACCGCTTGATTGTTTACAAGACGAAGCACTTTTAGATTCTCAGGATTGTCGCAAGGAGAAATAAAAGTAATCGCTTTATCAAGTTTGTTTTCTACTTCAAAGAGAACAAGGTTTCCAATCACAACAGACTTCTTCACGCGTTGAAGCACTATTTGAGCATTCTCCGGATTCTTTGTTTCCACTTCTTCCTTTCCCCAGAACTTCTCAATCCCTAAGAGTACCAGATAGAAAACGGCAAACCAGATAAGAAAACTTTTGAAGAATTTAGATGTTTTTTCGTTCATTTGCATGAGAGGAGGGGGATGAGTTGTTTACAAGCACTCCGGAATTCTGCTGGATTTTCTAATACTTTAGCCCCTTTGTACAGCAAAATAACGTTTTTATGAAGACCTGCGGGCACCAGTTCTTCGCGAATAATTTCATACAATTGTCGACGAATTCGATTTCGATCGACCGCCAGTTTCGAAGTTTTCTTTCCCACGACAGCAGAAAATCGAGCATCTCCTCGTGCTTCTGAAATAAGAAAAAGGAAATTTCCGACGCGCATTTTTTTTGAACGACGAAAGAGCCGATCAAATATTTTCGTGGTGAATCGGTTTTTTTTGGCAATCATACGAGTGTAAAAAACACAGGAATTTTAACTCCACGGTGTCTTTTTCGAAGCGACAGAAAGGAGCGCTCGTCCCTTTGCTCTACGAGAAGCGAGAACACGTCGTCCACAGGCTGTACGCATTCGCGCACGGAATCCGTGAGTTCTCAATCGTTTACGCCATCTTGTTTTTCCGAGCATTTGTAATTTCTAAATTTGTGCGCGCGCAATCTAGTGGGATTGGGGAAAATTGTCAATTTTAATTCTTTTTATTTCGTGCAGAAATTACCCCAATTCCTGCACATTTCTTGTGTCGCGCGTGATAAAAAGAGCTTGACGACTGAGCTCCTGCTCTTTAGAATTTACGCACAATCTTAACCCACACCCCACAAATGACCGCAAAAAAACCGTTCGAAAATTTTCTTATCAACCTTCGGGCCGCCTCCAAAACGATTGGACTTTCTGACAGCGCCCTTAAAGCGCTCGAGACCCCAGAGCATATTCACGAAACAGGAGTGGAGTTCAAACTCGATTCTGGAGAAATGAGAAAAGTTCCTGGATACCGAGTGGAACATAACTCTGCCCGAGGTCCGTACAAAGGAGGAATCCGATTCCATCACGAAGCAGACTTAGACGAAGTAAAAGCTCTCGCATCCCTCATGTCGCTTAAGTGCGCCGTGGTAAACATCCCAATGGGAGGAGGAAAGGGAGGTATTACTGTAAACCCAAAAGAACTCTCGATGGGAGAACTCGAACGAATGAGTCGAGCCTACTTCCGATGGGGAACAGAAGAAGGGATCTTTGGTGTAAACCGAGATGTACCCGCACCAGACGTCTACACCACTCCACAAATCATGGCGTGGATGCTCGATGAACATGAAAAAGTTCTCGGATATCTGTCTCCTGGGGTAATTACAG
>CAZVBV010000033.1:0-9437 GCA_964625805.1 uncultured Candidatus Peribacteria bacterium | reverse complement strand
AATTTTTTCTCTCCTTTGTCATTCCGATTCCCCGATTTCTCGAGGACAGGCTCCGCGGAGGAATCCCTTCTTTTATCATGGCTGCATATCGAGAGAACTGTTCTTTTTATAACGAAATAAACCAAAATCCCCCAATGAATAGCGAACTTGAATCAAAGGAAAATTCTTATACTAGAAATTCAAGAAGTCATCGGCAGTAGCCACGGTTTCTTTTTTCTCGATTTTATCGGTGATACTGAAATCAATCAGGAGTGATTCTCCAAACATTTCGATCATCGTGTTTTGTACAGAATTTCGGATAACTTCGGAATCGAGTTTTTCTCTATGAAATGAACTTGTTGTTTCGAACATAACTTTTCCATTCTTCATCGTAGGACGAGTGTTGAGAAAAGACATCTTGGCAAAAGCAGGAATCTTCGCTTGGTCAGCGATCTCTGTCATTTTTGAAATAATGGTGTCGATTGAAATTTTGAGTGGCTCACGGGCAACCGGTTCCTCGATTTTTTCAGGTTTGTGTTCAACTTTCGGAAGTTCTTCGAAAAGAAAACCATCACTTTTTGCTTCTTCTTTTTTTACCACGGATTCATCAACCTTCGCAACAGGTGGAGCGGTAACCACTTTCTTTTCGATTGGTTTTGTAGCCGCTATTCCTTGGCAGAGATTCACCACCGCAATCTCAAGGGGAAGCTCCACGATAGGGGAAGTCTTGAGCTGTGCGAGAGCATTTTCGATCTGATTAATCGCCGGCAAGAGTTTTGTAATATATTCCCCATCAGTGAGGTTCTGGTGTAGTTTCTCTCGGAGAAACCCAAGAAAGTCATGACCAAAGGTTCGGAAATCTTTTCCAGCGGATGAAATTCCTTTCAAAATCTCAAGACCAGCCTCGGCATCTTTTTCTTCAATAGCAGTCCAGAATTGCTCAAGTGTTTCTGTTGTAGAAATTCCAAGAGAATCACGAACGGCGTCAGTTGTAATATTATTTTCCGTCTCTGCTGAAATTTGTTCGAGCAAAGAAATCGCATCTCGTAACCCTCCTTCTGCTTTTCGAGCAATAATCTGGAACGCTTCTTCTTCTACAGAAATTTTCTCTGTCTTTGAAATCAATTCCAATCGTTCAACGAGTTGATCGAGTCCAAATCGATTAAAGATAAAGGTCTGACAACGAGATATAATTGTTTCAGGAAGCTTGTGCATCTCCGTTGTCGCAAGCAAGAAATAGGCATGCTCCGGCGGTTCTTCGAGTGTTTTGAGAAGGGCATTAAATGCTTCCTTGGTCAGCATGTGCACCTCATCGATAATGTACACCTTTCGTTTCGCTCGGTTGGGAGCAAAGAGAATCTTCTCTCTCAAATCTCGAATCTCATCAATACCACGATTCGATGCAGCATCGATTTCAATCACATCCACAAGGTTTCCTTCCGCAATATCAATACACATATCGCATTGTCCACAAGGATTTCCGTCGTTCAAATTCTCACAGGTGAGTCCTTTTGCAAAAATTCGAGCCATAGATGTTTTTCCTGTTCCTCGGCTTCCTGAAAAAAGATACGCATGAGAAGGTTTCTTAGTTTTAAGCGCATTTTGAAGAGTTTTGACAACTGATGTTTGTCCAACGAGATCTGAAAATGTTTGTGGTCGATACTTTAAAAAGAGTGCAGACATGCGTTTTTTATGGGGTCAAGAAACGAGACGAGTGTACGTTTTTGTGTTGGTTTGTAAATAGAAAATCTATAAGATATATCTTCATATTATTTTTATCATAATGTAAAAATAGCACCTCCTTGTCATTCCGACTGAAACGGAGGAATCCCTTCTTTTATGGGGGATGGCTATCGAGAGAACTGTTCTTTTTGTAACCAAAAAGAACCAAAAAGTTTTGGGGAGAAAAAACTCGCTCGTGCGCTATTAAACAACTTCCGAGTCCCGATGACGCTCAGACACGGTTTCTCCCCAAGCCCCGTTTGGATAGCAAATAGGTTTTAGAGTAATATGTCTGCAATCTCACGGGCTTTGTTTGTGATAGTGGACTGTGAAAGGGATTGTTTTAATGATTCATCCTGCATGGTTTGCTCAATAGTGGAGAGAAAGGTGTCAGGAGTGGTATATTTTTCTTCCAGCACTCGACAGAGGTTCTTCTCTTCAAAGTACACCGCATTGAGGAACTGATGGTTCCGTGCGACAGAGGGAAGGGGAATGATGATACTCGGAACCCGAGCCGCAATGATTTCAAAGAGAGAATTTGCTCCCCCTCGTGCAATAACGAGATCAGATTCGTGTATTTTTTGAGCTAATTCAGCCGTTGGCAGGAACTCATACTCCGCGAGGTTGTCATGACACAAGTCTGTCTTTTTCCCCACCCCTGTGACCAGTGTAATGACGTACTTTTGTAGTAACTTGTCATGACATTTCTTCGTCATGTCATTGAGAAAACCAGCCCCTTGCGATCCCCCGAAGACGAGGATTTTATTTCCTTTGGTAGAACGGTCTGCTGTATTTGGGAGGAGTGGGGGAGTGGAGGATTTTTCGATTTTAGGCGAATAGAAAAGAGGCATAGGAGTTGTCCCAAAACTCTGAAAAGTTTGAATGGAAAAATTACTGGCAAGTTTAGTCAAAACACCTGCTGAAATGTCAGATTCATGGGAGTAAATCTTCCCTTTAAATCCAAACAAAGCCTTTGCTGCAACGAGAAAGGGGAACCCAACAAAGCCTCCTTTGAAAAAGATGACATCGGGATGTATTTCTTTGAGGAGTTGCAGTGCTTTCCAACATGATTTCATGATTACAAAGGGATCGGTGAGGTTTTTCCATGATAAATACCGTCGAATCTTCCCTGCTTGAAAGAAATGCACCGGAAGATCGGTGAAATTCTCTGCAATAATTTTTTTATCTAAGTCGCTGTCAGACACTATTAACTCGACTTTAGCACCTTTCTTTACAAGCTCATCTATAAGGTTTCGGAGCGGAAAGATATGTCCGCCTGTTCCACCACCGATGAGAAGCACTTTTTTTGTCATTTAAGCATGATGATAGCGTTTTCGCTGTTCTTTTTGGTACCCTGATATCTGAAGAAGAATCCCCAAGGCGATCAATGTCATCAAGAGAGAGGTTCCTCCGTAGGAGATGAGAGGGAGCGTAATTCCTGTATTGGGCAATAACGCCAAGTTCACTCCGATATTGTAAAATGCCTGCCCAGAAATAGACACAGTAATTCCAATAGCGAGGAGTTTTGCAAACATGTCGGGCGTTCGTTGTGCAATACGGAAACCTCGATACGCAATAAAGAGATAAATCCCTACCAACACAAGAATACGGAAGAATCCCATTTCCTCTGATATTGCGGCGAAGATGGTGTCGGATTGTACTTCTGGGAGATAATCGAATTTCTGAATAGAGTTCTGGAATCCTCGTCCAAAAGCACCTCCTGATCCAATAGCGATTAAGGCTTGTTTCACCTGGAATCCAGTATTCAATGGATCGAGGTCGGGATTGAGATACACCTTCACTCTGTGAAGGATGTAGGGCGTTGTCATTGTTACAATCGTCGCTCCGAGAGCACAGACCCCAATTCCTCCGAAAAAGTGTTTCAAATTAGCTCCTGAAATGTAGTAAATCGCTGCTGCTGTTAAACTTAACACCAAGAGGGACCCGAAGTCTGACTGAATCACGAGCAATAATGCGGGCACTCCGAGTACCACGGTAAAGGGCACAAAACCTCCACGAAGACTCCCTGGGTCGATCTTTCCACTGGAGAAAAGCGCCGAGAGGAAAATAATCACACTCAATTTCACAATTTCCACTGGTTGGAACGAGATTGGTCCGAGTTTCAGCCACAGTCGCGCCGCGGTTCCGTAACTTTCTCCCATCGTAATACTCATAATGAGTAGAATAATTCCGAGGAGGAAGATGAGTCCCGATAATTTTTTGAGTTTCTCGTAGGGAAACTTAAATCCCAATATGAAGAGGGGAATCCCCATGAGGAGATATCGGAAGTGTCGCCAGAAGTAGAAGTCGTTCTGTCCGGTGACGTCGAAACTCGCTGAAATAGAGATAGAACTCATCATCACGAGTCCAAAAACAGTGAGTCCTACCACCGCGAAAAACAATCCTTTGTCTACCGTATTCATCGAGAGCCATTGTAGCGGAAAAATCTTTTTGGAAAACCTTGATAGAATATTTGAAATTCAATACAAAGAAAGGTGCTCACACCTTAAATCAACTTTTCTATGGAAAGCAAAAAAGAAACAGGGCCGGATAATTTTGATGATTCCCCAACAGTGCTGGGTTCAGCAGAATTAGGGGTTACTAATATTGTTGTTAAAACAGATTTTGAAAAACGAAAACAGAACCTAGAAGGTTTTAAAAAGTTTTTTCGAATTTATTAAACAGCATAAAGATGAGAATAATTTCGTTCAGGACGAATTAGAAGTGGAAATACAAACAGATGAAGCCGTAATCATTTCCCCTGAAGTAGAAAAAGTGAGAAAAGGAATAATAGATTCTGCTATATCAGGAATTGTGAAGGGAATAGAAGAAACAATGTTTAAAAATAAAAAACTAAAAGAAAGAGTTCATCATTTTAAAAATATTTTTAAGCAAATAGAAGATATAAGAGAAAAAATTCAAAATTGCACAGGAGAAACTATGCTAGAAGGGCAGTGAAAAATTATTTTTGGGAATGTTGACAAAATGTATTAATTAGGTAGAAAGAGTTTGCTTATTTTCCTTTTAAAAAATGAAACAATCACCTTGCGACAGAATAAACGAGCTTACACGAAGGGGATTTAATCCAGTTGATGTTATTGGAGAAGAAAATCTTAATTATCCGACACAAGAAGAATTGGAAGATAATCCTACATTGGCAATGAATGCAGAAATACATGTGCAACATGATCCTAAGATGAAACCAGTTGAATGGTTTAATCAAGATTCAGCTTTTCCAGGTATGTGGGATGTTCCTAATGTTATAGAACAAGTGAAACAAGATGTTGAAAAAGCAAGGAAGATAGAGGAAAATGAAAAGTTAGTAGCTGCTTATTTCAAAAAGAATCCAGAGGCGAAATCTCTCCCGAGATACTGGTGTGAGGACTTAATTCCTCACGAGGGCTAAATCATCAATTCGTTTCTGCACGAGCTCGGCAGTCCCAATATCTTTTCGGTAGAACAGTGGTCCTTCAAAGTGTGAAATCATGGCTTCGCAATTTTCGTTTGCTTCGTTTAAATTCGCACCCATTCCCAAAACTCCAATGGCTCTGCCACCACTCAGAATCAACGTGTCTTCGTCAGAAACTGTAATGCCGGCAAAGAATGTTTTGGCTTGGTCGGTATTCCAATTAGTAGGAGCGGTGATTTGTGCGCCTTTTTCTGGATTCGTTGGATATCCGTTTGCACAGAGGTATTTGAGCACTGTCGCGACCGGTTCAAATTCCAATGGGCCGAGTTCATCGAGTCGTCCTTGGATTGCTTTCACACATACATCCACAAAATCGGTTTTGAGAATCGGTAAAATATTAAGTGCCTCAGGATCTCCAAATCGAGCATTGTATTCAATCAATTTTATTCCACGTTTTGTCACGATAAATCCTCCGTACATTACTCCCACAAATCGTTCGCCAAGCTCTTCTTTGATCGCTTTCATGACTTGTTCGGTGATGTTGTGTGCTGTTGCCACATCTTCGGGAGTGAGAAAGGGGAGGGAATTATGCTCATCACTAATGGTTCCCATACCGCCCGTTTGAGGCCCTTGGTCGCCAACTTCTACTCGTTTGTGATCTTGTATCGCAGGTGTGTCGAGAACCGTCTCTCCGTCCACGAGAGAGATGAGAGAGAACTCTTGTCCGATTAATTTTTCTTCGAGAACCACGCTTCCAAATTTCTCAATGGATTGCTTCGCAAAATCTTCAGCTTCTTCTAATGAGTTAAAATGATCACCCGCCACAATCACTCCTTTTCCTCCTAAGAGTCCATCAGCTTTGACCACGATCTGACCATCGAATTTCCCAAAGAATGCAGCTCGTGCCTCGTCTTTCGCATCGGTTGAAACAAGGAAATCAGGCGAAGCATCAATGTTGTATTTTTTAAGCAAATTACGCGTAAAACTTTTGGAACTTTCCAACTGTACGCATTTTTGAGAAGGGGCGAAAGAAGAAATTCCCAGAGACATAAGAAAGTCAGTAACGCCATCTTGGATTGGGTTTTCGGGTCCGACAACCGCAAAGTCTGGCTTTTTATCTTCCGCAATATTCTTTAAGTGATCGAAGTTGACGAGAGAATCTGTCAGTACTATTTCCACCCCCAAGAGAACCATCCCAGGGTTTCGAGAAGTCGCGAAATTAACAATGTGAGGAGATTGTGGTGATCTGGAGAGCGCATCACAGATTGCATTTTCTCGTCCACCATTTCCGATAACCAAAACTGTCTTTGTCATAAAAAACTTAAAAATAATTCGCCCGAAGTATACGAGGAAGACGTTAAAAAGTCTAAGAGGAGAGAATTATTTTACTATCTGATCGTTCATCTGGAGGATCGGCAAGTAAATCGCCAAGATCATGAAGACTGCGCCTACGGCAATAAAAGCTAAAATAACAGGCTCCATTAGTTTCGCAATGGTTCCAATTTTTCGTTCGAGTTCGTCTTCATAAAAATCCGCAATCTTTATCATAATCCCTTCCAGTGAGGCCGTCTTTTCTCCAATAGAAATCATGCTGATAAGCATCTGTGGAAATAAATTCTCACTATCAGCGAGGTTCTCGGCTATTGGAATTCCTTTTGAAAGATCCTCGGCCGTTAATAATAATTTTTCTTCATAAATATGGTTTCCCGCAATACTGGAAGTGATTTTTAGCCCCTCTACAATGGGAACCCCTGACGCAATTAAGAATCCAAAAATACGAGTGACACGAGAAAGAATCATTCCTTTTAAAATACCCCCTACAATGGGGAAACTAAGGAGTAATCGAGCCCATTGGAGCTGGCCAACTCGTGATTTTTTCCAGAAAGTAAAAGCAGTGATAACACTAACAAGTCCTCCAATAAGAAGTGGCCACTGTTTGAGCACAAGATCACTCAAAAACACTAAAATTCGCGTAGGAAGGGGGAGACTTTCAACATCCCCGAAAAGTTCGATAAGTTTTGGAACCACAAATACTACGACAATAACGGCGAGAAGTATCATCACAACAATCACAATCATTGGATATGTCATGACGGATTTTACTTTCTTCTGAATGGAATTCATTCGTTCGTACTGTGATACAAGCTCCTTTAACACTTCATTTAATTTTCCTGATTTTTCACCGGCTTCGACAATCGAACACGTTGCTCGATCAAAAATATCATCGTTCTGTCGCATGGCTCCCGCCAAACTGGCACCACCTTCAATAGAGTTATGAATATCACTGATAACCCGTTTCATTTTTTGATTTGCCGTTTGTAGCTCCAGCATTCGTAAGGCTTCGGGAATAGAAATCCCGGATTGTACAATCGCACCAAGGAGTTGAAAGAAAAGAAGCTTCTCTTGCAGCTTTACGGGTGACTGTTCTATAACCCAATCATTGGCGAGAGTGAAGACATTAATTATTCCAGAAAAGATGCCTTTTTTATTTTCATCTTTCTTATTAACAACAGCACCTTCTTTGATGTCCAAGATAATCTCATCAAAGCTTTCTTCAACGGCTGTTTGGGGCGATGCCGGGATATTTGGATCTATCATGATTAGTCTTTCACGAGTTTATAAACTTCTTCGAGAGAGGTTTCACCCTTAACAGCTTTAATGAGACCGTCTTGTTCAAGGGTAATCATTCCTTCTTTCTGTGCGAGTTTTTGAATTTCAAAGGATGGCATTCCTGCCAAAATAGCTTTTTTAATTCCTTCGCTCATATAGAGCACTTCATAAATTCCAAGTCGGCCAAGGTATCCTTGTCCAGCACATTTTTCACATCCTTCTTTGTTCGGAGTATAAAAAATTGGATCGTTCAACATTCCATCATCAAATCCTTCATAGGGAGCGAACACAGCAAACGCTGCTTGTATTTTTTTCTTTGCATCGATACTCGGTGTTTGTGGTTGTTTACAGTTGTCACAAAGTTTTCGTGCCAATCGTTGCGCAATAATAAGGTTGATCGATGCCGTCAAAAGAAAGTCTGGCACCTTCATGTTCATAATACGAGTGATCGTTTCCACAGCAGAATTGGTATGGATGGTCGAGAGCACCAAGTGTCCGGTTAATGACGCTTCAATCGCAATATCAATGGTTTCTTTGTCTCGAATCTCTCCCACCATTATGATATCTGGATCTTGTCGCAGGGCAGTTCTCAAACCCGATGCAAAGGTATATCCGATATCTGGTCGCATCTGGCTTTGATTGATTCCTTCGGTTTGATTTTCAATCGGATCCTCAAACGTCATGATGTTTTTCTCAATCGAATTGAGGTAATTGAGCGCCGAATACAAACTGGTTGTTTTTCCTGATCCCGTCGGCCCAGTGGTAAGAATAATTCCGTTTGGATCGCTTACGGCTTTTAAAAATCGTTCATAATTTCGTCCTACAATTCCGAGTTCTTGAAGTTTTGGGACTGTTTTTGATTTGTCTACTACACGCATTACCACCTTCTCGCCATTTATTGTTGGGAGAGTGGAAGTACGCATATCAACTTCAGTGTTTCCAACGTAGGTTGTAATCCGTCCATCTTGCGGGACTCGTGATTCGTCGATTTTCAGATTCGACATGATCTTTATTCGAGAAATGATTCCCGGATGAAGATTTGGTGGGTACTCTACAAGAATTTGCAAAATACCATCAATACGTAAACGAATCTGAACAATGTCTTTGTGAGGTTCAATATGAATATCAGAGGCTCCTTTCTCCAGTGACATTTTCATTGTCGATTCAATTGTCAACGGAACATCACCCGCAACAATGGCATCTTTTAGAGAATCAATAGTGGACTTTGTCGTCATAGGATTAAGAGTGTCTTATTGAGAGAAGAAAACAGCCTTCAACTGTACATTAAGTGTGTTATCTTTTTTATCTAATGTCGTTTTAATAGAATTGATGTGTACAAGTGGAAGGATGTTGTTTTCTAGAAATTTGTAATCTACAAGCTCGATCTGTCCTTTCTTTTTCCCAATTTTTAATTTCTCAGAGAGCTCTCCACTTTGCAAGAAGAGGAGAAAGTCTTCAAAATTCTCTTCATCTGTTTTGAAATTGAGAGAAAAATCAGTAAGAGAGTGCGGTTCTTTTTTTGTTGCTTGCGTTTTTCCAAAGGTAACTTTTGTCAGTTGAAACTTAGAGTCTTTGTATACAGAATCTAAATTCTCGAGTTGAAGTGCGTAGAGTTCTAGTATTTTTACAATCTTCCCCGTATCAAGTTCCTTTGGAAACCATTGTTTTTCTCTTACTAAATAAGGTCCTGCTATTGAATTAAATTCAGCTTCTATTT
>CAZVBV010000032.1:6387-9664 GCA_964625805.1 uncultured Candidatus Peribacteria bacterium | reverse complement strand
TCTTAGGAACTAGTGCCGCAAGGCGTGAGGGTTCGAGTCCCTCCTCGTGCACCATAAAAATGCAGAATGCTCCAACGGAGCGTACTGGATTTTTATAATACAGTAGGACGAGAACCCAGTGGGTTCGTTACGAAAACTGAGGATCCCGCAAGGCGGGGGACGATGATTTGAGTGCTCGAGTAGTCCCGCATAGAGCGGTACGTCAGGAGAATGTCCCTCCTCGTGCACCATAAAAATGCAGAATGCTCCAACGGAGCGTACTGGATTTTTATAATACAGTAGGACGAGAACCCAGTGGGTTCGTTACGAAAACTGAGGATCCCGCAAGGCGGGGGACGATGATTTGAGTGCTCGAGTAGTCCCGCATAGAGCGGTACGTCAGGAGAATGTCCCTCCTCGTGCACCAGCAATAAAAGAAAAAGGTCCGGACCCCAACAGGGTCCGGACCTTAATTTAAATTTCAATAAAATTAATCTCGTAAACTTCCTCCTAAATCTCCTTCCATTCTTGGACCTCGCCATCCAGAACGACCACTTCGAACTTTTTGTCGAAATTTCGGTCGTTTATTTGGGTGCAATTCGCGCCAGTGTCGTGCTGGTCCAGCTTTTCGTTTCATAGCTCTCTGAGAGTAGTAACTTTCCATCGTGAGATATCCCGTTCGTTTCATCCGTGTAGATGTTTCCCATCCTGGGCGACGATCTCCTCCATCAAGAATATTTTGTTGGAATTTCTGCACTTTCGTCATTTCTCCTTCCTGACTGAGTCCTGGCATTGTTTTCTCGTTTTGTTCTCGGAATCGATTGTACGCTTTCCCATCATCCATATCTGGCAATGCTGTTGTTGATCTATTATCAAAATAAGATCCTCCTTTCGTTTTACCGAGTCGCATGTTTTCAGCTCCACGTCGTTTCGTATACAGTGCTCGTCCTACGAATCGTGGCTGACTCGTAATACGGCGTTTAACAGGATTTGCAGCTTGTTCTTTTGCCATCTCCTGAATCCGTTTCGTTCGTGCCATCTTTCGTCGATTTACTACGTCTTGAAATCGAGTATTTTTATCTTTTGGTTTTACTAAATCACACGAAGAAAGAACTTTCCAAGTTTCTGGAACATCACAGGGAGTAGAAAAAGTTTTACATACGCCTTGTGGACTAACAGCACTTTGCATGACCTGAATACACATTGATGAATCGGGCGTAAAATCTGCCGCGAAAGCTGGTGTAATAAGGAAGGCGAGGCCGAGAAGAAAAAGTTTTTTCATTTTATTTTTATTCAAAAAGGAGTGTAACACAGAAGGTATGTTACTTACAATTTAGTTTTAAAACACGACACATTCGTTCACGAAGCGTCTCTCTTGGCTTTTTGATTGCCGTTGTTCGAGTTGTTGAAGAACTTCCATAATCAGGATAAAGAGGTTGAGTAGGAGTTGTGCTATTAAAGCTAGAATTTGAGTTCGTTCCCAATTGTTTTAATTTTAGTCGCCATGTTTGGAGTTCTCGTTCTAGGTTCTCAATTTTTTTTTCAATTTGTGTCTGAGTATAAGTGCTAGAGGTGGATATCGTGGAAGGTACAGCGACAGGAATCACTACAGGAGCAGGAGCTACAGGAGCGATATTTTCAACAGAAGTATCAGGAATTATTACTTCCTCGGATCCGGGAACACTTACTGTTGTGAGGGCATTGTCATGAATTAATCCTCGTTCTCGAAGTCTATCAATTCGGTCTTTCTCAGCAGCAGAATATGCTTTTTGTGTAGTAAATATTTCAGTTGTTCCCACCCCAAATTTTTGATCTTCACCGCCGACATATTTATAGAAATATCCTTTTACTTCGTATGTTGTTTCAGGAGTCAGGCCAGTCACTTTACCACTTGTGATATCGAGTCCCGCTTCAAGTTCTACTAATGTATTAGCGCTTCCTGATTCGTTTAATACAACAACAACACCTGTTGCATCACTTTTTGCTAAGTTTGGTCGAGACCATGAGAATGTTGCGTATGTGTCGTAACGAGTAACACGGAGTTTTCCAAATTCAATACCAATATCGGCAGAAATGTCAGAAACAACAGGATCATTCGCTTCAATTATTTCACTTTCAGTCTCCCCATTAGAGAGGTATTTCCATTTCAAAATTTTAGAACCATTTGTCAGAACTCGTGATCGACCATCAATTACATACGTATACACTCTGAAGTAGTACCACGTATTTTCGGCGAATGTTGCACCAGGACGAAGAGTGATGTAGTTAAGTTTTTTACTTAAAAAAAGTGTTCCCGGATCGACATTCCTTACTTTATTTTCATACTCACTATATTGGAGAGCATATCCTTCTGTATCAAAAAGAAGAGAATCATCAAGATGATCCCACTGAAGAAAAATCTTGCTATCAGTAGTATAGAGTGCGCTTACGTTATCAATAGCACTGGCTTGCACTGAATGGGTACCAAAAAAGAAACTCGCAACGAGACCGAGGAAAAACAATTTTTTCATGGTGTTTGTTTTTGTTTAGAAATAAAAATAATGATGATCAAAAAGTAATACGCATTTAAGAATATTTTGTTTCAAAATTCTGAGCATCGAAAAGAACACACAGATTCTAAGTTTCTCGCCTTCTGCGTCAAGGATATTTATTCTACTATTGTTTCTAATTCAAGGAGGGGAGCGAGCTCATTCTCAATCCATCGACTTTTCCAAAAAGGCCAAATAACAAATTCAGCTTTTCCGGTGATGTTTTTCTTTGGAATAAAAGGAGTGTGTGTCCCGTCGCAGCCCCCTGACCAGAAGCATTGCCTGGCATCTAAGCTCTCGGCTCGATTATCTCCGAAGAGGAGGTAATGCCCTTGGGGAACGGTAAAGGATTCTCGTCCGAATGTTCGGGTGCGTCCATCGTTCCGAGGAGAAAGATAGCTTTCATCGAGTTGATAATCTTCTACAAACTCATTGTTTAGATAGGTTTTTCCATTTTTGATTTCAATCGTGTCGCCAGGAACACCGAGGATTCTTTTAATGTAAAAAATCTTTTTATGTGGAGGATGAAAAACAACGACTTCACCACGCGCTGGTTTCCTAAAAAAGTTGTAGGAAATTTCATTTACAAAAATAAATTCACCTTTGCCGTACTGGCATTCTTCCTGCAGAATATTAAGCGTCGGGCACATAGAAGGCCCTGATACACGGAAGAATTGGAAAATATAAAATCGAATAAAGAGAACGATTCCAATAAGAATAAGCGCTTCGATAATAAAACTGGTCCAGCTCTGGTCTTTGTCTTTGATCAT
>CAZVBV010000032.1:0-6287 GCA_964625805.1 uncultured Candidatus Peribacteria bacterium | reverse complement strand
GAATAAGCGCTTCGATAATAAAACTGGTCCAGCTCTGGTCTTTGTCTTTGATCATGTGATAAAATTTCGTGCAGAGTGTAAAACAAAAAGTTTTCTGCTACAATCTTTTCCAGATGGCGAATTACAAACTTTTTAACGCAAAGCGACTGGGATTTGGCTCACTCCTTGAAGACAGCGAGGCAGTAGAGGCGGTATTCCGAAAAGAGTTTTCTTCAACGTTCGCGAAGATGATGTTTTATTTCCTCCTCTGGGGAGGTGTTGCGGGTGCGATTTGGTACATCTTTCGGTTTTATGCATTGTGGGAATTTGTTGAACTGATTTTTCTTCTCTTTGCTTTGTATAAATCAATCTGCGTATTCTTCATGTGGTATTTCAATGCGATTTTAATGACGACTGATAATTTGTTGTTTGTAGAATGGACAGGAATTTTTAATAAGAAATCATCACGAGTTGATTATTGGAACTTGGACGAGATTCAGGTGGTGAGGATTGGAGTTCGGTCTTTTTTGGGAAATTACGGAGACCTTTTCTTTATGAAATACAATGGAGGAGTGCTTTATGAAGCGCACCGTATGCATGCACCACAGAAGGTTGCACGAACTATTGAGAACTATCGAGAACAGCAAGTCGATGCGAAGAACTTCACCGAAGAATCTTCACTCAAAGAACTCATCTCAGGGCTCGTACAAACGCATGTTCGAGATAAGGGACAGCCAGAGCGTGATGAGAGAGTTTCTAAACGTCCAGCAAGTGGAGCGTCGTTAAACGTCGAACCGAAACAAAAGAAAGGAAAGGATTCCATGATTAAGAAGATCTTTCATCCTGATGAGATGGAAATTGAGGTCGAGAAGGAACTCGACGACGATGGGGGGATTGAGTTTGATTTGTAATTTTAGAGATACGTATCCCCAAAGGATACGTATCTTATTAGAATATCTAGAAATCCCACGTCCCCTTCAACGACGTTGACTGTGTGTAGTTGGTCACGGTTGATTCGAAGAAGTTTGTCTTCTCAGCATTGTTGTCCGCCATGGCTTCAAGGTGCTTGTATGGATTGGTCGTGACTTCAGGATAGAGTGGATCCATTTTTAAGATTGCCAATCGATCATTCGCAAGATACTTGGTATACGCCTCGGTAGAAGCTCTGGAAATCCCTGGAATCCCATTTCCAATGATGTGATGTGTCCATGCAATTTCCTGATCTACGGCCTCAGTGAACATTTCTCGGATAACCTCTTCATCGACCATCTCAGGGAATTCTTTTTTCAGTTCTTTAATGATGTTGGCAAAGAGAACCACGTGCGTGAGCTCATCTCGCCGGATATAGTTAATCATTCGTCCAGTGGCGATCATCTTACTGTTGTAGACGAGTGTGTCGAAGAAGGCGAACCCGTTGTAGAAATAAAGTCCTTCAAGCAAGAAGTTTCCAATCAGCGCACGAAAGAAATTTTCGTCATTCGGTTCGTCGATGAATTTCTGGTAAATCTCTCCAATGTATTTGTTTCGTTCAAGTAAAGTCTTGTCGTCTCTCCAGAAATAATAAATCGATTCCCGTTCTTTTGCATCGACCACTGTTTCGAGGATCGTGGTATAAGACTGTGAGTGGATCGCTTCTTGAAACGATTGAATTGAGAGAATTAGATTCACCTCAGGGGAGGTGATGTAGTCGGAGAAGTTTGGGAGGTTTACCGTCTGCAAACTATCAAGGAATGTGAGGAAGGAAAGCATCCCTCGATACGCAGTCTTCTCTTCGTCCTTCAAATTCTTGTACATAATAGCGTCGTCATTGAGCCCGCTGATTTTCTCCGGTACCCAGAAGTTTCCGATCATGACCTGATACATTTTTTTTGCCCAGTTGTATTTCACGGCATTGAGGTTGAAAAGTCCCGTAGGGTTTCCTTTGATGATTGTTCGATTTTCGATTGAATCATCGCCGTCGTGATTAAAGATTTTGTTTTTTTTCATTGTAATAAATAGTTTAAGAGTTAAAGGTTTTGAGAAGAGTACCCCTCCCAACCTCCCCTGCAAGGGGAGGAATATTTTTTGTTTATCCGCTACAACTATCACACGCTGCCTGCGCGTCGCCCGACATGGAGCGAAGGTAGTAAACGGTTTTGACACCTTGCTTCCACGCTTTCATGTACCAACCGTACAGATCCGCGGGAGAGGTGCGTTCAGGGTTCATCATCCACTCAAAGGAGATCGATTGATCAACCCATTTGTAAATGACAGACACCATGTCGATGACATCGTTCATGTCGAGGGTTGGATATTCTTTATAGAGCCAGAAGTTCTCTTGATTCAGATTTGGCGCCACGGTTACGGTTGGCGCAATCACATTCGTTTCGACAAAGAACTTCTTGTAAACAGGCAAGAGACCCGCCGTCGTTCCTACCACTCCAGACGTTGAAGTATTGGGAGCAGGGGAGAGGTGGTAGGCAAATCGCACTCCTTTCGTTTTAATCCGCGCAATAAGATCACTCCAATCGAGATCAGTTTTTGAGTTTGTTTTATACCACGCTTCATCACGTCCAAAGATCACTCCTTTTTCCCATTCACTTCCTTTGAAGAGTTCATATGCTCCCCGTTCCTCAGCCATCATTGACGAGTTGTCTAAGGTCGCGTAGGCATATTTTTCAAAGAGTTTATCCACGTCTTCTCTCGCTTCAGCACTATCATAGGAGAATCCATTACACGCTAAGTATTCCGCGAGTCCCATGAATCCCAAGCCCACTGATCGGTACTTCTTGGATGTGAGTTCAGATTCTTTGATGGGGTAGAAGTTCAACGTGATGACGTTGTCGAGCACTCGCATCGCAATGGGGAAGACTTTCTTAATATCTTCATCGGTATGGACCTTTGCCATATTAATAGACGCCAGATTACACACGACGGTTTCACCAGGGGTGTATTTGATATTCACCGTTCCGTCCTCAAACGTTTCTTCTTTGAACTTTGCTTCGGACGTATTCTGACAAATTTCAGTACAGAGTTGTGTTGAGTAAATATTCCCTGCATGCTTATTCGGATTCAATCGATTCACCGTGTCTCGATAGAACACGTACGGCATACCCGTTTCCACGGCCGTTTTCAAGAGCTCCTTCATCAAGTCTTTCGCTTGAATGACCTCCTTCATGCCGAGTTTGTCGTTCTTCTCGCATTCCAGATAGAACTTCTCAAAGTCTGTATCAAACAAGTCCTCCATACGTTGTCCTGTTACTTTTCGCACTTCATGTGGATCAAAGAGTGTCCACGTTCCTTCCGCCTCCACACGCTTCATGAAGATATCGGGGACAGAGACTGCCGGGAACACATCGAACGCTTTGGAACGGATATCTCCACTTTCGGTTTGAAGGTTCAAAAAGTCATGAATGTCTCGATGCCAAATATCCAATGTTGGAGAAATCGCTCCGAGTCGTGCCCCGAGTTGATTCACCGCACAGGCGGTATCATTGATCACTCGTGTCCACGGGATCACTCCACCAGAGGAATTCTTCACCCCTCGTATTTCAGCACCCCTAGAACGGACGTGTCCCAGATAGACACCGACACCCCCTCCAAATTTGGAGATTTGCGCCATGTTCTCAATGTTGTGATAAATCGACCGCAGATCATCGTCAACGTTCAATTTGAAGCAACTGGAGAGTTGATGGAAGTTTGTCCGTGCGTTGAGCAACGTAGGCGTTGGGAGACTCAATTGTTGTTTTGATGTGACTTCATAAATTTCTTTTGCTACCTGCATTCGATTCTTATCATCCTCTGGTATCGCAAGAAAGAGGGCTACTGCCAAGTACATTTCTTGGGGAAGCTCATGAACCACTTTGTTCGGGTTTAATAAATACCGCTTCGCGAAGGCGAGATGTGTTGAATAGATGTAGGTAAAATCGCGGTCCTTATCGATCCACGAACCGGCTTTTAAGATATCGGCATCGCTGTATGATTCGCCAAATTTCGTCGAATAGAGTCCTTTCTTCGCATAATCATCGAAGTGCGCTTTCCACGATTTTGCACTGTAAATATCTTCGTACTTCATTTTCCGGTTCTGCGTCGCTTCTTTATAAAACTCCATTGCGTAGAGACGACCCGCCACGTTCTGCCAATCAATGTTGTGCACGGTAATCATATCGAGGGTTGATTTCCGCAAGTTCTTCAACACCTGTGAAGTTTCGATTCCATCGATGAGCGTAATCTTAAAGACACCAAAGACGTCTTTGAACGGACATGATTTCTCAAATCCTTTTGCCGCAATGTTCCATGTTCTTTCGAGTTTCTTTTTATCAAACTTTTCTTTCTTTCCATTTGCCTTCGTTACCGTGAGTAAATCCTTGTCCAGTTTCTCTAACTCCTTAATCCGCTGTTCGGCTCGCTTCTGAGCGTGCTGTGATCGGTAGAGGATGTAGGTGCGGGCCACGATAAAGTTCCCAGAATGCACCAATGATTCTTCCACGATATCCTGCACATCTTCGACGCACGGTGTTTTTTCCTGCTCGAAGAATCGCAATTCAATCTCCGTATTTACTTCTTTACTTACGATCTCTGCGAAAGAGGGGAGCGAGAGCCCGTGATCGGGTGTTGCTTCCACTGCTTTTGCAATAGCAATTTTGATGCAATCGGGATCGAAATCCACGAGTTGTCCGGTACGTTTGTATATTTGTTTTTCCATGAGAGAGTGTAATAAGTCTTGAACACATTTATTGTTCAATCACTTGGGGGTTAAAGAATCGCCGCTTCACAAAGGAAGAGACGTTTTATGTTTCCACACAATATGTTGTGTGGAGGCGTAGTTTAGAATACAAGATGTAGTGAGGTCAACTATTTTGTTCAAAAAAGACTTGAGGGGAAATGAGAATGTTATTTTATATTAAAAAAGGTTTTGTCATTTCGATTGGAGCGAAGCGAAACAGAGAAATCCCTTGTTTCAGGTAAATAAAAAAAGGGATCCCTCCGCAGAGCCTGCCCTCGAGAAATCGGGGGGTCGGGATGACAAGGGTGGTATTTTTATTGATCATTCTTCATTAATCATTAATTATTACAAAGATGGATTTTCTCAATGCAATCTTTCTCGGAGTGATTCAGGGAATAACAGAGTTTCTTCCCATTTCTTCTAGCGGACATATTTTCCTTGCGGAGGAGTTTTTGGGACTTGTTCCCGATCTCCACTTTGAAATAAGTCTCCATGTAGCGAGCTTGCTGGCGGTTTTGATCGTCTTCAGGAAAGACATCGGGAGTATTCTTCTCGGAGTAGGGAAGACGTGCCACATTTGCGAGGGCGATAAAGAGCAAGGAATCTTTGGATGGAAGCTTTTCGTTGCTTCGCTCGCAACGGTGCCGGTGGCCTTATTACTCGAATCACAATTTGAATTTTTTCGTACAACCGAGTCGGTAGCAATAACTCTTATTCTCACAGGATTTATTATTATGGGATCGGAAGTTTTTCGTTCCAAACAAGAACGACATTTCACTTGGTGGATTGCGATTGCTCTCGGACTGTTTCAAGGGATTGCCGTTCTGCCAGGAATTTCCCGAGCAGGGATTACCATTTCAATTTTGATATTCCTTGGGGTGAACAGGAAGCACGTCGCAAAAATTTCATTCCTTTTGGCGGTACCAACGATTCTTGCAGCACTCATTTTTTCAGTAGGACAAGAGGGCTTTGCGATTACTCCTTTTCAGTTCGTGGGATGTATCGCTTCACTCATTGCCGCAATCTTTGCCATGCGATGGATGATGAGACTCGTTCGTCGACACTGGATTTGGTTTGCGCCTTACTGCATCATTGCGGGATTGGCTCTTCTTTTCTTCTTTGTATAGAGGGAGAAACTCACATCCTCTCAGTATATTGGAGAGCATTTGTGATCTATTCTCGGAAGGTTTCTCTCTTTGTACTTTTTCTAGTCATTCCGGCTTGACCGGAATCGGATTAAAACTTGGCAAAATGATTTAAGCGTTTAGCGGCGAACTTGTATTAGTACTTCACTTCGTTCTTTATTCATATTAAAAACTCAAGCGATTCTGGGCAAGCCAGAATGACCAATGCTTTTTCGATTCCAAAACAATGAAATTTTAACTAACATAGATCCAGTGTTAGAAAAATTAAAAGAAATACTTACACAATGAAAATTATTCTCGCATCCCTCTCATCAACGCGAAAAGATATGTTTCTGAAAATGGGCATCAAATTTGCGATCGAAAAACCCAAATGTGAAGAAATTTTGGAGAGATCAGCGTCAATGGAATCAGAAGTTAAGCGCTTCGCGAAGGAGAAAGCTTTGTCTGTGTACAAGAAC
>CAZVBV010000031.1:0-9778 GCA_964625805.1 uncultured Candidatus Peribacteria bacterium | reverse complement strand
CAATCTGCGAAGCTTCTATGCCTTTTCGTTTCAAGGCTTTCTTAAAGAGATCAGGATTTTCGCGAATGGCTTTAATATCGAGCATGTATTTCTTATAAGACGGTCGGATTGTAAAGGAATGAAAAGGAATCTTCAATTTCTATTTGTCATCACCTATCCTCGTCTTCCCGGAATCCCGAAGGGATATCCGAGATCTAGCTAAAAAGAAATCAGGAGTGTTGTTTATGGCTGGATCCCGGATATTCTTGCAGAATTCCGGGATGACAGGGGGGAGGGGATTCCGGGATGACAGAGAGGTGGCGGTGGAATGAGGAAAGGGGAGGAGGGATAGGTTTGAGGGGAATTCCTTGACAATATGTTTGACTTATATTTTAAAATAACTTATAATAACCTCTAAATTTGAAAAAAAACAAAGTCCACACATGAACACCACCCCAAGAGAACAAGCCGTTAGCTTCCTGCACCGATCACAAAAAATCCTTATTGTAGCCCCACAGCAGTGGCACGAGGATGAAGTGGCTGGAATGTTAGCATTGCAAAATGTTCTTCTTGCGGCAGGAAAGGAAGCGGTGGCAATCGCGCCCTCTGATCTTCCCAAAAACCTGGAATTCATGGGTGGGGCTGAGAAGTTGAGCAAGGATTTGGGAGAACAAAGCGACTTTGTGATTTCCATTTCCACAGCAAAGGCGAACGTCGATAAGGTGAAATATAATATGAAGGAGGATTCAGTAGATATTTTGGTGTCTCCAAAAGACGGATTTTTCTCACCATCAGATGTGAGCTTCTTGCAGAGTGCAGGGAAATTTGATGTGATTGTGACACTTGGACTTGAGAGCTTAGAGAAAGCCGGGAAGGTCTTTGAATCAAATACACAACTCTTTGCTTCTACACCAATTCTCAATATCGCGGTGTCAGCGGGGAATGACTTCTTCGGAACGGTAAACTTGGTCGATCCTTCACGCAGTTCAGTGTGTGAATTATTGCTTGAGTTGGTCGAAAAGACAGAAGGTCTGTCATTGGACAAAAAGATTGCGACGATGTTGCTCACAGGAATTGTGGGACGAACAGGAAGTTTCCAAGAACCAGTTACAACCGCGAATGCCTTTGAATCAGCGGCAAAACTGCAATCTATGGGAGCCGAACAATCGGAGATCATCGAGCATCTCTTTAAAATGAAATCATTCTCAACCCTCAAAATCTGGGGACGGATTCTTTCAAATTATGAAGTGGATCCAGTGCATCGGATTGGGTGGTCAAGCATTGTAAAGGCGGACTTTGAACTCGCGGAAGCGAAACCAGAGAACGTTGAAAACATGGTTGATGAATTGCTTCGTCATACCAAAGGAACTGAACTCGCGGTTCTCTTTATAGAAGAAAAAGGAAAAACAGTGATTCAAGTGCGGTCAGCGCAACCAAACATTAACTTCCGAGACTTACAAGCATTGCTTGGAGGAGGAGGGGAATTAGTGCCAAATGGGCTCAACTTCACAATCGCGAAGAAAGGAGTAGCGGAGGTTCAATTTGAATTCTTGAAACTCTTGCTTCAATCACAAAAAGATCGACTCCACATCCCACAAGAAGTGGAGATTCGAAAAATAGAACTTACTGAAACCGTGCATCCCGCCCAAACATCATTTGCGATGTTGGAGGACAAGGATCAACCAGCGGTGTCACCGACACCACCTTCACATATCCCATTTGAAGCGCCCCAGCAACCGCATGAGAATGCGATGGGGAAATCAGATGTGCCCTCAACGCAGAGTGCAGAAGTGACAATTGATCCAAATAACAAAAAAGTTCCCGCTTGGCTCAAACAATCTTTTCCAAAATAAAATGAAAGACTACACATTGCTCCCAAAACTTATCGAAGCGTCCCACGCAATGGACGAGGCGAAAAAGAAATTCTTGTTAGAGAATATGCAGAGTTTTGATGATATGAAGAAAGATGCGTTGTTCGACATTTTGAAAGATGAACAGGATAAACGACACGACCTCAATCAACGAAAAAAACAAGAACAACAAGTCTATGCGAATAAAAAAGGAAAAATTATCCGTGTGTATACTGAACGGAAAAGTACAGAATCTGATGCTTTGGAATTAGAGAAACTAGAAGAAGAACTTAAAGCCGTCTAAACCATGAATAATATTGAACAGATCGACAACAATGACGCTCTCAATGAGGACGCAAAAGATCGAGATCCCAATGAAGCATTATTGGACGAGATTGAAGACAATAAGAAAGATGATCCGAAACCAACAGAAGGAGAACTCCCTTCTGACGAAGAGCAAGAAGGAGATAAAAAAGATATCAAAGAAGACATGGTCGATGTGACTGACCCAACCAAAACAAATGGAGCCTATACAGAAAATAAAGCGTTTAGCACGGGGGATTATGGAAATACGTTTGAATATGAAGACACGGCAAAGAGAGCAGAAGATTACAAAGACGCAGTTGAAAGAAAAGAACAGAACATTGATTCTGCCGTACAAACAGTGGATGGTGCAGAAGATGAATTAGAGGCTATTAAAAAGAAAGAAGCAGAGGTAAAAACAGACACCCAAGAAATACCACAAGAGGAAGCAGTTCCAGTTGCAGAAAATCCTATTCCAGAAGGAGAAGAGGAAAATGTTCAAATGGATGCGGTTGATGCGGACCACAAATCAGAGGTTCTTGCCTTCCGTCAGGAAGAAGAAAATATTGATAACGAAACGGCTGAGAAACTCAATACATTTGCGGCCTAAAGCCCCGTCTTGAAGTCAGCGCTGAGTAAATGAAGATGTAGGTGGGGGACAACCTGTCCGCCTTTTTCATCGACGTTCATGTGAAGTTTGTAGCCTTCCATGCCTTCTTGCTCTGCTACTTGTTTGGCTACGAGAAAGAGTTCCCCGAACAGTTCGAGGTTTGATTCGGTTACTTCTTTGGCTGTAACGAGATTCTCCTTGGTAATAATCACGATGTGCGTCTGGGCTTTGGGAGCAATATCGCGGAAAGCGAGAATAGTGTCGGTTTCAAATACTTTGTCGCAGGGAATTTCTCCTGCCACAATTTTTGCAAAGATATCGGTATCAAGAAATGTCATAAGTCAGTATTAAAGTGGTGTCCTCACCTGGGATCGAACCAGGATCTACTCCTTAGGAGGGAGTCGTTCTTCCATTAAACTATGGGGACGAGTATAATCAACTCGATGAAACTCTACTCGAAAACTGAAATTTTTGAAGTGATTGACGATTTCATTGCGAAACACGAACACCCTGTGGTGGAAATTTTGGGACCGACAGGAAGTGGAAAAACATCGTTTTCTGTGGAACTCGCGAAGTATTTAGAGGATGCGGAAATCATCAGTGTCGATTCACGGCAGGTATTTACCGATATCGACATCTCCTCAGCGAAGGTGACCGAAGAGGAAATGCAAAACGTGATTCACTGGGGGATTGATCTCATTTCGCCAGAAGGGACATTCTCGGTTGTTGATTTTCAGAAGTATGCATTTGAGAAAATTGATGCCATTCACAAACGAGGATTTATTCCCATCCTGTGTGGAGGAACAATGCTGTGGTTGGATGCGATTAGTGAGAATTATATTTTTGGAGAGAACCCTGAGGAGAAATCTACAGAACGGGGAGCCCCTCGGTTTCCGGTCCTCAAAGTAGGAATCGAACTGGATCGAGAGATTCTGTATAAACGGTTGAACGACAGAGCAGAGGCACATTTCCAGTACGGACTTGTTGAAGAGACACAACTCTTGCGAGAGAAATATAAATTCTCAAAGAGCGCGCTGACGAGTTTCGGATATAAAGAAATCATGCAGTACTTGGATGGAGAAATCTCAAAGGATGAAGCGCTAGTGGCCAATCAAAAGCGAAATCGGAACTATGCCAAACGGCAGATGACGTGGTGGAGAGGAAGAGAAGACATTGTGTGGGTGGATGGGAAAACTCTTTAAAAAACATCGCCTTTGTCATTCCGACTAAAACGGAGGAATCCCTTCTTTTATCGATGGTGGATATCGGCAGGACTGTTCTTTTTGGTTACAAAAAGAACCAAAAAGTTTTGGGGACAAAAAACTCGCTCGTTCGCTATTGCATAACTGCCGAGTCCCGATGACGCTCAGACACGGTTTGTCCCCAAACCCCGAAGGATAGCGATAGGGATGGAAATTCTAAAAAAAAATCGACTACAAAATCAATCTATAAGCGGAAGTGTAAAAAACAAACATTGATTTTTTTTACCCCGTGTTACAATTTAAGTCCTTATTATTTTTTAACCTTTATCAAGATGTATTTCTCAGACGAAGAAAAAGAAGGCGGATGCTGTGGAGGAAGTTGCCCAAGCAAATAATTCCATTTAGTCTCAGATACGTATCCTTCGGGATACGTATCTCTTCAAGACACACTCCAATCGATCGGCTCCTTGCCGGTCTTTTTTAAAATCTCATTGGTCTGCGAGAAATGCTTACACCCAAAGAATCCCGAGTGAACCGAAAAAGGGGATGGATGTGGAGCGGTGAGAATCGTGTGTTTATTGGTATCGATAATGCTCTTTTTTGATTTAGCAAAGTTTCCCCAGAGGAGAAAAACAACGCCTTCATTCTTCTCAGAAATCGTGCGAATAACCTGATCCGTGAACGTCTCCCAGCCTTTCCCTGCGTGCGAAGTTGGGTGTTTCTCCTGCACGGTTAATGTTGCGTTGAGGAGCAGAACGCCTTGCTCAGCCCAGTGTTCCAAATTCCCATGCGTCGGAATAGGCAGTCCGAGATCCTCGTGAATTTCTTTGTACATATTCTGCAGACTCGGCGGGATGCGCACATCTTTATTGACCGAGAAGCAAAGCCCGTGTGCCTGACCGCGTCCGTGATACGGATCCTGTCCGAGAATCACCACTTTGACCTTGTCAAAAGGACAGAGTTCAAATGCGTGAAACATCTGATTAGCAGGCGGGAACGTAACCTTTCCCATCTTTCGTTCCTCCATGAGAAAGCCTTTCAGTTCTTGAAAATAGGGCTGCTGAAATTCGCCATGCAAAACCTTCTTCCAGCTTTCTTCGATCTTGGGATCGACAGAAACAGGAGCGGTTTTCTTTGTAGGTGGAGGAGATTTCTTCACTTTGACGTCGTCTTCTATTGGGTCAAAGAGAGAGAATGTGTGGTCACTCATTTTCCAGGGCACTGATTGCGTACAGCATCATTCACGTTCGGGAACATCTTGTCAAAATAATCTGAGAATTCATGAGATAATTTATCTGCCCGTTCCTCATATTCTTCTTTATTTCCCCATGTGTTTTTTGGATCTAGGATTTCATTCGCCACGCTTGGGCAACTCTTCGGAACAGAAATGTGAAAGCGTTCGTCGTCTTCATACTCCACGGATTCTAACTCTCCATTCAAACACGCGTTTACAATCGCTCTGGTCACCATAATATCAATCCGTTTCCCAACGCCGTAAGGACCACCGGTCCATCCCGTATTGATGAGGTAGACATTCACATCGTGTTGAGTAATTTTTATGTTCAATAGGTCTGTGTAGTCGTTTGGATTTCGTGGCATAAATGGCCCACCGAAGAATCGAGAGAATGTCGTCTTTGGTTCGGTGATTCCGGTTTCGGTTCCCGCCAACTTACTCGTGTATCCCATGAGAAACCAGAGCATGGCTTGATCAGGACTCAGTTTTGAAACAGGAGGCAAGATACCATTCGCATCGGCCGTGAGAAAGAGAATCGTCTTCGGATGTCCGCTGACGGATCCTTCCTTGATATTCTGCAACGCAGACAACGGGTAGGAAACCCGTGAGTTTGGCGTAAATCGTTTATCATCGAGATCAAATGTTCCGTTTGGATACATCATCGCATTCTCAATAATCACGCCGTTATGGATGACGTTTTTCTTTTCTCCAAAGGTAATTCTATAAATCTCAGGTTCCTTCTCGGGATTAAGGTTGATGAGTTTTGCGTAGCATCCATTTTCAAAGTTTGCCACGCCATCATCAGACCATCCGTGTTCATCGTCTCCGATGAGTGGACGACTGGCGTCAGCTGAGAGTGTTGTCTTTCCCGTTCCACTGAGCCCAAGGATAAGGGCAGAGTTATCATCATCGCCCACGTTCGCCGAACAGTGCAGCGGCAGGATTCCTTTTTCTGGAGTCATGTAGTTCATGACGGTGAACATCAATTTCTTTATTGATCCGCAGTACGAAGATCCATAGACCAATCCCAACTTCCGATCGAAGTCCATTGCAATAACCATATCAGAGTCGTAGTTCTTGGAAGCGATCTTGTCATAAGGGAGTGCCACCAGTGTGAATTCGTCATTCCCAAAAACACTTTTTGCTGTGTCCGCAAGAGGACCACGGAACATGTTATCTACAAAGAGTGTCGAAAGGGGATTGTCACTGATAAACTTCGTTGGCAACGCAAATTTCTCATCAGCTCCGATGGAATAATCAGAAACGTACAATTGTTCTTTCTTTTCCAGCATTTCAAAAGCTTCCTTCCACAGCTCGTCGAAGAGTTCGGGATCGAGAGGTTTATTAGTCGGAGAATTCCAATCAATATTTTCCTCGCTTTCTGGATGCCGAACGATATAGGTGTCCGCTGGACTTCGTCCAGTGGATTTGCTTTCATTCCACGTGATAAGCGCTCCAGAGGGAGTTTCAAGGGCCCACTTCTGTTCGAGAATGTGATGAATGAGATTTTCTCGTGATGTGTTTTGTAAGATTTTACTTGATTGAGAATCGAGTAGTTGTGAAAGAAATTGAGCGGGGTCCATAAAAGAAAGGTGTTAAAAATTAAATTTCCTGACAGGCATTAAAAATATTTTCAAAAAGTTCCGGAATTTGAGATTTCCCGATAGAAGAAAAGGCGATTCGAATTAAGTTCCCTGTGGCGATAACGCCCGTGTCGTATTTCTCCAAGAGCACTTGTCGTAATTGTTCACTCTCAATATTGTCCGCCAGCTCCACACACATGAAATATCCTGAATTAAACGGCAATGCCTTGAAGTACGGCGCAAACCGTTCTTTGTTCGCCTGCATAACAGCACGGACTTCCTCATAGCGTTCGGCGAGGATGTCATAGTTTTGTTTCTTTTCTTGATCGTAGATTTTACTCTCAAAGAGATTCAAAAGCAAGCTCTGAGATAGGTGACAGCAATTGGAGATATTTCCCCGGATAGCGCCTGCGGTTTTTTGTTCAAAGGCTTCCAATGTTTCGGGGGATAAATTCTTCCCTCCAAAGGTGACAAACGCCACACGGAATCCCCATGCGTATTCTTCCTTCGTTGCGCCATCAATCTTTACTGCCAAAATATTCTCGTGCAGATCGACAAGTCTGGCGAAGAGCGATTCATTTAAGAGCCCTTCTTCATACAACAATCCAAAGTAGGCATCATCGCAGATGACCACGAGTTCATTGCCCGCTTCAGCGCTTTGTCGTAGAACCTCTACAATCTTGTCCGCCTCTGCCTCACTGGGCGTATATCCAGTGGGGTTGTTTGGGATATTCAGAAGGACAACCTTCTTTCCCTTTGGACTTTCTTTGAGGGTCCATTCAAGACTTTCAATATCAAACGCTCCGTCTTTGAACGTATTAAACGTCGAGAACTTCGCATCAAACCCATTTTGAAAGATGAGCTTGTAATTCCCCCAGAATTTATCAGACAATATAAGCGTGTCTTCTGGATCAAGAAAGAGGTACGCCGCCATGGAAAGTCCATGCGTCAGACCACTCGTAACTACTGGCAATGAAATATCTTTGCCTGAGAGTGAGGGATTTTTTTCTCGTATCTTTTCTTGCCATTTCTTTCTCAAAGGAAGAAGACCAAAACTCGGCGCGTAGGGCGCGTAGTTCTTTGGATCAATTCCAATCTGCTTCTGAAGAGAGGGGAGGACGAGGGGAGTCCCATCATCGCCAACCGAAATCCCAATCGTCGCATTGAATTTTTTCTCTTTTGCGTCAGCTGATTGTTTGAGAATTCCTCCTTTCGGAAAAAAAATGCTCTTTCCTTTTTCGGACAGCATTCTGCGCACAGCGGGGTTATTCTTTTCTATGGTTTGATTGAGTTTGTCTGCTTGTGGATTAACAGAACTCATGAATAAGGGGTCGTTATGTTGAGCGAATTCTACTCCTTTTCTCAAGGAGCTGGCAAGTTAATTTTTACCGTCATCCTCGCTGAGAGCTTGTCCTCGTTTTCGATTGTGATTTTTTCATTTGTCATTTCGATTCCCCGATTTCACGAGGACAGGCTCCGCGGAGAAATCCCTTCGAAGCGTACAGACTAAAGGGATCCCTCCACGTTGGTCGGGATGACAAGGGATGAGAGGATCTTTCTTTGATTTTACGAGGACAGGCTCTCATCAACAATGACGAGACTTAAGGAAAATTTAACATTTCCAATTTAGCATTGGTTTTTCAGTCTCGACTGTCAGACCATACTTTCATGCTCACCAAGAGCGGTGCCGCCAAGAAAATCGAAGAGTAGGTTCCAACGGCAATTCCAATTGTTAATGCCAATACAAAGTAAAAGATTGAACTCGCTCCAAAGAAGAGGAGTGCCAAGAGTGGCAACAATGTTGAAACAGATGTGTTGATTGATCGAGCCAATGTTTGTTGGACAGATCTCTCAATAGAATCTTCAAATGATTCAGTCGCTTTTTGAAGTCGCAAGTTTTCTCGAACACGGTCGAGAATCACGATGGTATCATTTACAGAGAAGCCCAACGTTGCGAGCAACGCCGTAATGAACGGGAGATCAAGTTCTACACCTGTAAAGGCACCCAGTACGGTGAAGACTCCCAAGATGATCAATACGTCGTGGAAAAGGGCGATAATCGCCACTGCTCCGAATCGCCAAGGATTAACGCTTTTTGGAATCTTTCGAAAGGCAAACGCAACGAATAAGATTATTCCAAACAACGCCATAAAGATCGCGGACACCGCTTTCTTTTTAAAACTTTGCCCGATGGTACTATCAACTTTTCGGTAACTAATTTGATCAAAAGCTCCGACGTCTTCGTACATGCTGTCAGAAATCTGTTGGAGTGTGTCATCAGATAAACTCTCAATCGTAATCAAGAAGTCACCGCCTTCTGATGTTTGGATCTGTGGATCTTGTGTAATAAGTTCCAAACCATCAAAGAAAGAAGATACGTTCGTTCGTTCCATTTCTTCGTGAAAGTGAACAGTCCAACGAGCGCCTCCAGTGAAGTCGAGTCCGAGCTTGAATCCGAAGAATATTGTTGTCAATATGCTCAGTCCGACGAGGATTCCCGAGATAGTGAACCAAAGTTTCCGACGTTTTGTGAAGTTAATCATGATGAGAAAAAATTATTTTCGTTTACGAATTTTTGCACCGACTGCATTTTTTACATTGTCGACATCTTCTTCTTTTACTCCAAAGAGAGCTTTCTTGTGAAGAGGTTTGAAGAGCAATGAAAATCGAAGAAGGTTTCGAGAAATAGTAACAGCTGTGAACATAGAAAGAAGTGTTCCCACAATCAATGTGATCGCAAATCCTTTAATAACAGAGCTTCCAAATGAGAAGAGAATCAAACACGTAAGCAGTGTTGTCATATTTGAATCTTTAATAGCGGTCCATGCTCGTTCAAATCCGAGATCAACAGCTTGTTCCAAACTTCGTCCACGTTTCAGTTCTTCCTTCAATCGTTCGAAGATAAGGATGTTTCCATCTACCGCCAATCCAATCGAAAGCACGATACCAGCGATTCCAGCGAGTGTGAGTACGATCGGTCCACCGAAACTTTCAGGCCAAATCTTCAACATTGTGAC
>CAZVBV010000030.1:0-9782 GCA_964625805.1 uncultured Candidatus Peribacteria bacterium | reverse complement strand
TCGGAAGTAGTAATTGTAGCACTTCTGGATTTTCCGCTCTTTTAGCGGGCTACCGCTATGTGGCAGGAGGCTTCTACTATAGTGGCTCCTATGTACACGTCTGGTCATCTTCCCAGTATAGCTCAACACATGCATGGAGACGACACTTGAATTCGGGCTACTCTACCGTCTACCGCTATGCACGCAATAAGTACTACGGGTTCTCCCTTCGGTGCCTCAAGGACTGATACACAAACATTTACATAGTGTGAGTTTATTGTATTTTACAACTTCTAATCTATTGTCATTCGACTCTTTTTCTCTTTGTCTCTTTGCGAGCGAAGCGAGCAAAGGGGTACTCCCGGTTTTCTGGAATTGTTATAAAAGACTCATCCAGCCTGCCTACCAGCTTGTTTCAGTATTTTATTCTTCTTTTGTCATCCTAATATCGTAAATCGCGAAGTAATTTATTTCAAGATTTTTTTAATAATATATCCTCATTTGTCATCCTGAATTTATTTCAGGATCAAACCATAATACTTACACCTGTTTCCTGCTATTGCCCACATTCATGAGCATTCTTCACAACCTGACCCCGGAACGAGTCCGGGGTGACAAGAAGCGTCCAGACGTCAAAATGCTCTCTTTTTTAAAGAAATATAACTTCCTAATTTTATATTTTTTTCACATTTATCCAAAAAAAGTGTATGATGCAAAAAATGCAAATTCCCCCTGATCTTTTGGAACAGCTTTTTCAAGCCTATTTTGACGCTCGAAAAAATAAACGGAATACCCATAATCAGCTTCAATTCGAACTCAATTATGAGAAAAAAATATTTGCCCTTTTTGAAGAACTAAAGCAGGGGTCGTATCATATTTCGAAAAGTATTTGTTTCATTGTTTCTCATCCCGTACAACGAGAAATTTTTGCTGGGGATTTTCGTGATCGAGTTATCCATCATTTGGTATTTAATGCTATAAATCCAATTTTTGAAAAAATATTTATTCATGACAGTTACAGTTGTCGAAAGGGAAAAGGACCTCTTTTTGGAATCGAACGATTAGAACATTTTTATCGATCTTGTTCCAACAATTATCAAAAACAAACTTTTTTTCTCAAACTTGATATTGAAGGATACTTTATGTCTATCGATCACAAAATACTGTTTCAAAAAATACAGAAAACGCTTGAACAAAAAGAAATTCCCTATCTTGAATTTTGGATATGGATTCTGAGACTTATTATTTTTCATAATCCAACAAAAAATTGTATTATCAAGGGGGGTAAAAAAGATTGGCATGGACTTCCGCACACCAAGAGTCTCTTTTATACAGCCCCGCAAACAGGACTTCCCATTGGGAATCTCACCTCTCAACTTTTTGGGAACGTGTATCTAAACGACTTTGATCACTTTATGAAGTCACAAATGAAGTGTAAATATTACGGACGCTATGTTGATGATTTTGTTATTCTTCACGAAGAAAAAGAAGTTTTAACCGCACTCCTTCCCTTGATAAAAACATTTCTTCAAAAAAATGAAAAACTCACGCTCCACCCCAAAAAAATCCACCTCCAACCTTGTAAAAATGGAATTCCATTTCTCGGTGCTGTTGTAAAACCCTATCGCACCTATATTCGAAATCGCACAAAAGGATCTTTTTTCAAAAAAATTCAATATTGGAAAAATATACAACACCAACACGCACTTTCTTCAGAAGAAAGGATGCGTTGTCTTTCTTGTTTAAATTCTTATTTAGGACTTATGAATCACCTCAATGCATTTCGTCTTCAACAAAAAATAGTAACCGAAGAACTCTCCCCTCATTTTGATGATCTTTATTTACAAAAACAAAATCCAAAATCATGACAACATACGATAACCTTCCTGTATACAAAGCCAGTTATGATTTATTGTTACTCTTATTTCAGTTTTGCAAACATTTTACAAAAGAATACAAATATACCATTGGAGATGACCTGAAAAAAGAAATGACAGAACTTGTGAGAAATATCTACTACGCAAACGGAGACCAACACAACCGTGTTCAACATATTACGAAAGCGCAAGTTAATGCGGAAACAATTCGCCTTTATATCCGCCTTCTCAGAGATCTTCAACAAGTTAACGTTGCAAAATTTTCAACACTCAATGAAAAACTAGAAACAATCTCGAAACAACTTTCCGCTTGGAAAAAATATGCAACAAAAAATTCCAACCCGGGTTAGAATTTTCACTTCCTTTCTTTTAATAAAAAAGTAACCTGCAACAAGGTCAGAGTTTTTTAATGCCACGGCTTAAAAGAGAGTGCCTTTATCAGTCCAATAGTCCCCTTGTGATTTTTCGCAAGGTATACCAAGTTTTTTACTTCTTTTCTTGAAATAGAAAACGAATTGAGTGACTATCAAAGTGTTCCGCTCTTTTAGCGGGCTACCGAAATGTAACAGGAGGCTTCAACAATAGTGGTTCCAATGCGAGCGTTTGGTCTTCCTCTCAGAATAGCTCAACAAATGCATGGAGACGAAACTTGAATTCGGGCTACTCTACCATCAACCGCAATACAAACAATAAGAACAACGGGTTCTCCCTTCGGTGCCTCAAGAACTGGTATATAAAATCTGTCATAAGCTTAAAGATGGCGGATTTTTTATCATATTGTCACTTCGGGCTTGTTCCAAGGTCAAAGGATTTCATCTTGTCTCCACATTGTCGACAACGCTTATCTGTATAGCTTCCATGCCCATCCTTCTCCTTTGTTTCCTTGTTCGATGAGTTGTTTTTGAAAATCAGAAAGTTCAATATCTTCAACAACCTCTCGCTTCTTTTTCCAGAGCCAAAAGTGTTTTGAGCATTGAAGATAGAGCAAAAAATCGAATTTAGGCATATACATATTCTGTAATTTGTAGCATATTTTTGTTAGAATAAAAATAGAGATGAAGATTCCACAAAACAAATGGCAAACCCCTTTTCGAGAGAAAACTCTTGTCTCTGCTGATGAGTTCCGAAGACTTTGCGATAAGAATGGAATTCATCTTTCTCAAAAAGATTTTTTATTTTTGTGGCAGAAAAAATTACTTATTCCTGTAGCAAGATTTTATTTAAATGGATTTCCAGTTCGAAGGCTCTATATGGAAAAAAATGGAAAAATTGGTTGGTATTACGTGTATCCAGAAGATGTAGAGAAATTTCGATATGAGAAACTTGATCCTCAAATCTATTACGAACATGGAACTGTTTATTTTAGAAATAAAAAAGGAGGACCATACGGAAAAAATTTCAAGAAAGGACACCATTCCTTTCCTTCTCAGGAAAAGGATTCGATTCTTGAATATAAGTTTGAAAACATTACTCATGAATACCTGACCGATCCGAAACCTTTTGAAAAGAACTACAGGGTCTACTTCGATAAAACTCAAATTATTGCTCTCAAAATCATTCTTCACCATGCTGGATTCTTTAATAGTCGGCTCAACTTAGAGGATTTGGAAAGGAATGAAGTCATAGAAAGAATCCAGAAAGAAATCTGGGAACAAAATAAATATCTTTGTCTTTTTCAGGACTGGCGGGATATTTTGGAAGAATTAAACCAGTTGATGCAAAAAAAATTCAAAAACACTCGAGAACTTTATCCTGATAATAAAAGAGAACAACAATCGGAAAATAAAGGGCTCTATGATAGACAGATAGAAAATTTTAAACCCAAATTTGAATCAACACTTCGGACTCATAATTTAACTTTGGAAGAAGTACAAAATTGGGGAAGAAACCTGACAAGATATACTTTTTTTGATGAATATTCATTTCAATTTCCTTTTCTAAAGAACTATTTGAAAGAAATTAAAAGCCGTACTTTGCGCACGAATGAGTATGTAAATATGATTATTGACGACTTAAATTGGAGTTTTGAAGTTATCACTGGGGAAGACATACCTATTTCTGAATTTTTACAGCATATAGACAGGTGTCGAGCTTGTGAAATTTGCAAAGTTATCTTCAAACCTAGAAATAAATGCCAAGTAACTTGTGGTGAAAAATCTTGTGTTAATGCCCATAAAAAAAAGCTTAAACAAAGAAATAATTATTATCGTATAAAAAAGAAAAAGTAGGAACTTGAGGGGAACTTGACCTCAAATTTGTCGGTTAATTTAAAGTGAATCTGTATTTTTTAAACAGATCACTCATGGAAACTCCATCCATACATATCGTACACGTTCCCATCTCGGAACTCAAACCCGCTACCTACAATCCTCGCAAATGGGACGAGGGAGCAATCAAACACTTAACCGAAAGCATTCAACGCTTTGGAATAGTTGACCCCATTCTTGTTAATGGAGCAAAAAACAGAAAGAACATAATTTTAGGAGGACACTTCAGACTCAAGATTGCCAAAGACCTTGGCTACACAAAAGTTCCCGCGGTTTATTTAAATATCCCAGATGAACAAAAAGAAAAAGAACTTAATCTCCGCCTCAATAGAAATACAGGGGATTGGGATTTCGAGTTATTGAAAGACTTCAATATTGATCTTCTTTTGGATATTGGATTCGATGATTCAGACCTCTCTGTTATTTGGGACGAAGCATTGGGAGTGGAAGATGATGAGTTCAAAACCAGAGAAGAACTAGAACAAATAGGAGAACCTGAAACGAAAGAAGGCGATGCGTTTCAATTGGGAAAGCACCGTTTGGTCTGCGGAGATTCAACAGACCCTTCCGTTCTCAAAAAACTTCTCGGCAATACGAAAATCAACATGGCTTATTGCGATCCACCCTACAACATCGGATTTGATTATGTCAATGGCATCGGGACAAACGGGAAATATGGAGGCACCAAGACCAACGACAGCAAAAGTGACTCAGAATATCGCGTATTTTTAGAAAAAACACTACAAAACGGACTCAATCATTGTCACGAAGATGCCCATATTTTTTACTGGTGCGATCAAAATTACATCGGATTGTTGCAAGATCTGTATCAAAACAACGGTATTGATCCTAAACGCGTGGTCTTGTGGATAAAAAATAACCAAAATGTGACACCTCAGATAGCGTTTAACAAATGTTACGAACCCTGCGTATATGGAATTCGAGGGAAACCGTATCTATCCCCAAAGGCTTCGAATCTCACAGAAATTGCAAATCCAGAAATTGCGAACGGAAACAGGACAATCGATGACATTCTCGACCTTCTCGATATATGGCTCGTGAGAAGATTGCCAACCAATGAATATCAACACGCCACGGAGAAACCTGTGGTTCTTCATGACCGTCCACTTAGGCGTTGTACACGTCCAGGGGACGCTGTGTTGGATTTATTTGGCGGATCGGGATCAACGCTCATCGCTTGTGAACAGCTCGGGAGAAAGGCGTTCCTCGTGGAACACGAACCTGTGTTCTGCGATCTCATTATTAAAAGGTATTTAGCTCTTAATCCAAACCACGATGTCAAAAAACTCAATTAAAATCGGTGACGTTTTTCAACTGGGAGAACACAAACTTCTTTGTGGAGATGCCCAGAATCTTGATCACATCCAATCTGTGCTAGGAGAGAATCAAATCAAGCTCATTCTCACAGATGTTCCCTACGGTGTAGCTTTGGTCGAAGGGAATAAGGAATTTGCCAAATCGAGAGTCGATCATGAGCCGATTGCCAACGATCACCTACAAACGGATAGTGAATTCCGTCAGTTTACAAAGCATTGGATTACTCCCATTAAGACAAAACTGACAGATAAAAACGCATTCTATATTTTTAACTCTGATCGCATGATGTTTGCGATGCGGGAAGCGTTATTGGAAGAAGGATTTAAACTCGCTCAACTTCTCGTGTGGGCAAAAACAGCGGCGGTCATTGGGAGGCTCGATTATTTACCGCAACACGAATTGATAGCTTACGGATGGCGAGGCAGGCACGAGTTTTTGAAGTCCAAAGATAAATCAATTCTAATTAGTCCCAAAAGCAAGAAAAACACGCTCCATCCAACAATGAAGCCCATTTCTATCTTGAGAAAGCTAATACTCAACAGCACTCGCAGGAGCGACATTGTATATGACCCCTTTGGAGGGAGTGGATCGACCCTCATTGCCTGCGAACAAACTCGCAGAAAATGTGTGATGATCGAAATTATTCCCAAATACTGTCAGGTCATCATCGACCGATGGGAAAAATTGACGGAACAAAAAGCCGTACTTCTTCATTCCTCATCAAAATGAACGCAGACCAAAAACGGCAACAACAAAAAGAAGCTCTCTGTGAGCAACTCAGAAAGACACCCATTATACAACTCGCTTGTGAAAAAGTCGGACTGGGACGAGCCACCTATTATCGATGGCGGAAAGAAGACGAAGAATTTGAAAAACATTCAGATGAATCAATCTGTGCAGGAGTGCAACTCATGAACGATATGGCAGAATCTCAACTTTTGTCAGCCATCAAAAATCAAAATATGACCGCCATTATCTTTTGGCTCAAAAACAGACATCGAGCTTATACACAGCGAGTTGAGGTAACGACAAGGATAGAGGAAAAAGAACTCAACGATGAACAGCGTGAAATGGTTCAAGACGCTCTTCGGCTTGGATCACTACTTCCAGAAGACATTTCTAAATCTTAATTTTTCTAACATGAACTCACAAAATAATTCGCTTTCAAAAGAAACAATTCACAAAGTCCTGACGGATCACAGAGTCCGACAAGAAGTGGTCAGTGGAAGTCATTATTGGTTTTTCCACACCTACTTCCATCATTACATAACCTACAAAACAGCTGATTTTCAAAGAGAAATTTTTCAACTGACGGAGAACGAAAAAGTAAAAAACCTCGTTATTATCGCTTTTCGGGGATCAGGAAAATCAACCATCATTAATCTCTCTTACCCATTGTGGGCGATATTGGGGAAACAACAAAAAAAGTTTGTGCTCTTGGTCGGGCAGACTCAACATCAAGCTCGTCAACACCTCAAGAATATCAAACGAGAATTGGAAAGTAATGAGCTTCTTCGGAAAGATTTGGGACCATTTCAGGAAGATGATGAATGGAGTTCTTCCTCGCTCCTTATTCCCAAGCACGATGCTCGTATTATGGCAGTCTCAATGGAGCAAAGTATTCGTGGAGTACGACATAATCAATATCGTCCCGACTTGATTATTTGTGATGATGTCGAGAACACCTCTTCCGTTAAAACGATGGAGGGACGGAATAAAACATACGATTGGCTTACAAGTGAAGTAATCCCTGCAGGAGATAAAGACACAAGACTCATCATGATCGGAAATCTCTTACACGAAGATTCTGTAATTATGCGAATGAAAGGAAAAATTAAGAAAAAAGAAATGAGTGGTGTGTATAAAGCCTATCCAGTTGTTCGTAATAACAAATCTCTTTGGTCTGGTAAATTTCCTGATAAAAAATCAATCAAAGAAGAAGAGCAACGTGTAGCCAATTACATTTCTTGGAAAAGAGAATACGAACTCATTATCGTGCCTGATGAAGGACAAATCGTTTTACCCGAAGATATTCATCATTACGATCACTTACCAACAGAGAATCACTGTGAAGACGAGGATGCTGAGGTTTATTTTAAATTTGCGGCGATTGGAACTGATCTTGCTATCTCACAAAAACAATCTGCTGACTATACGGCATTTGTCCCCATGAAAGTATTTAAAGTCGGAGGGAAAAGATACATTTATATTCTCCCTCATTTGATAAATGCTCGGTTTGATTTTTCTGGATCGAAAGAAAATTTAAAAGCATTAGCACAAACAATCCATGACCATCCAACATCCGTGAGACTTTACACGGAAGAAGTTGGATATCAGCAAGCTTTCTCACAGGAAATGAAGAAAGATTCTTATACCACAAAGCCCGTGAATATTGTTGGAGATAAGCGTTCTCGACTTTGTACTACTCATCACTACATAAAAACAGGACGTGTGTTATTCCCTCAGAAGGGCTGTGAACAACTTATCCAACAGATCATGGGGTTTGGGGTGGAAAAACATGATGACCTTGTGGATGCGTTCACTATTGCCGTCAATGAGATTATGAAAGAAAACGAACCATGTTTTATGTTTTTTCCGATCGATGATGCTCCGTCACCAAGATACGATGTTTATGGAGAGCCTTTTTCGTATCCTGTCAGAATGGACACCATATTCTAAAAAATACCTAGACTTGTGCCCCCATTGCGTCATCAATTGGCGTAATGGGAAACCAACAATCGGTATCAGATCAAATTCCACTCAAATACTGCCTCTACGCTCGTAAGTCGAGTGAGGCGGACGAGAAGCAAGCGATGAGTATTGATTCACAGATCAATGAAATGACTCAAATCGCAGATCGAGAAGGCATTGAGATTGTGGAAACAATTAAAGAAAGTAAGTCAGCGAAATCATCAGGGCAACGACTGGGATACAACAAGGTTATCTTGGGGCTAAGTGAACAACGATTCAACTCGATTCTCACATGGGCACCTGATCGCTTAAGCAGAAATGCTGGAGATTTGGGAACGCTGGTTGATTTTATGGATCAAGAAAAATTAATCAAAATCAGAACGAGTGGGCAAACATTTACGAATACCCCAGACGAAAAATTTCTGCTGATGATTCTGTGTTCTCAAGCGAAACTGGAAAACGACAACCGATCAAAAAACGTAAAACGAGGAATGCGTGCAAAATGTGAAACAGGTGTCCGCCCAGGATCACCTCCTGTGGGGTATTATTTAGAACGAGGGGAGAAATTCACGGATATTAGTACCGTTGAAGTAGATCCCGAACGTGCTCCCTTTATCAAACAAATTTTCAAACTTGTAGCTCACGAGGGAATGAGCGGAAGACAGACATGGGAACATATGAAAAATAATGGATTTCGTTCTAAAAATAACAAAATCGTGTCTCTCAGTATGATTTACAAGATATTGGGGGATACTTTCTACTACGGAAAATTTGAATACCCACAAGGATCAGGAAATTGGTATGACGGAGCGTACAAGCCCCTCATCACTAAAAAGATGTACGACCTTACTCAAACAAAACTAATCGTAAGCCCAAAGGGAAAGTGGGGACGAAAACAGTTTTACTTTAACAAGATATTTAAATGCGGTGTATGCGGATCTGGAGTGTGCGGAGAAACGCATATAAACCGTCATGGGAAGGAATATACCTATTACAAGTGTAATCGGTACTACGGCTACGGAAAATGTAAGGAGAAGTACATTCGAGAGGAGAAATTGATTGAAGAAGTGGCAAATCTCGTTGGACAAGTCGACGAGGGATCATTCCAGATGAGAAAAAATATTCAACAAGAGGTTGAGAGGATTAATGAAATGGAAGAATTACGATACGGGGATAAGGCGAAACTCATGACAGTGCAAGAGTATTTGTGTTTCATACTTAAAAATGGAAAAACTTCCGAAAAATCAGATGTTATTCGATGCCTAAGAGATCAATTAGTTTTAAAAGATGGAATGGTTTCTTTACAACTTCCAAGCTTAATACAAAAACCTATTTTAGTTTAATTCTTTTTTCTGTCTTAGCTTTTTCTATTCTTTTTTCCTGAAATCTTTGGAATTGCGGATGATATATTAAAGATATCATCGAGTAATTTATTACTGCCCAATCCCCATCTAGCCAAAACAAAAAATTACACTTTTTTTGTACAAGAATTTGGCTTATTTAAGGGGCTAATCACAGAGTTCTCTAAAAACCCCTCCAAAGCACTTGCTTTAATATTAAATCCGTGCTATAATGTCCTAACAATTTGGTTTTTAACTAGATTGTTAAAGTGTTTCGCTCTTTCCAGTTT
>CAZVBV010000029.1:0-10131 GCA_964625805.1 uncultured Candidatus Peribacteria bacterium | reverse complement strand
AGATTTCTCTACAACGCACGAGATGAGTATGTGAACGATTACCCGCTTCCGTGGTGGGGAAAACCGATCAGATGGATATTGCCGACGTTACTCAACTTCCTCGAAAAGAAAGATCAGGAAGCGATGAAGGAGGTGGATCACTGGGTTTCCAATTCGAATTTTGTCGCCGATCGTATTGCGAAATTTTATAATGCCAAAGCGACAACACTCTATCCAGGAGTGGAAACAAAGCCTTATGTCAAAGCGGGACTTCGGGAACCAGAGAGGATTTACTTCTTAGCAGTAGGACGATTTATTCCGTATAAGAAGTTCGATTTACTGGTGGAAACGTTTGCGAAGAACAAACAACCACTGAAACTCGCTGGAAAAGGACCAGAACTCGAGAAGTGTAAGGCACTTGTGAAGGAATTGGGTGCGAACAATATTGAATTTCTTGGATTTGTGAACGATGACGAATTACCCGACCTGTATGCTCATGCAAGAGCGTTTCTTTTTCCCGCAGAGGAAGACTTTGGGCTCACTCCTGTGGAGGCGATGTCAGCGGGAACGCCCGTTATTTACTATGACAAAGGCGGCGCAATAGAATCGGTCGGAGAGTGGGGGATTCCCTTTCACGAACAGACAATTGAAGAATTACAGAAGGGGATTGATATCTTTTTATCACAAGAAACAAACATTCATCGTGATCATATTATAGAAAGGGGAGAGAGCTTCGATGAAGCGAAGTTTCGGGAAAAACTGGCGCAGTACTTGGAAAATTTGTAAACTGTAAATAATGCCTGAAGTATTCTCAAGTGCGAACGAAGATCAGCCAAAGAATAAAGTACTTCTTAATCGTGTTACAACCTCAAAAAAAGTCATAAGGAAGAGTGGGAAAGAGCGGGAAAAAATAAAAGTAAAAGATTTGATGAACAATGGAGTGTTACCAATGGAATCAAAAAACGACGTTCTTTTGCAGCTTGGTTCTAACTTTTTAATGGATACAAAAGACAAAACAAAGGATGAAAAATCTCGTTTTATCGAAAAGACAAAAGATTCTTTTCAAACAGTACAATTATTAGAATTACCAACAGAAGGAGAGTGGATAAAAACAGAAAAGAAAATATCTTCAAAGTCCCAAGATGTAGGAGATTTGTTGAGTTTATTAGAAGGTCTTTTAAATACAGATGTGCAGGTCGAATCTGAAACGGTAGATTATAGTCGTTCTCGTAATAAAAATTATAAAAATATATATAAACAGAACATTAAAACAGATAACGATCCTGTTATTATTCGAAATTATAAAATTGAACCGACCGGGGAATTTGATGATTTTGGGAATTTAGAATATTCCATCGTATTTGAACAATTTAAAAAATCAGAATGAAAATATACCTCGGATCGGATCACGGCGGCTTTATCTTGAAGCAAAAAATTAACGATTACTTAATAGAAAAAGGACACGACGTCCAAGACGTAGGATGTAAGTCAGAGGAAAGTTGTGACTATCCTTTCTTTGGAGCAGAAGTTGCAAAGAATGTTGTTGCCGATAAAGGATCACTTGGGGTTTCTATCTGTGGATCAGGACTCGGAATCTCAATGGCAGCAAACAAGGTCAAAGGTGCTCGTGCGGCCCATGTGAATTCGGTGGAACTGGCGGAACTGGCACGAAGACATAATGGAGCGAATATTCTTTCTCTTGGAGAGAGAACGAAGTTTTATGACCCATGGGAAAAAATAGTGGATATGTTTCTAGAAACAACCCCAGAAGGGGATCGACATGTCCGTCGTAGACAACAATTAGACAAGCTCTAGGTCTTGCATTTTATTTATATATATGTTATAATTAGGAGAAGGGTTAAGTTTTTTCCTTATTTATGGCACAAGAATTCTCTCGTTCTCAGCAAGTAGACATCCTGCAACAAGTTTTGCGTGAATCTAATAAAGGCTACAAAAGTCTCGTTGAAGAAGGCGAGTCTGAAACTGCAACGGAAGATCTTGAAAAAGAACTTAACAATCTTTAATTTAAAAAAATGGGCGGAGAAATACCACAGTTCGAAAATGAAATAAAGGAAACCTTTGAGGCAAAAGAAGCCTTAGCTGCAAATTCTGACGAAGGAAAAGAGTCTTTAAATAAAGAGTATAAAGAATGTCAGAACAACCTAAAAGCTCTTTATGAAAGTAACGTTATAGAGAAAGAGGTCGCAATGCTTCGGTCTATTGATAAGGTTGTAGAAAAGACGCCTGGACTGACTTCAGAACAGGTCATGGAATGGATATTGGGGACTGAAATTAATTCAACAGAAGATGAGGTTGGAGCAAAAAGAGAATATATGAGAGATCGCGCAAGAGATGTGAAGATGAATCTTGAGGATCAGTATGGGGATAAAATGCCGAAGAAAATACAGAGTGCTATCGATAAATATTATGATTTTGCGGAAGGAAAGGAAGAGGATACGAATAATGGGCCACAACAAGGATTTTCATTTGTAAATAATTCAGAACAGGCTCGAACACATTATCAAATGTTTTTGTATAAAGTAGAAGGAAAGGTGAAGGAGGTGAAATCAGAAAAAGAGAAAAAAGAAAATAATCCAGAAATACCCGAAGAAGGACTTTTTTCAGGTACTGAGAATTATAAAGAGGGTGGAGAAGAATTCTCTGGGGCAGCGGAAGACATGCCAGAAACCAATTTTTATGAAGAATTAGTAACACAAGGGATAGATGTACAAGGAGTTACTGGGATAAAAGTGAAAGAGGAAACAGATTCAGGAACTCTTATTAAGGTGAAACTCAAAGGAAAAAAGAATAAATTTTTTGAAAAAGGAAAGGAAGAAGGAGCTCAATGGGTTGAAACGGATCGAGATGGAGGTGATATAGAAGTGAAAACTCAAAAAACTCATAAGATTAGTGAACGGAAACAAAATAGAATTGATAGACAAGAGGAAAATCAAAACGAAGGAGATAAAACAACAAAACTTAATGAGGGGAAAGATTTTGTAGAATCTGACAGCCAAGGAAAAGAATTAACAGACCCAAGGCAATATAATGGACTTTTAAATGGTTTTGCGGCAAGTAATGAGAACTTTGAAAACGTACCAAAAGACGGATTGAAAATCTCGATTGGAAGAGATGGGGATTTTCTTGTTGTAAAAAAAATAACTGCTAATGAAATATCAATTGGAGATAATGTTTATAGAAACGAAGAGGGCACAACAAGCTGGAAATCCTTATCGAAGCTTATAGATAAAAAGTATGAGGTATACGGGAAAAAGCAAGAAAATATAAAAAACATTGAAACTGCTAGATTAGAAAAGATTGGATCGGAAAATAGTAATTATGGAAAATTTGAGAACGCATTTCCCGAACTAAAAAAAGCAAAAGATATATTTAACAAAGGTGTTCCATTGGAAAATACTAATCCAGGGGAAGCAGAAAAAAATTATGACGAAGCAATTGGTATTTTAGAAGAATTCATTGAGAAACAAGATGTATTGGTAACGAAGGAGGTGTCTGAAGATAAAGTTAATCTGTTGAAAGCATTTGAAGATGGGGTCGTAAACAATGTAAAGGAGCTTTCAGATTCTCATAATGGAAAAGACGAATCAAGGCTTTTGAGTAAATTTTATACAGAGCGTTCAATGGCTGGAGATGCTCTTATCGCTGCAAAAAATTCTATGTTTACACCGAATGCAAAAGAGCAAGAAAAAGGATTTGATCGCTTTATACAAAAAGCAAAAAAACGATATGAAAAAGCCTACGCTACTTTGAATAAACTGAAAGAACAACACCCAGAACAATTTAAAAATACTGAGGCAACAAAAGAACAAAAAACATACATACCAAGTTCGAAAGAAATAACAGACTTAATGAATAGGTTATCACCGGGAAAGACTAATGTTCGAGTTAAAATGGAGAATGATAAAGGATTCTATACTATTGAGAGAACATCTAACGATGAGGTGAAAGTAAATGGGCAAATTTATATAACAGGTCGTTTAAACGGAAATGGGCGTGAATGGGAAAAACAAAAATAGTAGAGTACTAAAAAGGACGGCTATAAACTGTAGGCTATTAGATTTTCAGTAATTATCCGACCTTCGTAATAACCTTATCAACAAGCCCGTACTTCACGGCTTCGTTTGCACGAATGAAGTTATCTCGATCACAATCAGCTTCGACTGTCTTGAGGTCTTTCCCGGTACACTTTTGAATAATCTTATAAAGCACTTCTTTTGTATCTAAGATGTGTTTTGCGTGGATAGCGATATCAGATGCTTGTCCTTCCGTTCCTCCAAGTGGTTGGTGGATCATCACCTCTGAATGAGGAAGGATGAATCGTTTTCCTTTTTCTCCACTCATAAGGATCATAGCTCCCATTGAAGCCGCGATTCCTACACACACTGTTGAGACTTTTGGGGCGATGAAGTTCATTGTATCGATAATGGCAAGTCCTGCTGACACAGAGCCTCCTGGTGAGTTCACGTAGATCGTAATGTCTTTCTTTGGATCTTCTGCAGCGAGGAAGAGCAGTTGCGCGATAATCAAATTCGCAACATTGTCATCAATAGCTGTTCCGACAAATATGATTCGTTCTTTCAATAAACGAGAATAAATATCGAAGGCACGTTCTCCTTCTGCTGTTTTTTCCACGACTGTTGGGACCAAGTAACTCATGTATAAATCATTAAATTCACCTTATTCTAGCATGTTTTCAGGCTTTATACAATCGAGACCCCTTGCCCAAGAACAGGGAATGTTATTTTTTAAACTTCTTGAGAACAGTGTTTGTTGTCGCAATAACCCATTCTTTTTTCTTCCATCCGATCACCACTCCGGCAGCAAGAATGAATCCAATAACAAAGGCAATAAGTGTTGTTGTGTAGTTCTTTGTTTCTTTATCGATGTCTGTTGCATGCGCATTATCACAAGCATTTCCGTATCCATCATTATCTCGATCGTTCTGATCTTCATTTGGAATGAGCACACAATTATCAATAATATCTCCAATACCATCGAAGTCTGTATCGTATTGGTTTGCGTTTTTCACGTCAGAAGCATTGTCACATTTGTTTCCAACTCGATCAGAATCGCTGTCTGCTTGAGAAGCATTTGAAACAAAGGGGCAGTTGTCGAGCTCATTATTGAGTCCGTCTCCATCGAAATCTTCGGGGAAGACAGTGTTAATAATTTCTTTTGTTAATTGTCCTTCGACAACAAATTTTTGTGCTTCTCCGTGTCGTGCTTTGTATCTGATGAGATCCGTAACACCTCCATAAAGGAGTCTGTATTTTTCTCGTGGATTTGCTTCAAAGTAAATTGTTGCCTTGTCCCCGTTATAGAGTTTGATGTCATCAACTTTTACACCAACCCCCCAGAGGGAAACTTTGACGTACCTGATAAGTGGGGAATGAAAGTCAGTCTGCCACACGTGTGGGCGCTTAGAAACAAGCGTTCTCATGTCGTCTTGTGTCATTCCTCCTTTTATTTCCATTGATCGGACTCGTCCTTCAGGAACAAATATTTTTGCTCGAACAATTCGTTGTGGAGACCCAAGATCAATAAGAGCCCATGAAGCATCTGTTCGGTCTATTCTTTCATCAAATACAAATGTTGTGAAAGGATCACTATCAACAAGATCAGAAACTTTTCCTGATTTCTGTGAAGAAGTCTTTACAACACTGATATCCTTAAATCGTGCGAATTCGCTATAGAAAACCTCAAAAGGGACCTCTTGGTTGTCTTCATTGTAAAGATTAATATTCGAGAATCGTTGATTCACTCTTTCTATAGTTGTATCGTCCAAATCAATGGCTACTACTTTCTTCCATGAGAGCTGAGGAATGATCACATCTTTCTGATAAGGAAAGTTTGTAACATTCGGAGCACTGGCAAAGATTGTTGCGGCACCGAAAAGACTGAAAATGAGACCAATGAGAAGAAATTTTCGCATAAAGAGAGAGGGGGTTAAGCAGTTGCAGCGGCTCTAGTTGCTTTCGCTAGTTCTTGTGCTTCGATCATGTTTTTAATCACCATGACCTGAATAATAGAAGAACGTTCTGTTTCACTGAGTTTCATACCAATGAACTTGAGTGTGTCCTGAAGATCAGGAATCAATCGGTGTTCAAGGGCGTTCACACGTCGTCGTGTCTTTTCAATTTCAAAAGCGAGGTTCTCAGCAGACTTTTCTACTTCCGCCAGCTCAAGAAGGATTTGGAACACCTTTGAGAACTTTTTAATAGCTATGTCAAGTTCACCACGTGTTTGAACCAATCCGTATCCAAGAGCATTTCCAGTAATTTGGAGCTTAAATCGAGGAATACGCACTGACATGATATTTTTTGTGCTCACTTGCAAACTCAATTTTTGAGAGGGGACTGCGAGTGTATTTCGGAGTGTTGACTTCGGCATGATCGCCTGAGCCTCCAAAAACGCTGCGTTGGCTTCTTTAAGCGCATTTTCGACCTCTTCACGCATTGATTTGGCCTTTCTCACGATGTCTAAGAACTCTTGCATGAGTCCGTCTTGCTTGTCTTTAAGTAGTTTATGACCTCGTTCCGCTACTTTGAGCTGGTTCTTAAGGCCGAGCATTGTCATCCGAGTTGCCGTTACGCTTTTGATTGCCATAAGAGGGAATTGATTACTATTTTATCGGACGAATTCTAATTCCTTATAAAAGAATGTCAAAATACTTTTTTCTTTTTTGAAAAGAGAAGGAATAAACGATGTGAATATCCATAAATTTCTTTTGAACGCTTAGAGAGATCGTCATGACCATATTAACTTAAACCAAGATACATTGTGTTAAGTAAGACGGATCAACAAATGTACTCACCTCTCTCGAACATAATCTATAAAAGGCATAAACTAAATTTACGTTCTAAGCGTTTTTTTAATTAAAAAGGAATGTGAATACCTTTTCTTTAAAAATTAGGAGAAGTTTCTGGAGAAGTCCCCTGTTTTTTTGTTTCTTTAAAAGTTTCAAGAAGAGATTTTACGTTGAAGGGTTCTTTTTGGAATTCTGCATCAACTTCTTCGGTAACTCCTCGCAGATTTACAATCAAAAACATTTCAATAGACGGGTTTTTGAAATTGAGTCCTTCTTTGTCTGAAGATCGTTTAAAGTTTTTTACGGCACAATCAAAAACGACATATCCTTTCTTTGCAAGCTCTACGTATGCTTTAAAGAGGGCAGGAAAGCGTTCTCCTTTCTCTTTGAATATTCGTTCAATGACAGTGTATTTGTCTTTAAGAGACAGTCCTTCGTATTTTTGAGAAAATTTAGATTTTTCCTCATCGGTAATAAGCATTTCTTGTTCTGTATTTTTAGGCGTGATATCGCCTGCTTCTAGTTCTATTTCAGTGGCTTCAGGAAGTTCATTTTGCATAAAATAGACGAGTTCTCTCTGAAGAGATTCTTCAAAGTGACTTGATATGGTTGCTGATCCGGCCATCTCATCGCAGTCCAGATCCCCTTCTCGTCTACGGTTTCCAGCAATCTGTTGGAGCGCTGCCAAAGAATATTTCAAAGCTCTTGGACCTCCGTACATTCGAGTGAGTTCAAGAATTCTTTTTCCATGATTCTCTTTGAACTTTTCAGAGAAGTTGTAGAGAGATGCATTATAAGATTTTTCAAAAGTTCCATCTTCAAGTGAGTCTTTCCAGAATTTAAATCGATATCCGCCCCATTTTTGTTGTCCTTTGAAAATAAGATGGCTGTATTTATTATCAATTTCAGGAGAGAGGTCAACAATGTCCCCTGTTCCCTCTCCAAAGTCTCGAAACTCTTTTTCACGCGCACTTCCAATCTTTTTTGCAACGAGTGATTCTGCGAAAAAATTACGGAACTGACTCGCATCCAGAATATCAACATTCCCTCGTTTACTTGAAATAATGTTCTCCCCCATTCGTTCGAGATCCATTAACATACTCTCTTCTTCCTCAGCACTCAATTGAAGAATTGGTTTGGGAGCAGAAACAAGCGCCATATTAGAATCTAAAAGATCTTGCACTTGTTTTTGCGCTATATCTTCAAGAATAAGACGATCTTCGGACATATCCCCTTCTCCTAAGTTTTCTTGAACTAAATCATGGATTGGGATCTGTATGATTTCTTTAAGTTCCTTATCTGTGAAGTCTTCTTTATTCATTGTCTTTGTATTTAAACTATTCCTATGAATCTGTCAAAAAATACAAAAGTGGACATTCCCCTCTTCTTTTCTACAATCCCTCCATGGAGGACGAAGAACGAACAATTGATAACCAAGAAGAACTTTCTTCAGGCAATACTGAAGAGGTTATTCAGTTTATTGATAGTCTTTCGTACCTTGATGATGTGGACCGATACTGGGCGAGAAAGGATGCGAAGGAATCTCTTGCCAAAGGTGAAGACAGCAACGAACTCAAAGAGAAATATCAGTTCTACGACCAGATTGCAGAACTCCAACAGCAAATCGTTAAGAATATCCCCTCTTCAAAGCAGGAAGAGGTCTTAAATATTATTCGTCAGGTAACGAGTAAACCGACAGGGGGAAGCGATCGACAAATGAAACTTGAGCATGTGCTTCGAGTAAAGAGAACGGTTGATGCGTTCAGAGAGAATCAGGTTACGTTGCAGTTCCTTGTGCAAGAGAAGATTACCTCGGGGAATGTGCACTTCGGAGTGGCACAAATATTGAGTGAAGATCTGTTTAAAAATGTTGAGAAAATGTTTCCCGATCGTTTCTGGAAATTGTCAGATAAAATGACACCAGGAGATTTCCCCAACTTCACGGTAGCCTTTAATTTTGCTTTAAAGGAATCATTTACGCATGGAGAGTCTGTTTCAAAACTCAAAGATTTCTCAGAAAAAATTAAGAAATCGATACTTGAGGATGCAGAAGGAACGTTATCAGAATTCTTTTCCCCGAAAGCGAAAAGTGCACATCTGCAAAGTTTAAAAAAGATATCCGCTGACAAGCCAGTGAAGTTTTTGGAGAAAATGCTTGAAATCCAATCACAGAGGGAAAAACAGGAGTCGGAATCACAAAAAGAATTCCAACATGTCCATAATCTTTTTACCTCTAAAAACCCAAAAGGAGCGAAGGGAATAGTCGATACATTAAAAAAGAAATTCGGAGATAACGTCTTCGACTCCCTGCGTCAAAAGGGATTTATCACAAAACTAGAAACAATACTGCTTCGGATTGGAGCACTGGAGAAACAATTAAAATCAGAAGAAAATCCAACGGCACGAAAAAAAATAGAACAACAATTGTCAAAGCTTCAAGAACCAGAAAAAACAGTCGTACAGGATGTAGCAACTCCGGAAGATGGGAAAAAGAAAATTCAAAATATTCTTCAAGAGATTGATACATATCGACAACAAGGCGATTTAAAATCGGCAGAACATTCAGCACAGAAACTGCGATCATTGGACGCTGAACGAGCGGCAAAGGAACTTGCGAAAATCAAAAGTGCTCAAGCAAAGAAAGATTCTCAAAGTGAAAAAAAAGAGGAATCATCAGAGGTTTCTGAAAGTTCGGAAATGAAACAAAAGAAAATCCAGTTCTTGGAAATGACAAAAGAGCATGCTCGGAAAGTTATGGAAGAATGTGGGCAATTAGGAATTCCAAAAGACAGCGAAGCCTTTTGGGGACTGCATGGTGTTCGAAATAGAATGCAATACTTGAAGGATAATGGTCTTTGGTCTGCCTACAATCGATTCAATTCTTCGGATCGGAATATGCCGAGTCGGACCTATGAAGGGGGGTTTCGTTTTCGTTGGGTGAATCTTGATACAGGAACGAATCTTAATACCACAAAAGCTCAAAGAGGAACGGATTACCTCCGTCAAAGAAAAGAATCAGGATACGCGATTGCAGCGTTGGCTGGTGTGTTTTCCGTGAACTGGAAAGGACACTCCTCCCCCGTGTATACACCCGAACGATTTATTTCTTTTGTAGAAGCGGAATTGAGTCAGGTGAGAGGGAGTTCAAGTAGTTAACGAACCGATAATCTTGCAAAATAATAAATCACCCTAACCCCTAATTATACCATATATTCAAAGAAAAAGCAAGTGTCTTTGATTCTATAACAGGAAATAGTGTGTTTTGGGTCAAAAATGAAATCCCCGTCATCCCAGAATTCTGAAAGAATATCTGGGACCCAGCC
>CAZVBV010000028.1:0-10237 GCA_964625805.1 uncultured Candidatus Peribacteria bacterium | reverse complement strand
CTGATGCTTCTGATATTCACTTTCAACCAACCGAAACTGGGGCAGAGCTTCGATTCCGAATTGATGGAGTGCTTCATAATGTTCTGGAAGTATCAGCAGAAACGACGAAGAAGCTCGTTACTCGTATCAAATACGAAGCGGGAATGAAATCGAATATTTCAAATATTCCACAAGATGGTCACCGAAGTTTCGAAGTGAACGAACGATCTATTGATCTGCGAATCTCAACGCTTCCGACACCATTCGGAGAATCTGTTGTAATGCGTATTCTCGACGCCAGCCGAGGTTTGAAAAGTTTTACTGAGTTAGGATTTTCAGAAACGGCTCGAGAAAAAATAGAGAATGCCTTGGAACAAAAAACAGGACTCATTCTCGTTACAGGACCGACAGGAAGTGGGAAAACAACAACACTGTATTCGATGCTTTCACAACTCAATCTGCCCGAACGAAAGATTGTAACCTTGGAAGATCCGATTGAATACCACCTTGAGGGAATCTCTCAATCACAAGTTGATGAAGAGCAAGAATATGATTTTGAAAATGGATTTAGTGCGCTTTTGCGGCACGATCCGGATGTGATTTTGGTGGGAGAAATCCGAAGCAAAGACACAGCGCACCTCGCTTCTGAAGCCGCACTCACGGGACACATTGTGCTGAGTTCTCTTCATACAAATTCTGCCGTCGGATCTCTTTCTCGATTGAGAAACTTGGGAATGGAAAACTTCAATATTGCACCAACAATTTCTGCGGTTTTCGCACAACGATTGGTTCGAAAAGTCTGTCCGCACTGCCAAACAAAAGTTCCGTTGCCGCATAGCAAAAAAATAGAGGCCGCACTCGAGCAGATTCAAAAAATATCTTCAAAAATTGAGATTCCTGACGAAATTGCAAAGGCTGTCGGTTGTGAAAAGTGTTCTGGAACCGGATACAAGGATCGATTAGCAATTTGCGAAGCCTTCGTTATGACCGATGAAATCCGAAAAATGGTTCTGAAGGAACAATCTGAAATTGAAGTTTTGAAAGTTTTAAGAAAGAATGATAAATTCCTTTCTCTTTTTGAAGACGGGTTGATAAAAGTCTTCAGTGGAGAAACAACATTGGAGGAATTGTATCGAGTAACGAGCTAATTAACTTTTTTCTCTCCCTTGTTATTCCGAGCCCCCAATTTCTTGAGGACAGGCTCCGCCGAGGAATCCCTTTTTCTGCTACAAGAAGGAATCTCTCCGTTTTGGTCGAGATGACAAAGATTACTTGTTATCTTGTAATCTTTTCCCATAATGCCTTCCGATGGAAGGATTTTTAGTCGCAGCACTCTTTTGGGAACAGGTAATAACCACCCCCTCTAGCAATGTGCGCCCAAGCCATCCAAACAGTTCTATCTCGAAGGAAGTGCAACAAAAGAACGTTCGTTATTTGAGGAAACCAAAAACACAAAGCGAAAGAAATAGAGAATTTTTCCAGAGTATTTCTTTTAAAAGAAGGACTACGGCAATAGAACCTTTACGATTAAAAAAACCAAAAACAACGGTTATTTTTGCGCCCCATCCCGATGATGAGATCTTGTGTTGCTCGAATTTAATTGCGGAGAAATTAGCCAATAACGAGGACGTAAAAATAATTTATACCACGAATGGAGACGCTCTCAAGGGCTCTGATTATCAAAAAGCACGGGAATATGGAAAGCTCCGAAAACGAGAATCTCGTGAAGCAACAACTGAATTAGGGCTTAAAAAATCAGATCTTTTCTTTCTTGGGTTTCCGGATGGACAATTGGAAAAAATGGAAAAATGGGGTTCTGTTCGAAGCAAGTTTACTGATCAAAATAAAAGCTTAGGAGGACACGCTTTTCCCTATTCTCCCTACACACGAAAACGATTAAAACAAAACTATCGCGAGCTTTTGAAGCGATGGAATGTGGGTGAAATTTATCTTCCCTCTGACAAGGATCAACACCCCGATCATCGCATTACGACGAAACTATTACAAGAGGTTCTCGATGAACAAGGAGCTACTCCACAAACATTTTCATATCGTGTTCACGGACAAGCATTTTCCAATGGTGCAGAAATTGACGACAAAAAATTAAACCTCATTCGTATTTTTGAGTCTCAGTTTTGGACACCGGCTCACGTAAAATTCATGGAGCAATTTGCGAAGACCGAAGAAGTATTTGAATAGGAAAGAGTCTGCATCATTACAATGCAGACCCGATTGTTCGGTTACAGAGAATTCCTTCTATTCTTTTTTTTCGTTGCCTCCCTTTCTCTTTCTGTGTTCGTTCTTACTTTTTTTCCCTGCCGAACTTTTGTGTCAGAACCTTGTTTCCGTCTTTGTGATCCTGACTCATTCTTTCTTCTGTCTGACATAAGCATTGTTTTAAAAAGTTTATTAATTAATTTTCTGATCATTGTTCTGTCCTCACAAAGAACAAAACTATGACCAGAAAATCGATTCTCTGTTACCAAAAGGAACAATTGAGAATTGATTATCTTCAAAATAAAGAAATAAATTCCACGAGATATTAATACATATCTTCACGAAGAAGTCAATGTTGTGGGTTTCATAAAAAAGACCCACGCGACAAAGCAATGGGTCCTTTTCTTTTCGGAAGGGAGTCTGTTCACAATTTTTTCTTTAATCGACGAATTACTTCTTGTGTAACAGTCATTCGTGTAGAACCCGATTTTGATTCTTTTTTAGAATCATCTGTTAGGGGGGCTTTTTCAACAAGAATTTTCCAATCTTCTTTTTTGTCCTTTGTTGCTGTTAATTCATAACGATCTTTTTTTACAGAAACATAGTCCGAATGATTTGTTTCATCGAGTTTGTCGAGCAATTCGATTAATTCCTTAATACATACTTGTTCCGAGGAACAAGGTTTTTGTTTTTTACCCATAAGCTTATGTTTAAATTATGTGACCACTGTCCAGTTTATTTATTGTGATTTTCTGGATCATGAATCTACCTCCGCGTAAGAAAGAGGCACATCGTGACCCAGAAAAGACTCGAGACCGAAAAGAACTGAAAACTCTTTGTTTCTTTTAAAAAAACAAGGAATTCTACGAAATCCTTTTTGAGCTATTTTCGAGAAAAAGTCAATCTTACTTCTTCATCATCGCGAAAAATATCTCCCCCCCCCTTGTTCATAATATTTAACTTCCCTTTTCCAAAATCCGTGGGATCCCACGTCCTCGCTTCGCTTGTCCTCTGGATGACAATCCCTTAATTTATTTTTTCATCATTGCGAAGAAGGCGTCCTGTGGAATTGTCACTTTTCCAAACTGTTTCATTCTCTTCTTTCCCTTCTTTTGTTTCTTCAAGAGTTTGTTTTTTCGTGTCACATCTCCTCCGTACAGCTTCGCTGTTACGTCTTTTCGCATCGCAGAGATGGTTGTTCGTGCAAGAATCCGTGCCCCAATAGTTGCCTGAATTGCAATTGCAAACTGTGCTTTGGGAATAATTTCTTTTAACCGCTGACACCACGCGAGTCCAATATTGTACGCTCCCTCCTTGTGAACAATCTGACTCAAGGCATCTACTCGATCCCCCGCAACAAGAATGTCGAGACGAACGAGCTCATCTGTCCGTAAACCAATCGGCTCATAGGACATCGATGCGTATCCCGAGGTAAGAGACTTCAGGTCATCGTAGAAGTCGGTGATGATTGAAGACAATGGAATTTCAAAGAAGAGTTCCACTCGTGTCGGATCTGTGTACTGCATGTTCTTAGAAATTCCTCGGCGTTGTGCACAGAGTTCCATTATCGCTCCGACAAATTCAGAAGGAGTGAGGATTGTAATCTTCATCCACGGCTCTCTGATTTCTAAATAATGCCCTGCTTCTGGAAGTTCTCCAGGATTGGAAATCATTTTCGTTGTTTTATCGCTGAGTACGATTTCATAAGAAACCGATGGGGCTGTAACCAGCATATCGATATCAAATTCTCGTTCGAGTCGCTCCTGGACAATGTCCAAATGCAGAAGCCCCAAAAATCCAACTCGAAATCCATGCCCCAGGGCGCCTGAATGTTCGGGTATGAATTGGAGGGATGCGTCATTGAGTGATAATTTTTCTAATGCTTTCCGAAGGAGGGAGAAGTCATCTCCACTTGTGGGATAGATACCCGCAAATACGAAGGGCGTTACTTCTTTGTATCCGGGAAGTGGCATAGGGGAGATATTCCCCTCCCTCGGGGAGGGGTTAGGGGAGGGCTGCCACAACGTTTCTCCGACTTTTGCGTCGACAACATTCTTCAGCCCTGTAACAACATATCCCACTTCGCCCTCTTTGATTGAAGGTGTTGGAGAGTATTGAGGATTAAGAAAACCCACTTCAATGGCTTCGATCTGTTTCCCTGTTTTGAGCAATTTTAATTTATCTCCTTTTTTAATTTCTCCTTGAAATACGCGCACACTCGATACCACTCCTCGATAGGAGTCAAAAGTGGAATCAAAAATAAGCGCTTTCGTTTCCCCTTCTGTGAATACGTTTTCGTCATTTCCAAAGACTTCGTTTTTGTCTGGAAGCGGAACGCGTTCTATGATTCTATCCAGCAATGCAGGCACTCCTGTCCCTTCTTTCCCGGAAACCTGCAAGATGTCTTCCGCAGGAAATCCCAACAGTTTTTCAATTTCCATTGCTCGACGTTCTGGCTCGGCTGCGGGAAGATCTATTTTATTAAGGACGGGAATGATAGTGAGCCCGTGTTCAAGTGCGAGAAATACATTGGCCAATGTCTGTGCCTCTATTCCCTGTGTGGCATCGACGACGAGAACGGCTCCTTCGCACGCTGCCAATGAACGTGAAACTTCATACGAAAAATCTACGTGACCTGGAGTATCGATAAGATTAAGTTGTGTGTGTTTCCACTTCATCCGAACCGGCTGAAGCTTGATCGTAATCCCTCGTTCTCGCTCCAAATCCATCGTATCAAGCAACTGTTCTTTCATCTCTCGTTTATCGATTGTTCCCGTGGTTTCAAGAAACCTATCGGCAAGTGTCGACTTCCCGTGATCGATGTGCGCAATGATGCAAAAATTTCGTATCTCCATTCGCGCGCGATTGTACTGAGAAACCTGTAACTTGCAACTTCCGCCCCCTCCTTCTACAATGAGTTCAATGCAAAAAAAGAAAGGATTCTCTCTTATTGAACTCCTTATTGTGACAGGGATTGTCGCGATGCTCGTCACTATGTCTATTCCTGGTTTTTCACGAATGAGAAGTCAGGTGAAATTTCAAGGAGAGGTGGACACCATCTTTAATCAAATTTTGGAAGTACGCATGAATGCCTTAACGGAAAAAATGTGTAATGACAAAGCAAGTGAAAAATGGATATTTCATTTTAATGCTACGTCTTCCAGTGTGTCCTGTAAAAACAGTGATGCAACCGTCTTGATCCGAAATTATGACACGCTTTGGCATCAATCACATTTTATTGAACTTGATGATGTTCCCGATAAAATGGAAGTCCAAATCGAATTTCTTCCTGATACCTCTCAGGCACTTATCCCCGAAGGAACGAATCAGAGAAATAATGTAAAAATTCTCTTTAATCATGATTCTGGTGAACAAAAAACTATTTGTTTTAACCGTATTATGGGGATCCCCGAACTTTCCAGTGAAGACACTGACTGCACTCCTTCATCATGAAATATTCTTATAAAAATAGCGGAGAAACAATAGTGGAAGTTCTTATTGCCACTGTGCTCTTAGTAACGGTTTTGGCGAGTGCGTTTGTCTCTCTTAATCGTGCCGCAAAAACAAATATAAACGTACAAAACAGAGTTGTTGCTATTAATTTAGCACGTGAAGGAATGGAATCTGTTCGAAATATTCGCGACACAAACTGGCTTAAGTACTCGGGAAATCGACGAGACAAATGGCTTTGTTTCGATCTTTGGACAACTGATCTTGATGGTGTAGATGAAACTGTTTCTAAGTGCACTGGCCCCAGTCCCTCAATTCTAGACAACGGATTTTATAAAACATATTTCTCAAGAAATCTTCAGCGATATTTTTTAATAGAGGTTCCGATTGCAAATGAACTCGATGTTCCAGGATCTTCAACTGGATTGGAACACTTCCGTCTTTATCAAGGGTCTACCGGGAAACTTACCTATGATAGCGACAATGGGGGAAATCCTGTTACCCCTTTTTATCGGCAAATAGAACTTACTAAAAACAGCGTTTCCGCTTGTGGGACCGCGTGTAACGAAGGAAAAATGGACTCAAAATTAGAAGTTACCGTCCGTGTTGGATGGATTGAAAAAAATGTTTCCAAAAACGTTACCCTCGAAACACACCTTTTTGATTTTTACCAACGCGATGAGTACTAAACATTCCGGCTACTCTCTTATTGAAATATTGATTGCGATGACGCTCTCTGCCATCGTCATCACCGCTGCTATGCAAAGCATTGGAAGCATCTACTTTTCTCAAAAGAAAATACAAGTCACACAAAGTTTTGCCACTGAAACACAGTTTCTCATGGAACGAATTGTTCAATTGGTTCGAACCAATACAATCGATTATGATCGTTATTTCATAGAAATTGGTCCAGATCTCTCTCCTGATTGCTCAAGCTTTGATACCGATCAAATTCCTGATGGAATGGTTGTAACAAATGATCCTTCCAATCGTTTGGTACTCGGATATGAAACCATTTTTTATTGGGATACCAATGCTGATGACGTTCTCGATCGAAATCTTGGAGGAGGCGATTTCAGTGGTCTAGCGGATGGATGCACGAAAGCGTGGTCTGTGGATGCAGAAAATCCACTAACAACTCTTTATCTCATTAATAGTAGTCGAACGCTCCGCATAGCTATTACAGAGGGGCTTGATTCCACTGTTGAAATTGAACAACAACTCGGAGCTGACACCGATAATGATGGAGTTGCTGATCTCTGGAGTGATACTGGGGTGTGGAGTTCTGGTTTCTGTAAAATCAGCGGAGTTGATATTTTAGGGGAACATTCTCAAGAATTTTGTATGCAAGCTCACGATTCGACTGCTGTTTCTCCTGGAAATATAGGAATTGAAACCCTTTCCTTCATCCCTGCTCCGAACCGAGATCCGTTTTTGAGTTTTGCCGTCGACGAAGCACAAGTACATCCATATGTATCCATATCAATGGAAACAAAACTTCGAGAACCATCCGATTTTGGAATGGAAGAGGGGGAACTTTTAAATATCTCACTCCAGACAACTGCTTCTTCTCGTGTCTTCGGAAACATCCGAAAGTAGGCTTCTGCTTTCCTCTTTTTCTAGAATTCCTACAATGGGGTCGATTTTATCCTTCCTCTATGTCTGAAGTTATCGTTCGTATGCCACCATCTCCAACCGGAGGTCTTCATTTGGGAACGGCCAGAACCGCGTTGTTCAATTATTTATTTGCGAAGCACAACAACGGAAAGATTATTTTTCGATGGGAAGATACTGACAAAGAACGGAGTAAAAAAGAATTTGAAACAGAAATTTTGGACGGACTTGCCTGGTTGGGAATGGACTTTGAAAAAGAGTCTTCTCATTTTTTCCGACAATCAGAAAACAGAGAGGTGCATACCGAGTGGCTTATGAAATTGTGGGAAATGGAAAAAGTATTCCCTTGTTTTGTAACGCCCGATGAGATTGATGCGCAGAGAAAAGAAGCGACTGCAAAGAAAACGAACTTTGTTTTTTGGTCTCCATTTCGTGATGAAACAAAAGAAGTGCTCGAAGAAAAAATGAAATCTGGAGATAAATTTGTATGGCGACTGCGAACAATGAAAGATCAGGATATTCAATTTACCGATCTGATTCGAGGCGACATTTCTGTGAATACAAATACCCTCGGGGATTTCGTTGTCGCGAGAGGAGATGGGTCCGTGCTCTATATGTTGGCAAATGTTGTTGATGATTGGACACAGGGCGTGACACACGTTCTACGAGGCGAAGATCATATTTCCAATACACCCAAACAAATTCTTTTGTATCAAGCGCTTGGAGCAACTCTGCCACAGTTTGGACACATTCCACTCGTGCTCGATGCGCAGAAACGGAAACTTTCAAAACGGAACGTTGATCCTGATACCTGTGTTTTGATTAAAGATTTTCAGGAAAAAGGATTTCTTCCTGAAGCGGTTGTGAATGGACTCGTGCTTTTGGGCTGGAATCCAAAGTCTACAGAAGAAGTCTTTACGTTTGACCAACTGGTGAACGCGTTTGATTTGGGCAACGTAAACCCTGGCGCTGCACAATACAATTTCGATAAAATGAAATGGTTTAATACACATTGGGTTCGAACAATGGATTTAAAAATATTGGCGAAACATTTTGAGAAATTCGCAGGAGTGTCTTGTGATGAAAAGGTATTAGATGTGGCTCGTGAAAAAAGCAGAGATATGTATGACATATCCTCACAATTGGAGTACCTCACGGCGGATCCTAATATCAACCCCGAACTATTGCTCAGCGAGAAAATGAACATTGATCAGGCTATGGTACAGAAGGTGTTACCAGCAATTCAGGCGATGCTCGAGGGAGTGAATGAAAATGAATTTAATCGTGAAAAAATAAGAGAAGTCGCAACCGAAAAAATTGCTGAACTTGAAGTGAAGAATGGACAGTTTTTATCTCCTTTCCGAATCGCACTTTCCAACCGCCCCGTTTCTGTCGGCCCGTTTGAAATTGCTGAAGTGCTTGGAAAAGACGAGACACTTCGTCGAATAGAACGAGCTTTGAAATAATTTTCCTTTCTTCGAAATTGCTATCTCTTGGGGGTTTGGGGACGAGAAGTGTTTGAGCGCCAGCGGGACTCTGCAACTTTGTGCCATGCCAATGAAAGCGAGTTTTCTCGTCACCAAAAGTTTTTGGTTCTTTTTAATTATAAAAAGAACAGTCCTCTCGATATCCAGTCACAATAAATGAAGGGATTCCTTCGTGGAGCCTGTCCTCGAGGAATCGGGGAGTCGGAATGACAGGACATTTTTTTACACAAACCTTTACCGACTCTCTCTCAGAGTTCCCGGCTTCACAAGGCGCTTTATATTTGAATTAGGATCATGAATCTGCATCTGAATACGATCCGTATTTGGATCAGCTGGATTCCATGAGTTTCTCGTTGGCAGATAGAGTCGTTCCTTCTTTTCTTCTAGATAATATCTCCGTGCACGAAGAATGGTTTCTACATCTGTTGCTTTCGACGTTTTACGAGTTCCCAGTCGGGCTCTTCCTGACGTATCTTCTCCTCTGAGTTTTTTCAGCAATCGTTCAAATGCATTCCCTGGTTTGAGCATTTCTTTCTTGTATTCTACTGCTTGAACAAACCACGTAGAAAACTCTCCGCGCGTAATGGCTTTATTGTGATAGAAGAATCGTCCTGATACGAAATTATCAAACCACCCTGCTTGCTTCACTGCAACAATGATCGGCGCAAGTGGGTCTGTTTTTACAACGTCTACGTAGGAAACGTTTGTTGCTTTCTGGTTCACTTCTAGTGGAAAGACTTCTGTCATTGCCAAGAGTACTTCTTGTCGCTTTGGAGCCTCTTCGTAATTTATTTTTGCATCAATAATTCCCCTCTTTATCGCTGTATAAATAAATCTACTTTCTCGATTATTCCCAAGTGGGAAATTTTCTATTCTCGGAAGATTTGTACTTTGTAACGATTCATAACTTTCAGACTGGATGCAGTTTGCTGCAAATAATAATTGCAATACCTGGCTCCATGTTGTTTTGTCATTTACACGGAATTCACTTTCATCATTCGCTCCCATTATCCCATATGAGTGCATTTTCATAATATCAGAAGCGTAGGAGTGTCGAGGAGAAACATCTTTAAATTGGGCTGTTGTAGCCACTTCGTCGAGACATATTTCCCTTTCTATCGCAGAAGAAAGATAGTTTTCCCCTGCTTTTCGCTCCCTTCGTTCCGCACCAAGGAGTCCTGTTACTCGTTGAGCCACGGATGGCTGAACTTTGAATTCTTCTGTACCAAGTCGTCCAGCTTTATAGCCAACAAAAACCTCTCTCCCAAATTCATCTTTTCGGGTAATGATCTTACTTCCTATTCCCTCGTTAAGCTCCCTCGCTTGTTTGAGCGCAAATTGATAACCTTTTTCTGCTACTTTTAGCAATTCATCTTGCGTCATTCCAACCCAATGAAGTCCTGTTTCTCCACTCGCCGGAATATCTATTATTCCGTCTTCTCCTTGTATTTGTGTTGGATCTGTAATTTGAACAAGGAACGGCGATATTC
>CAZVBV010000027.1:0-10742 GCA_964625805.1 uncultured Candidatus Peribacteria bacterium | reverse complement strand
TTAACCGCGCGTATCGCTCACCTGCTCCAGCAAAATGTAGGGGCGCAATCGCAAAACATTCTCTGCCTCACATTCACTGAGGCTGGCGCAACCGAAATGCGAGATCGGCTTCAGAAAAGCATCGGGAATGAAGCGTACAAGGTGAAAATTTCTACATTTCATGGATTTTGTCAGTGGGTGATGGATGAATATCCAGAATACTTTGAAACGAAACGAGGAACGCGAGAAATAGCTGATGATCTACAAAAAGCACTCGCCTTCCAGGATTCTGTACAGTCGAAGAAGTGGGAATTTTTCTCGAACGTGTGGGATGACTTTATTTTCCGACACGACATCTTGAGCGCTATTTCAAAGCTCAAACGAGAAAACATCTCCGCGAATGGGCTTCGAGAACTGATTCCAGAGGAGAAGAAACGGCTCGATGAGGATCCAGGAAATTTTTATAAACGAAAATTCGGTGCATTTAAAGAAGGAGATTTTAAACCCAAAAAACGAGAAGAGATTGATCGCAAGATTCGACGCATGGAAGAGTTGGCAGATTTCTGGGATGTGTATGAGGCGAAGATGAAAGAAAAAGGGTTCTTTGATTTCGATGATCAGCTCATGTGGGTGATTGGAGAGGTGAAAGAAAACAAAAATTTGAGACTCGATTTAGCGGAGCGATTTCAGTGGGTTTTGGTCGATGAGTACCAAGATACCAATTCCGTGCAAAACGAGCTCCTATGGGCGCTCAGTGACTTCCAGGAGGATCCTAATATCTTCGCTGTTGGAGATGATGACCAGGCAATTTACAGGTTTCAGGGCGCAAGTGTGGAGAATGTTTTCGAATTCCAAAAACACTTTCCTTCTCATGAGCAAATCACGCTCACTGAAAATTACAGATCCGCTCAAAATATTCTCGACGGAGCCCTCGCTTCTATTGCGAATAATAAAACCAGGGCCGATGCGAATAAAAAATTAACCGCGAGTGGGAAAAATAAAGATTTCACGGGCACGATTCACAAGGCCGTATTTGGCGCGCGACTCAGTGAGATGGGATTTCTCGTAGAGCGTATTCAACAAGCACTCAAAGATGGAACGCCTCCTGGGGAGATTGCGATACTGTGTCGAAAAAATGCAGAAGTTTTGGAAATCGCACGAGAATTGCCGAAGTTTGGAATTCCGGTTTCTGCTCAGATTTTTCAAAATATATTTGAAGACCAGTGGATCAGGATTTTGATTTTGATGCTCGAAATTTTCGCCGATCCGCGAAATGATGAAAAAATGATGGAGCTTCTCCACACACAATTCTTTGGACTTTCTGGGGAGAAACTTCTTCAACTATTCCTCAAACGAAGCGAAGAGAAACTATCTGTTATTGCTCTCCTAGAGAAGGAATCGAAGAGTGATGAATCGTTAAAAAAGATCTTCGATCTCATCGTAAACGCTCGTCAGAAATTCTGGCACTGTCGTCCGGAAGTATTGATTGAAAAATTATTGTACGAATCGGGACTCGCCGAATTCCTTTCTCAAGAAGACAACGAAACGTCTTCCGAAAATTGGCAGATGGTTCGAAAATTTATCGAATGGGCGCGGGAACAAAAGTGCGAAACTCTTCCAAAGTTGTTGGAACGAATCGATCTTCACGCGCAGTTAAATATTCCAGTTCGACCAAATTCATTGCCGGCTGACCAGAGAGCGGTGCACATTCTCACCGCCCATGGATCGAAGGGGCGAGAGTTTGATATTGTATTTCTTTCAGGACTGCTTGATCGAGTGTGGGGCAATAATAGAGCCAGAAACGGGATTGCGTTGCCACAACTTTTTCAAGAAACACACGATGATAATGAAGATGAACGAAGACTTTTCTTCGTAGCGATAACACGAGCGAGAAAAGAAATTTTCTTATCCTACGCGGCAACAGATTTCTCTGGACGAGAAAAAAATCCATCACAATTTTGGCACGAAATTCCAGATTCAGTGTGTACTCTTCTCCCGCGAGATGAGACAGAAGAGTCGGTTCAAAAATTGATTCCTGTATTTTTATCCACGAAAGAACAACCCCTCTTTACCGCTCAAGAAAAAGAAATTCTTCAAGCACGAGTAAAAGATTTTGTTTGGTCGGCAACAAGTTTGCAAACGTATCTCGATTGTCCGCGAAAATTTCTCTACCAACGATTGCTCCGTTTCCCACGAAGGCCATTGCCACAATTGGCACTTGGGGTATCACTCCACGAGGCACTTGAGCGCTTTTTAGAAACCTTTAAACGAACGAAAAAATTGCCGACACAAGCACTCCTTCTTGATGAATTCCAGAGAGCACTTCGCGGACAGAATTTAGAAAAAAAGGAATTTGAGAAATGGTTAGATCATGGAAAAGAAGTGCTGGAGAATTATTATGAAAAACGAAAAGATGCCTTCAAAGAGGATTCCCTCATTGAATTTGCATTCAGTAAATACAGCCCTGCCGTTGATGAAATTCGGATTACCGGAAAAATGGATCGTGTCGACTTTCTCGACGAAGGAAAAACAAAAGTAAAAATCGTGGACTACAAATCAGGGAAACCACGAGCCATTAAGGAGGGGGAATCTTTGTGGAGACAACTGGTTTTCTACGATCTTTTAGCACGAAACAGCAAGGGACTCGGATGGTCGGTGGATGTCTGTGAGCTAGAATTTCTCACTTCAGCAGATCACACAGGAAAGATCGGGCAGAGGCAATTAGAAGTATCAGAAGAAGATCGTCAGCAAGTAATTTCAGAACTGAAAGACGCTCACCAGAAGGTGCAGAACCTAGAATTCCCATTTGTTTCCAATCAAGAGAACGATTCAGGAATTGAGTACTGGCAAAACTTCGGACAATGATAACGAATATTTTATTACTGCTCTTCGGGATGATTCTTCTCGGGGCAGTTGTTTTTAGTGCATGGATGCTGTGGGGATTTCTCCACTATGGAGCCCCGCTTGTTTCCACTCCAAAAAAGACCGTTCAAAAAATGATAGAACTGGCTAATATTCAATCAGGACAGGTTGTTTATGATCTTGGATGTGGAACAGGAACGATTTTATTCGAAGTCGTTGGCGACGTGCAATGCCAAGGGTATGACCTTGTGAAACCAGCTATCTGGTGGGCGCGTATAAAAAACACTCTCCTCAAAAGAAACATTCAGTTTCACTCTCAAGATTTTTTTACGGTAAACCTTTCGGACGCGGACGTGGTTTTCTGTTATCTCCTTCCCGAAGTGATGAGCAGAATCTACACAGAGAAATGGAACGAACTTCGTGCAGGATGCCGAATCGTTTCGCATGGATTTCCGATATTGCCCTTACAACCCACACAGGTTGTGCAGGTCGGAAAAGGGAATATTTATGTATATGAGAAGTAAGAACTTCTTTTAGATCATGATGTCTGGAATCGGAAACCGAAGGCAGAGATCTCGGATTTCTTCACGAACACGTTTTTTCAAAGTCGGATTATCCTTATCTTTGAGCACCTCAATCATGAGTTCTGCAACACGAGCACAATGAGCTTCTTTAAACCCACGAGTCGTAATCGCTGGTGTTCCAAAACGAATTCCAGAAGGATCCATTGGTTTTCGTGGATCATCGGCAATCGCGTTCATGTTGAGCGTCATTCCGACTTCATCGAGAACAGTTTGCGCTTCTTTTCCCGTTACTCCGAGACTTCCGAAGACATCTGCCAGAAGCAGGTGATTGGAGGTTCCGCCTCCGAGGAGTCGAATGTTATTGTCCAAAAAGACTTTTTCCATTGCCTTTGCATTCTTCAAAATCTGTTGTGCGTATTCTTGAAATGCTGGCGTCAAAGCTTCTCCAAACGCAACCGCTTTTCCTGCAATTAGATGCATGTGAGGACCTCCTTGAAGTCCTGGGAAAATAGATTTATCTATTTTTTTTGCGATTTCTTCGCTATCTCTCGTGAGAATCATTCCTCCCCGAGGACCTCGCAATGTTTTGTGTGTCGTTGTCGTAATTACATCGAACCCATCATCAAACGGATTGCGCACCGCCTTCCCAGCAATCAGTCCTGCGATGTGAGCCATGTCAGCAACGGTAACCGCACCGACTTCTTTGGCAATGGCTACAAATTTTGCATAATCGAGTTCACGACTGTATGCAGAAAATCCAGCGAGAATCATTTTTGGTTTTTCACGAAGTGCTGTTTCACGGAGCTCTTCGTAGTCGATTTCTCCAGTGTCTGGATCTTTCATTTTATATCGTACGAAATTGAAGATCTTCGCCAGATGCGTCACGGGATGCCCATGAGTGAGGTGTCCACCATGACTGAGATCCATTCCGAGAACGGTGTCTCCTGGCTCCAGTAAAGCGAAGTACATCGCGATATTGGCAGGGGCTCCAGAGAGAGGTTGTACGTTTGCATATTTACAGTTAAACAATTTACACGCTCGTTCAATCGCAAGACGTTCGATAACGTCTGTGTAGTCCTGTCCGCCGTAGTATCGACGCCCAGGGTATCCTTCAGAGTATTTATTGGTAAAGACTGACCCATCGGCTTCCAGTACGCTTTTGGAAACATAGTTTTCACTCGGGATCAGTTCGAGCCCTTCTGATTCTCGTCGCTCTTCGCCACGGATGGCATCAGCGATTTGAGGATCGTTTTTTTCGAGAAATGGTATTAATTGTGGAGTTGTCATAGTTGAGAGGAGTAATGAACGAAGAATCCCGTAGTTTCGCTACAGGAGAATACAAAACTTTCGGTTTTTTTTAAACTTCTTTTCGTCCTTTTCCGATAGGTCGACGCCGAGATGAAGTCTTTGTCATTTCGATTCCATCGTACTGCCAGACACAAATGTCGTCAATGGAAAAAACGAGGTTCCATTTTTTGCCAAAAGATTGACAAGTATTATGATATAAAGTATTGAGAGAATCATGGAGTCAAAAAAGAAAGAACAAGAAAATAAGATTAATCTCACGCTTCCTAAGGGGGTAGACTTGAATGTTGTGAAAAAGAAAATTGTGCTTCTTCTTGAGACACAACAAGAAGAGAGAAAGAATATGGATTTTTTTCATTTCGATGAACAAGAAAAAGGATTCGCAATACTCGTAGTAGAAAAGATGCAAGAAGAAAAAAACACACTGAAAGAACGAGGGATTGTAATGGAAGAACACGCACTTTTAGCAGATATTCTTCGAGGAATAACATTTAAATATCAATGTTCTCGGTTGCTAAATACCATAGGAACGCAAATAAAAGCACTTCTTCGGGGTTGAAAATTTTTTCAAATTCACCACACTCCTACCAATGCCAAAACGAATCCGACCGCACGTAAACCCACTCGCTATCACGAAGGAATTTTCCTTTGAGGGCTTTGGAAACGATCACCCCATCATTATCGATGTTGGGGCGTGTAAGGGGGAATTTAGTGAAGCGCTCATTGCCAAGTTTCCAGAGAAGAACTTCATTGTCTTTGAGATTAGAGTTCCATTAGCAGAGAAATTGAGAATAAAGTTTGCTGATCATAAAAACGTGGTTGTGTTTGATGGAGATGCGGGCCGGAACTTCCGAGCTATTGTTGAACCATGCCAGAATCAAGGCGCAGTGGTAGAAGAAATTTTCGTAAACTTCCCCGATCCGTGGTTCAAAGAAAAACACAAGAAGCGACGATTCGTGAGTACAAAGTTCCTGGAAGATTGTTCCCAGTGGCTCGATGAGCGAACGGGATTTATCTTTCAAACCGATCAAGAGTTTCTCTTCAACGAAACACTGGAAGTGGTGGAAGCGTCGCCCTATTCCTCCATTGAGAAGTTTTCAGCGTCGCCCTATGACACTCAAACTGACTGGGAGCAGGCAAAGATAAAAGAGGGATCCGATGTGTGGAGAATGCGATTTAAAAAAGTTTAAATTAAAAAATAGGATACGTATCCTTAAGGGATACGTATCCTATTAATAAATTACTTCGCAATTCCTTCAAATCGATTCTCCCGAAGGACAGCAACTTTTACTTCTCCTGGGTAATCGCAGTCTTTTTCAATTTTTCGAGCGACTTCGTAGGCAAGTTTCTCAGCCTTTTTGTCGTCGATTTCTTTTGCGTTTACAAATACACGCACCTCACGTCCCGCTTGGATTGCGTACACCTTCTCAACTCCTGAGAAGCTTCCGGCAATTGATTCAAGTTCTTTCAGACGTTTGATGTATTTCTCTAATGTCTCTCGTCGAGCTCCTGGTCGAGATGCACTAATCGCATCCGCCGCTTGCAAGATTCGAGCTTCAATGGATTCATAGGGGAAGTCTTCGTGGTGAGATTTCATGGCCGTGATAACACGTTTATCAACACCAAATTTCTGAAGAATCTCAGTCCCGATAATAGCATGTCCCCCTTCCACTTCGTGTGACACTGCCTTTCCAATGTCGTGAAGGAGTCCTGCTTTTTTACAAATTTCTGGATCAACACTTCCTCCGAGTTGCGTCGCAATGGCTTCAGAAATGAATGCCACTTCAATAGAATGGCTTAATACATTTTGTCCATATGACGTTCGGAATCGGAGTCGTCCGATCAATTTCAAAATTGGTTCTGGATACAAGTTTGCGATTCCCAAATCTTGGCAGGCCTTTTGCCCGATTTCCAATATGAGCTTGTCAGCACTGTCTTGTGCTTGCTTCACAGACTCTTCGATTTTTGATGGGTGAATTCGTCCATCCTTAATCAAATTCTCCAAAGCAATTTTTGCAACATATCGACGGAACATATCGAAACTTGAAATCGTTACCGTTCCTGGAGCATCATCAATAATGACATCCACTCCGGTCATCATTTCAAAGGCATTAATATTTCGTCCCTCCCGACCGATAATTTTTCCTTTGATGTCTTCACTCTCAATTTTCACAACAGTTGTCGTGTTCTCGTTTGTCGTCGTTGAAGCGAAACGCTGAACCGATTGCACGATAACATTCGCGGCTTCTTCGTCCGCATTTTGTCGCATGAGTTCCACTTTCTTGTGAAGTGTTTCAGCGAGTTCTTCATCGACTTCTTTTTCCATCCGATCGAAGAGTTCTTTCTTTGCTTCTTCTTTGGATAACTTCGCAACTCGTTCGAGTTCCTCGTTTTGCTTGTCGAGTCCTTGTTGAAACTCTTCTTTTTGTTTCGCGTACTGATCGATAGCGTGTTCATACTTTTCTTTCGCTTCCTCAGTTCGTTCTACTTTTTGCTCAAGAGATTGTTCACGCTTGGCGACACGTTCATCAGCTTGCGCTTGAAGGTTGTCGATTCGTTGACGCGATTTCGTCTCTTCGTCTTGAGCTTGTTGGCGCAATTTTTGGGCATGCGCACGAGCATCAGAAAGTGTTTGATCACTTTCTTGCCCAGTCTGTTTTCGTAGTCGCTCGGCTTCTTGTCGAGCATGCGATTCTATTTGCTTGGTTTTGGGACGAAAAACAGCGAAGCTGATCCCGCCTCCGAGCAATAAACCGCCGATTCCGGCAATAATCATTTCCATGGAGAAAAGGGTGTAAATAAAACCCTCTCTCTCAAGTACGCTACTTTGAATTATCCTCCTGCATGCAAAGGGCTGAGGAGAAAGAAAGGTAAGTTTTTCATAGTCTAAGTCGTGTCTTGAGAAAAAGGTAAATTCTCTAAAGGTATTCTACAAAAGACTTCATAAAAGTCAATATCGTGGTTGAACTATTTTTTTGTACAACCTTGGCAAACCCCCCAAAACTCGAGGTCTACGTCCGTTAACAAAAAGTTTTTTTCAGAAGCCAGTTGTGAGGCAATGGATTTTTTGTAATCAAGAAAGATCTCCTCAACGCCACTACATTTTTTACAACGGAGAAAATGATGAGCCTTCGCATTACTCATATCAGAGCATTTTACAAAGCGTCCTTCTCGTAACGTATGAATAAGACGGCATTCTTTGAGTCGCTCCAAAATACGATAAACAGTTGTCGCATCAACAGGGTGATCTTGTGCTTTTAATTTTTTTCCAATGTCTTGCACGGACAATGGTGTCATCGCGCTAGAAAGAATAAGCAGTACATTACGAACACCAGCGGTAAGCCGCCATCTTTTTTGTACGAATGCTAATTCGGATTGGGTTAAAAAATCCATCGGAATCGAACCTAGCAAAAGCAAAGGAAAATGCAAGAGTATTGCAAATGAATAGTAATTTTTTTAAGTCATTCTGGCTTGCCCAGAATCGGATGCGTTATTTTATATGCACAAAGAGCAAAGCGAATAACTAACATAAGTTCGCCGCTAAGCGCTTCCAAGCATGTTCCAAGTTTTTAACTGATTCCAGTCAAGCTGGAATGACCAAGCAAAATTTAAAATCGTATTTCTACCCCGTCTTCGACCTCGAGGGGGGTTCAAGACCGAAGGGGGGATCGGAAATTGAAAATTGATAGGACGCGTGTGTCTAAAGAACTATTGTAAAAATCTATTTGAACCTTAATAATAACTTTGATGTTGGAATTCCAAAATGTTTCCCTTTCGCTCCAGAAAAAAGAAGTTTTAAAAAACATAAACTTCACGGTTGCACCGGGAGAGATGGTGGCGATTCTTGGGGCGTCGGGAACAGGGAAAACCTCGATATTCAGACTTTTGCTGGGGGAACTGAAACCAACGCTTGGATCAATTCAGCTTGATGATTTTGCTTTAGAAAAACTCTCCTATTCCAATCTTCAAAAATATCGTCGACAGATAGGAGTCGTATTTCAAGACTTTCAACTTTTGCCTCAAAAAACAGTGTTTGAAAACGTAGCCTTCGCTTTGGAAGTTTGCGGGGAAGAAGAAAAAATTGCCCGTAAGGTCCCAGAACTCCTGAAACTCGTCGACCTCTGGGAGAAAAGAGATCAGTTCCCAGACACGTTGTCAGGGGGTGAGAAACAACGAACGGCGGTTGCTCGTGCACTCATCCACAATCCAAAAATTCTCATCGCTGACGAGGCGACAGGAAACCTCGATCCACAAAACTCAAAAGACATTGCCGCCCTCTTCCACGTTCTTCATAAAGAAAGAAACATCACGACACTTTTCGCAACCCATGATCCAATATTGGTAGAAGCCCTGAAACCACGGATTATTAGACTAGATGATGGGAAAATATTTTTCGATAAAAAAGGTATCACACTTGCAGAAGCTTTCGCGGGAATGATTTAAAACGTGCTTTCAATCTTTTCCTCAAGCATTGTTTGCAGATCAGGAGAGAAAAGAAGGGCTACTCGTTCGAGGAAGTTTCGAGCTACTTGGTCGTGTGGCAGTTTTCTCATTTCTTCATTAAGAAGAAGAAGTTGATCAATACGAATCTCATTGTTTTGAATTCTTTGAAGGAATGAAACTACGTATTTTTGTTTCAATATTTCCCCGAAGTACGGTTCCTTGTCGGTTCCAAGAGAAAAGAGTTTATCAAGAAGAACGAATCGATCAAATGACTGGACACCAGTGCTCTCGGCTCTAAACATAAGATTTGATCGGTTCTTTTCTACCAACTCAAGAAGGACTTCAACAGCTCGTGCTTCTTGAAGAAGGGCGAGGTCATTTGTTTTCTCGGCTACTCGTTGAACAACTTCTGTCAGAGGAATGGCATCAACATACTTTCGTTTTACGATCCGTAGGTTTCGTGAAGCTTCCAACACTTGAACAATAGATCGAAAACTCTTTTTTGCAGATGCGAAATCTTCATCAGCATCTTTTCGTTCGCCCTCGAGTGCTTGTTCAACTCCGGTGAGAACCTTTGTTCTTGTGATAATCAATTTCGCTTGAATAGATTGAATTTGAGAAAGCGAGAGCTTTAGGTCATCAGGAATATCGTGATCGACAAGGGCGGTATCAGTTCGCATTCGAAGCTCTTCTCCAGCGAGGAGTTTCATTTCTCCATCTTTCCAATCAAAGATTGTCAGAGAATTGTCTTCAGATAAATTAATGACATGCGTTTCTCCACTTTCAGAAACCAACACCCGGAACATTGATTCGGACGGACTTGAGATAAGTCCTCGTTGTGTGGTGATCTTTCCATCGCTTGCACTCATTCCTTCAATCGTTCCCTTCTCAAGAAAGAGGGAATCGTTTTTTACAATTTTCAACTGCGTACTTGATTTTATCGTTGAAGTGAAACTATTTGGGAAAATGATTTCTGCTTCAGAATTGTTTCCTACTCGAACAACATCGCCTTTCTTCAAAGAGAAAGCTTGGTCAATAAGAATGATGTCATTTCCTCGCAGGACTTCTACCGGACCAAATTTCGGATGAATCTCTCCCGCAGAAAGAAAGTTCCCGGGGGCAATATTAAAAAGCACCAAGAAAGTGACGGCGGCAAAGGCGATGGTTGAGATTTTTGGAGAAAAGAAGCGATGCCACATGGGAACAACAGAACCTTCGTGTTGCTGTGAAAACGCCTCGAGAGCACTCATGCGAATGCGCTCTTTTTGTTCAATTCCCTGCGGAACGCGAGCATTCCGGAAGAGTTGTCTAATAATTTTTTCTAAATCCTCAAATCCCATACGTTATTGGTTTTTATACCAACTCGTAGAACGAAGATAAAGAAGGTTTGTTACAAGATTTTTTTCCCTTCACCACCAATTTTTGTAGCGGTGTAATCGATAATCGCTCCCCAGAAAAATCCTTCAAGGGCAGCAAGCAAGAGAATATTCCCTTCAATAAAGGATCCCCAGCTCATATAGAGTGCCATTTCAGTGATTGAATCGTAGAGCAATATTGCGAGCATGAATTCAAGCCAGGCTCCTACAAATCCTCCTCGGAGAATTGGACGAAGCGTTGACCATCGGTACA
>CAZVBV010000026.1:0-10902 GCA_964625805.1 uncultured Candidatus Peribacteria bacterium | reverse complement strand
CGACTACTGTGGCGACCTTGAAACAGAAACTATGACAGAATCTTTCGCCAAACTCGGTCTCTCTGACCTCTCGCTTGAAGCCATTTCAAAAAAAGGGTTCGAAGAACCGACTGAAATCCAAGCTAAAGTAATCCCATTACTTTTGAAAAATGACAGCGATGTGATTGCCCAAGCGCAGACAGGAACCGGAACAACAGCCGCCTTCGGACTTGTCTTTACCGATAAATTGAAAGCCGGAAAACACAAATCTCCACAAGCGATCGTGATCACCCCAACGCGAGAACTCGCCGTGCAGGTGGCCGATGAACTGTCGTCCCTCAAAGGAAAAAACAACTTCTCAATCGCCCCAATTTACGGAGGGCAATCATGGGGACTTCAAAGAAAGCACTTGAATGCAGGAGTCGATATCGTCGTGGGAACACCCGGACGAGTGCTCGACCATTTGAAAAAAGGAACCTTGAAACTCGACCAGATCCAATACTGCGTGCTCGATGAAGCGGACGAAATGCTCAACATGGGATTTGTGGAAGAGATCGAAGCGATTTTGGAATTTACAAATCCTGAACGACAAACATTGCTGTTCTCAGCGACTATGCCATCACGGATCGCCAACCTTGCGAAGAAGTACATGAAATCGCCTGTGAGTATCAAGACGGAACACGACCGTATCGCGAACAACGCGGTGGATCAGATTTATTTCGAAGTAACGCAAGCCAACAAGTTCGACACGCTGTGCCGGATTATCGATATGGAAGAAGAATTTTATGGAATTGTTTTTTGCCGGACCAAGATCTCCTGTGATGAAGTCAATCAACATCTCTCTCAACGAGGATACCGATCTGAAGCATTCCACGGAGATATCTCGCAAGACCGAAGAGAACAGATTATGAATGATTTCCGGAAACGAAAGACTGAGATATTAGTCGCCACTGATGTGGCCGCTCGGGGAATTGATGTGAATAATCTCACGCACGTGATTAATTACGCACTTCCGCAAAACTCAGAATCCTACGTGCATCGTATCGGACGGACAGGACGAGCGGGGAAAGATGGGAAAGCCATCACGCTTATCACGCCATCGGAATACCGAAAGCTCAGAATGTTTGAGCATCACGCAAAAGCAGAAATCCAAAAGCAAAACGTGCCAGATGCAACAGCGATGGTGGATATAAAGAAACGAAGAATTGTGAAGGACCTCGAACCATTGTTCGAACCGTCTAAAGATTTTGAGAAATACCAACTGCTCGCCGGCGAAATGTTTGGAGACAAAAAACCGCAAGAAGTCATCGCGGCTCTTCTTCAATACAGTTTCTCTGACACCCTTGATGAAGGCGCATACAAGCATATTGCTACGCTCCGGAGCGACCAAAAACCTGACCGTGGTGGTCGAGAACGAGGTGGACGAGGACGAGATCGAAGTGTTGAACGAGGAGGCGATCACAATCATGATCGAGAACGACGACAACGACGAGAACAATCTGGTGGAACTATGGGAATTACCCGACTCTTCCTCACCACAGGACGACAAGACGGAGCCAGTGTTCCTTCTATTCTCCAGATGATTGAGAAGGACTTCGGAGTCTCAGGCAAACTTGTCGGTGACATCGACATCATGAATGACTACACGTTTGTTTCTGTCCCCTTTCCGGAGGCCGAGACAATTCTTGATGCGTTTCATGAAATGAAAAAGAAACGACGACCACCTGTTCGTGTTGAACGAGTTTCAAAGATGAAACAAGGGAAGGTTGGTTCTCGCACTGATCGTTCCAAAGCTAGGAATAAAGGACGGAAGGGAAAAGGAAAATCTAATTCTGATAAGGGACGGGCTCTGAAGAAAAGGTATTAGAATTCTCTGCCCCTTAAATCTTGACTAATCCCGCTTAATACCTATAACCTGAGGGATTAATTTAAGAGTCATTTATGGAAATCAGAAATATCGCGATCATCGCTCATGTGGACCACGGAAAAACAACCTTGGTTGACGGTCTTCTTAAGGCTGGAGGAGTCTTCAACGACCACGAGGAAGTAGCAACGTGTGTGATGGACAGCGACGACCAAGAGAAGGAACGCGGGATTACGATCTACGCGAAGAACGCGGCAATTACCTACAACGATACGAAAATTAATATTGTAGATACTCCAGGGCATGCAGATTTCGGGAGTGAGGTGGAGCGGGTGCTCAAGACGGTGGAAGCGACTATTTTGGTTGTGGACGCGTATGAGGGACCGATGCCACAAACGAAGTTTGTGCTGAAGAAATCTTTGGAACAAGGAAAGAAAGTGCTGGTGGTCGTGAATAAAATCGATAAAGAATCAGCGCGTCCAAAATGGGTGATCGATGAGGTCTTTGACCTGTTTGTAAAATTGGGAGCAACGGACGAACAGTTGGACTTCCCATACATGTATTCTGTGGCACGAGACGGAGTGGCGATGAAGGAAGTGGAAGATGAACGAAAAGATATTACGCCTTTGCTCGACTTCATTATCGAACACGTACCAGAAGCAGCGCAGAACACAGAAGCGGACTTCCGTATGCAACCAGCGACATTGTCGTATGATAATTTCTTGGGACGAATTGCAGTGGGACGAGTGCACGAAGGAACTTTGAAAAATAACCAAACCGTAACCATTCTTACTCCGACTGGAGCGAGACGTACGGGGAAGATATCGAAACTGTTTACGTTCAAAGGAATGCAACGAGTGCCGGTCGACATGGTCAGTGCCGGAGATATCGTAGCGATAGCGGGACTGGGAGATGTGTTTGTAGGAGAAACGATAAGCAATAACCCCGACGCAACACCACTGCCAGCGATTGACGTTGATCCCCCATCGCTTGCGATGTACTTCATGGTGAACGACTCACCGTTTGCGGGACGCGAAGGAAAATACGTAACGAGTCGTCAGATTCGTGATCGTTTGGAAAAGGAATTGGAAACAAACGTGGGACTGCATATTGATTTTGAAAGTGGAGGTGGAGATTCTATGAAAGTCTTGGGACGAGGAGAAATGCACCTTGCGGTGCTTATCGAGACAATGCGACGGGAAGGATTTGAACTTCAAGTATCTCAGCCTGAGGTAGTGTTTCAGGAGATCGACGGACAAAAATGCGAACCGATTGAGAACGTGGTGATTAACGTCCCCGAGGAAATCAGTGGAAAAATTATCGAGATGATGTCTTTGCGAAAAGGACAGATGACGAACATGAAAACCGAGAACACAATCACGCAGTTGGAGTTTGATATTCCGATGCGAGGTTTGCTTGGAATTCGTTCGAACTTCATTATTTTGACCAAAGGAGAAGGAACAATGTTTAGTTCATTCTCACGGATGGAGCCACACATGGGAGAGATTGAGAAACGAAAAGTTGGATCGCTTATCTCTGGAGAAACGGGAACGACAACAGGATATTCTTTGTGGAAACTCCAAGACCGTGGACCGATCTTTATCGGAGCTGCGCTTGAGGTTTATGCGGGAATGATCATCGGAGAACACAACCAAGGAACCGATCTCACTGTGAATCCTATCAAAGCAAAACAACTCACCAACGTGCGTTCATCAGGTGCTGACGACGCGATTAACCTCGTGCCACCAGTTGTGGTGACGCTTGAGAAATCTTTGGAATATATCAAAGACGACGAGTACGTGGAAGTCACGCCTACGAGTATTCGTCTGCGAAAAAAACACCTCTCAGAGTTAGATCGAAAACGAACGAAATAGGGAATTCCGGCTCCGGAGCCAACTATTCGACTTCCTTTCTCCTTCTGTGTTTTTCTTCAACCACCAATTGTGGGATTTTTATTTTCAAAAGTTCATACGCCCAGTCGGCTCCCAAAATAGCTTCTGCTTCCTCTCTCGTGGTAATGCCGTGTTTTGCTTTGAGCAAATCAAACACCGAAGCTTCATTATAATCGAGTCCGACCTTGATACATTCTCGTTCAAAGATTGAAGCTTCCTTTGTCCCAATCACGAGGCCTATTTGTTGTAATATTTGAGTTCCTTTTGATGATTTCATTTCTCTATAAATAACTAAATAAGCCCTATTGTCAATGCCTTCCCCTATCATTCCTGACCTGTTCGGGAATAACAAAAAAGGTCGATGATGACAAGATCGATATATTTTCTAAAAGAAACCTAGGCACAAAGAGCGATACTCCCGCCCATGACCATCATTCCAGCAACAAGCCCTGAAAGAACTTCCCCGTGTTTTCCATATTCTCGAGCCGTTGGAAAAAGTTCATCAAAAGAAATAAATACCATAATTCCCGCTACGCTCGCCAGCAATACTCCAATCATTAAATTACTTGTATATTGTCGCAAAAAGAAATACCCAATAAGCGCTCCAATAGGTTCTGCAATACCAGCTATAAACGTATACAAAAAACTTTTTACTCGACTCTTGGTCGCAAAATAAATAGGCAATGAAATCGCAATTCCTTCTGGGATATTATGAATCGCTATGGCAATCGCAATAGGAATTCCAAAACTCGCTCCTTCCATATTTGTTATAAAAGTGACCAATCCTTCTGGAAAGTTATGAATCGTTAATGCAACTGCAGTAAAGAGACCTATTCTATGAAGCCTTTTATAATCATGTGCTTTCTCTTTATTTTCTCGATCTTCTATATATTGAACCCCGTGTGGACTCTCTTTTGAGGGAAATAATTTTCCAATAAATGCCATGAGCAATGCCCCTCCAAGAAATGCAATAAGGGTAAGCATATATCCTTTTGATCCTCCGTATGCGGAAGAAATCAATTCCCGTGCTTCCGGAAAAATTTCCGTAAAAGAAATAAACACCATAACCCCTGCAGAAAACCCAAGGGCTAAAGAGATAAGTCGTTTATTTGTATGACTAGTAAAAAACGTCAAAAATGCTCCAAAACAAGTTGAGATCCCTGCCAAAAAAGTAATCCCCAAAGCGAATAGTGCTGTTTTTTCCATTTCGTAAAATTTCTATTTCAAAGGTCAAAAGTGTATTCAAACTTTTTAGGAAATCAATCACTTTTTTTCTCAAGCAATGTTTTATTTTTCATCCTTTATTTCTTCCAAAAAAGAAAGAATCGATCCTTCTCTTTCATAGAATTCTATATTTGTTTCTTCAAGTGCTGTTTTCATATTATCTCCAACTTTTCCAACAACCACCTTGGAAACACCCCTATCTTCTAATATTTTCACAATAGCCTGTCCCGCTCCTCCACCTCCAGAAGCAAATGGATTTTTCAAAGCCGCTTCAAGCTCAAATTTTTCATCAAAGAAAAGATAATAAGGAGCCCTCCCTCCCTGAGGAGAAATCTCGCCCTCTTTTGTTTTCGTCGTAGACGCAATAGCAATTTTCATGAAAGGGGTTTTTTAAAAAAACAACGAATTAAAAGTGCATTTAAAAAAGAAAACAGAAAAACAAGAACAACAATAACAACTGTTATTTTTACAGAAAAATACTCAATCATAAGCGGAATGAAGGGGAGTTTAATCGCTCGGTTGTACAAAAAAAGCGAAATAAGACCTTCGTTTAATCCTTGTTCCTTCATCCGAGAAAGATAGGCAAACCAAAGATAAATAGGACCTGTTGAAAGCACTCCCACGAGTGCTACTAATAAATACTGTTTCCATCCCACGTTTCCATGAAGATATTTTTTAATCAATTTGTCACTTATCAAAACATTAAACGTATACATAAAAATAATCACAAACACAAAACTCAAAGAAATTTGGTGGAGAAGAAAAAGAAATTGTTCAAAACTTTCCTGTATAAACACAGGATGAAAAATAGAAACCCCTAAATAAATTCCACAAATAACCCAAAAGAATTTCCACACATTCGAAATATTTTTTAAGAAATTTACCATATTAGAAGAATAAAATAGGTACAAATTCCAATCATTATTGCACTCAAAAAACTGATAAAATTACGCAAAAGAGCAAACTTCCTCCCTAATAAAAGTATCTCTGCAGGAAGCTGTACAACGCCTACTGTCACCCACGCAACAATAAAAGCACTTACCGCCATGATACTTATACCCGCATCAAAAAATTCACCTCCCAGTATATAACTCGTTACTGAATTCCCTGCAAATACCGATCCAAGAGACGCCCCAATAAAAGCATCAAACAATAAATTCCCTTGAAAAACAGTAGCCAATTTGTCCATATCAACCCCTGTTTGAAGAAGCGATATGAGCAATAATATTCCTAATAAAATAGGAATTGTCATTTTCAAAGATTTCCACGTTTTCTTTAAAGCATTCATTGCGAATAAACTTTAGAACTTATTTATTTTTCTTCAAATAAATACCAATATTCTTCTTTGGATATTTAGGATACGTATCCTAGGATACGTATCCATGAAAGAGCTCATATTTTCTCCCGAAGCGTGCAGAGCGCTTAACCTTGTCCAGGACACGGGAAAAAATGTTTTCATTACGGGAAAAGCAGGAACGGGAAAATCAACATTGCTCGAACACCTGCGACTCAATTCCAAACGAAAAATGGTTGTCCTCGCTCCCACGGGAGTCGCGGCGGTCAATGTAAATGGCGATACAATCCATTCGTTCTTTGGATTGAAACCAGGATTCGAACTCGACGAAGCCCGAGAAAAACGTATCGATGAGAAAAAAGCCAAGCGATTCAAGAGTTTGAAAACGATTTTGATTGATGAAATTTCGATGGTACGAGCCGATCTTCTCGATGCGATTGATGTCTTTTTGAGGAAAGCCAGAGACGACAATAACCCCTTCGGAGGCGTGCAGATGGTCTTTTTTGGGGACCTGTACCAACTCCCTCCGGTGATGACATGGAGAGACAAGGAGAAGTTTTTGTCCGAGTACGAATCACCGTATTTTTTTGATGCGAAAGTTTTCCAAGGGGCAAACGATTTGTTGTCCGACAGCTTTCATCTCGAACATATTCAACTCACAAAAATATACCGACAAACCGATGATAACTTTATCGAGGTACTCAACGGGGTGCGGAATAACTGCATGACGGACGACCATCTCGAGAAACTGAATGAAAGGCACGATGCTGATTTCATCCCCGACAAGGATGATAAATTCATTCACCTGATGACGACCAATGCCGATGCCGCCACGATTAATGCGGTGGAGTTGGCGAAATTAAAAGGAAGTATGACGACCTTTGTTGCCGCGAATTCTGGGAAGATTGCGAAGAATCTCAGACCAAACGATGAAGAAGTCACCGTCAAAGTTGGTGCACAGGTGATGTTTATTTACAACGATCCGGAGCGGAAATGGGTGAATGGAACCATCGGACGCGTGGTGAATATTTGCGAAGATTACAACGAGGAGACCGACAAAATGGAAACCTTTCTCATCGTCGAAAAGGAAGACGGCAAGCGGGTTGAAGTCCGTCCTCATAAATGGGAAATCTCGCGCTATGTCTTTGCGAGTGGGAATTTTAAACGAGAACAAATCGGGTCCTTTACTCAGATTCCATTGAAGCTCGCGTGGGCGATTACCATCCACAAAAGCCAAGGGAAGACCTTTGAAAAAGTGATCATTGATCTGGGAAGCGGAAGCTTCGCTCATGGGCAAACCTACGTGGCGCTCAGTCGATGCACATCGTTGGAGGGAATAGTTCTCCGACGCCCATTTCGAAAATCTGATATAATCATGGATGAACGCATTGAAGTATTTGGGCGGTAGGAGTACTATCTGAACATGAATTATCTTAAAAGATTACTGGCAACAACCTGCTCATTATTTTTATTGTTAGGATGTGCTCTCTCTAGTGAAGAAATCGGAAGAGCTTCTTTAACGGAGCTTACAACTCCAGATAATATTGTCGCTGACACAATTATCCTGCCTCTTAAGGCGGGCGATGAAATCGGCATTTGGTCTGATATTGATGTTGAATATGAAGGTGATTTAACATTAAAATTCCGTGTTTTCTTGAGTGACGATGTGAAAGAATCCTCTGAACCAGAAATATTTGATATCGATCCATTCCAAAAAAAGGTAACCATAGGGGAAAGTAATATTTCTATTGGGAACAAGGTAAAACACAGTTTCCTTGGTCGTAATCAGACATTCGATGTTAAATACGATGCGAATTACAAGATGGACGTCGTCCTTCTCTCTAATGGAAATGAAACGTTGAAAATAAACAAAGCTGATTTCGTTCTAAAGAAATAGAAAATAATCATGAGTAGCAAAGATGGCCGCATTCGAGACAACGTTCCCCTTGGATCCATGGTCCAAATCATATTAAAAGAAGACCAAAAGAGTGGTCATCTCACAAAAGGACTCGTGGAATCATTGCTGACGAGCGAATCAAAACACCCTCATGGAATAAAGGTGCGACTCAGGTCAGGAAAAGTAGGTCGTGTAAAAAAGATCCTTTCTTCAAAGAAGGTTAAGAATTCAAAGAGTCCTTCGTCCTCTTAGCGTTCTTTTTTCCGTCATTCTGGCTTGGCCAGAATCAGATGAGTCGTTCTCATGTTTTTAAGCGTTAGCGCGAGACTTCTGTCATTTCCACTCTCAAAAACGAGGACAACTGAAGCGATTCCCGCCAAGCCGGAATGACGATACTGGGGGAATATTTTTTTCTTTTCAGAATCCAGCCCCCAAGCGAACAAACGCATCGTAGTCCCCTCCGCACGCTCGATCGATTTCTATTTTGGTACCATTTTTTAACGCACTGGTGAGCAATCGCTCATATTCTGAAACGTAATTTTCATATTCCGGCCCATCAGTTTTGAAGTGAAACTCTGTGCATCCTTCGATGAATTCCCCGAACTCCGTCAGCGAAGATTTGTCTTCGTTCCACATGTATCGCTCGAGGTGAGGATTATGAAGCGCCTGAATAATGTGCATTTCTTCATGCTTGATGTAGTCGACCGTTGCTGCTTTGTGAAACCATGTCCGGTAAAACTTTATCTCCCGAACAAAAACCGGATATTTGCTAAAAAACTTCTGTGAAATCGCGAGCGGAATATCCTCTAACGACGCCATGTTAAATTGGTTTTTCCACAAATGCATTGCGACATACTGACATGGATAGGATTCATTTTCCCGAGACACAAGAATTATTTCCGTTTCCGAACGTTTGTGCGTTTGTACAAAATCCCACGATTCGGAATATTTATTTATCGGCGAACACGTCTGAATGGATCCATTTGGAATTGCGTTGAGCGTCTCCCAATCAACAATGTCGACCACCTTTGGTGGAAGCGATACCACCGTGTAGGGCTGAACCGTATCCAAGTGTTGATACGAAAGAAATCCCGTTTCAATATTTTTTGAACGGAGACCATTTGTATTCGATGCTCCAAAAGCTATCGAACTCAAAATGAAAAGTCCTAAGCACGCTCCCCTAACAAGTTTTCGAAATAATCCCATCTCCTCATTATACCATATATAAAGTAAAAAATCAAGTATCCATAGATGGGTTTCTTGATTGTATGGGGTGATTAAAGACACTTTCTGTCATACTAAAAAAAATTACAATAAAGAATTCGTATAGATTTTTTGTGGAAATTTTTGTAAAACAGCGTCTCTTTTGAAAACGCCGAAACGTTGACCAGGATACAGAAAAAGTGTATAATATAAAAATGGTAATTAAGAAACCAAAATTTAAATTCCTCACGCGAGTGGCTCAATTCCTTCGAATTCCGAGTTTATCTTTTGTGTTTTCAAAGTTTTTCAAACGACCAATTCAATTGCCAGACAATGTTTTGGTAAGTGCTTCTCATGGAAGTGCTCGATTCCCAATTCGACTTTTTCGGCATCTCACCGTGTACTACCAGACTTCACCACGACTACTTTTAAATTTTTCTGATTACGGAACCAAGACGCTGCTTGAGCAAGTTCCAGAGTATCAAAAAGCAATCCCCAAGTACGGACGAATTGTAGGAGACCCCAATCGAGATCTTCGACAAGATGATCTGATTCGATTTGAGGATTTTGGGGGAAATAAAATCTTTCGATCAAAATTTGAAAAAAGACTGACGAAATCATTCTTACGTTTCATTTGGCGTCGAAAACTATTGAATTACTCCTATCGTCCCTACTACCAAACGATTCAAAAAAAACTCGAAGACATTGCACGCAAAACCGAAGGTTCAAATGTACCGATTGTCTTTGTGGATGTGCATGACGTGGGGAATTTGATACTCGGACAACGTGCGAAAGATGACGTGGCACGAAAAGAAAAAATTCCAAAAATTGTTATTTCCAATGCCCCTGATCTGGAAGTGGATGAAGGAGTATTTGGAACGGCTCCAGAATATTTCATGAAGGAATTTGCTGATGTTCTCGCTGAGAATCTCAAGATTGAATCCAAAGAAGTGAAAATTAATAAAGTGTATAAGGGCGGAAATATTATTCGGTATTTTGGAAACCCTCAAAACAACCCCCGATTCAAACGAGCCTTAAAAGGGCGCAAAATTTTTGCGATTCAAATAGAATTTAATCGGTCTTGGTATCTCAACGAAAAAAACCAAATGATCTATAAAGACAAAATGCGATTTGTTCGCAATGGATTTCTAAAGACCCTGAAACAATTGTCGGAGATGGACTTGAACTTGGATGCAAATACAGAGTAAGAGGAAATCCATCCAAAGACGAAAAAATACTTGAGATCCCGTTATGAAGTCTTGTACTTGATTTTTTCCTTTCTCTTCATACAATCTCAATCGATAAAGGCGCGTAGTTAAATGGTATAACCTCGGTCTCCAAAACCGATGTCGTGGGTTCGATTCCTACCGCGCCTGCCAGTTCGTGCACTAATGTGCAATAGTGACCAATGCCCCTCTGGGGTGTTCAGCATATCTACAAATTTGAATAACCCTTTTGTGGATTGGCTATGTTTGATAGTTCATAATGAACCGTTTTTTTGTTTTGGCTAGATGGGGATTGGGCAGTAAGTGAATCTGATTATTACTTT
>CAZVBV010000025.1:0-12530 GCA_964625805.1 uncultured Candidatus Peribacteria bacterium | reverse complement strand
CATTCGGAAGTCCTCAGCACAGATTTCTAGATCACTCGAAGTTCCGAGGTCCCAGAAGTTTTGCATTTTCGAAACTCTATTCATTGGGAACGTCGCTTCTCCGAGATCAGTATTTACTTCGTATGCGTTTCGGAATCGGACAACAGGAGGAAAGAGTTGAACCTCCCCAACCGCGGTTACAAATCCTCCACACGGACGAGCCTCAGCTTCGTTCGTAAAGACGATTAATGTTCGCCCACTCAAAAATCCATTTATCGCCAAGTCGCGCAATGGCCAAAGGGAGACAACAACGTAAACGGCAACCAAAAGAAAGAACACTTCTCCCAAATGGAGTCGTCGCTTCTTCGCCTTTGTGGGTTTCGGTTCTTTTCGTTCCCAGAATTTCCAACGAACGTTTTTTACTTTGATAATCGAGTTGTTAAGCCACTGTTTCATAGTGAAATCAAAAAATTTTTCCCCAGTTTAGACACTTTCTATAAATTCGTCGACCGCTTCTTTCCAATCGCGGAGCCCTTCGGGAAGTTTCGTATTCATAAAGACAGAATTCTTTGGACGCTCGGCTTTATATTGTCGTTCGTCTGAGGAAATTATTTTTACTTCCCCATCCCATCTTTTTTTATCCAAAAAATACTGCGCAAATCCAGCCCAGCTCACAGGGTCTCCAGAGTTCTGTAGGTGATAATGTCCAGACTCTTGTTTATTGAGAATGAAATGATTGAATACATACTTCGCCAAATCTTTTGCATACGTCGGTCTCCCAATTTGATCTCCCACAATTTCAAGGACGTCATTTTCTTTTGCCGCGCTCCAGATTTTCGTCAAAAAATTCTCTCGTCCGATTCCAAAAAGCCAGGACGTTCGAATATTCCAAAAATCAACACCCGAAGTTTCTAAAACAATTTCAGACTGCTTTTTTGATTCCCCATAAAAATTCAATGGCTCGCGAGGATAATTTTCCGGAATTGCAATATTACCGGGAGCCGAAAAAACATAGTCCGTTGAAAAGTGAATGACCGACTGTTTATGCGTGAGCAAATTTCGTAAAGCATCGACATTCATGCGCTCACACCCTCCGTGCTCCGTTTCGGCGCCCTCTACATCGGTATACGCCGCACAGTAAATAATGCGGTCAAAGTACTCTCGTGCCAAGAACTGATCTACGGCATTAAAGTCCAAAAGATCCAGATCGTGATGGGTTGGTGCTTGGAAATCAAAATTCTGTTCCTCCATTAATTTGAGGAATTCTGATCCCAACATCCCGTGTTTCCCTAGCAATAGGATTTTCATGACTTTTTTGTACCCCAAAATCCAACCGTTTGCAACGTTTGTATTCTAAGGATGCTCTTTTTGGTAAGCCGAGTTCTGTAAATGCTGTCATTTATCTGATCCTGTTTTTTACAAAACAGTGTCATCGGCGAGACTAAACATTCTCTCAAACGTGAGAAAAACATCACTCAAGAAGTTTAGGCCACTCGCTTCTCCGCCCAGTGGGTTTAGCATTCTAAAGTCTTGCGACGGTAGAAACCGAAAAATCACTTTTCGAATATTTCACTAGGGCCCCGAAGGGATACATAATTTCTGTGCCACTTTCCCTCATCTATCTTTGCAGATAAACGGATTCGCTGTGAGCGATACTAGGTTTTTTCATGCGGCTCGGACTTTCCTCTTTATTTTTATAAATAAAGCGACAACGTTAAAAAGAGCACGTTGTGTGTATCAAATTCAAAAGAAAAGGCAAGAAGTATTAGACCCCTTGGCAATCTTCAGCGTCAATATATTCAGCCATAGGACCGAAACTATCTCCATTGGAACCCGCTGTTAATTTAGCAGATTCGAGAGAAGTTTTGTTTTGTATCGCCAAGACATTAATTCTATTTTCAATTTTTTTAACATCTTCGGCAGAAACATCAGGATGAGCTTTTGCTAATTCGAGAGTCGACTTAAGGTCCTTGATGTCATGAAGTTCTGACAAATCAATTTCGGGATTTCCTTCTGACGGGGCGATAATAATATTGCTGTTCTTTTCCATGTGTTGATAAATAAATAATTATTTAAGTTGTCAATATTTTAACAAGAAAAACACTTTTGTCAAGTGTTTCTAATCAACTTGAAAAAATATCACACTTAAAGTAGGTTCGCCCCGACATATGAACGATAGATTTATTGAAGACCTCAAGAATAGAACCGACATTGTCGAGCTTATTCGAAAGTACGCAGAGCTGAAAAAATCAGGGAAGAATTACATGTGTCGATCTCCGTTTCGGAACGAGCGAACACCGAGTTTTTGTGTGTCTCCCGACAAGCAATTTTGGTATGACTTCGGATCTTCAGAAGGAGGGGACGCTATTTCTTTTTTGGAAAAACTAGAAGGATTTAGTTTCTCAGAGGCGGTAGAGGTGCTGGCTGACAATGCAGGAATGGACGTGCCGAAAGATTTCGAAAAAGAAAAAGGACCGTCTCGAGAGGAGAAAAAAGACATCTTTGCGCTCCACAGAAAGGCAGGGGAATTCTTCCAAACACAACTCGAGAAATCAGATAAAGCGACGAAGTACCTCGAGAACAGAAAGATTACCAACAAAATTGCGAAAGAATGGTGGCTCGGATTTGGGGGAACAGCGAAAGATGGACTGACCAAACACCTACTCAATTCAGGATTCTCACAAGACATGATCGCGCAATCAGGCGTGGCATTTGAACGAGAATTTGGAGGAAAGAAAATGCAGGACCGATTCCACGGACGACTTATGATTCCAATCTTTGAACCGAAGAATGGGGAAATTATCGCCTTCACGGGACGAGACTTATCAGGAGAAAAGAAAGTAGCAAAGTATGTGAACTCGCCAGAAAATCCAGTGTATCACAAGAGCGCAACGCTCTTTGGACTTCATCGGGCACGAAAAATTATCCGTGAAAAAGATTGCGTCATTCTTGTAGAAGGAAACTTCGATGTCATCTCTACGCATTCTGCAGGATTCAAAAACTGTGTAGCAACCTGTGGAACATCGCTCACAGAAGATCACTTGAGATTGATAAAACGACTGACAAAAAATATTTACCTCGCGTTTGATTCCGATCTCGCTGGAAAAAAAGCAACGCTCAGATCAACAGAAATGATTCTCAAGCTAGAGCTAAACCCCTTTATTATCGATATCCCCGGAAAGAAAGATCTCGATGAAATCGCACAAAAGGATCCAGAGAAACTAAAAGATGTTATTGGTGGTGCACAGAATGCGGTGCAATTTCTCCTTGAAAAATTCGCTGACAAGAACTTGGACGGATCAATCGAAGGAGAAAAAAAATTCCTCGATTCAGTTTTTCATTTTCTTCAATTCGTATTTCGACCAATCGAAAAAGACGAGGTTTTGTCTCGTGTTGCTCAAAAAACAAAACGAGCGAAAGGGATTATTGAAGATGAGTTTACAACGTTCCTCAAGAACGTTCGGCGCCCAGTATCTAAAAAAGAGGAAGTGGTCTCGGCTAAAAAGTTTACCGACGGGGAATTTTTTGCCGGATTCATTAGCTCGAATTGGAACTACTTCGAGGAGAAGATTAATGAAAAAGTTCTCGATCTGTTCTCCGGACAAGAGAAGGAAATTCTCGAAAAGAAAATTCTTGGAACAAATCTTACCAAAGAAGAAACAGCAACATTAGGGGGCTGGGAACTTTTCGTAGAAAATCTCTACGGAGAGAGCATTGCAGACGACGTATTAAAACAGGAATTTGCGAAACTGGTCGAAAAACTTCAAAAAGTAAAACAAAAAGAGGAGCGTTTAAAAGATGCGAAAGGCTTCGGAAGAGTCTTGTAAAAAAGAGCCTTTTATGGCATTGTGGGCGCACAATGAAGACCGACCCGATACTCTTGGAAAATAAAAAAATTCGCTTCGACTACGAAGTGATCGATACCTTTGAAGCCGGAATTGCACTCGAGGGATGGGAGGTGAAATCCATTCGTGCGAAACATGGAAATATGAAGGGCGCATGGGTTCGTTTTCGTGACGGCGAAGTCTATTTAGAAAACTTCCAAGTTCCACAGTGGAGATATTCTGTCGAAGTTCAGCCAAAAGATAGACCCAAGAAACTTTTGCTTAATAAAAAAGAAATCGAAAAGATCGCCATTAAATCGAGTGAGAAAGGCCACACCGTGGCACCGACAAAGATTTATATCAAAGGGCGAAACATAAAATGCGAAGTGATTATCGGAAAAGGACGAAAAAAACACGAGAAACGCCAAGTGCTCAAAGATCGATCAAATCAAAAAACGGCCAGACAGACTTTAAAAAATTTTAATGCTCGATGAAAAAACAGAACTTAGAGCTTAGAATTTAGAACTTAGAAAAAAAGAGGAAATCTCAGGGAAATAAAGAAGAACAGAAAGATTGAAAGAGCCTTGTTTTTTAGTACAATCATTCTGTCTAATAACTAAGTACTAAGCTCTAAGAACTCATCATGAAATGTCCCAGTTGCACCTTCGAAGACAGTAAAGTAATCGACTCGAGAACCTCGGATGGAGGTGGGGCGATCAGACGACGACGAGAGTGTCCAAAGTGTTCCTTTCGGTTCACGACCTTTGAGCGCATGCAAACGACAAACCTCATGGTCGAGAAAAAAGACGGAAGTGCGGAAGCCTATGACCGAGAAAAACTCGAACGAGGAATTCTCGTTGCGTGTGGGAAGAGACCCGTTTCAATTGAAAAAATAAGAGAGAAGCTTTCGGAACTCGAAGAAAAATGGGCAGGAGAAAAAATAATCTCATCTCAAACAATCGGAGAAGATATCGTTGAAATGCTTCGGCAACTCGATGACGTGGCCTTTATTCGTTTTGCGTCGGTGTACAAAGAATTCAAAGACGTCGAAACGTTTAAAAAAGAAATTTCTAATATATTTAAACAGAAAGAATGACAGATCTTATACTTGTCGGTATTCAGGGGTCCGGAAAAGGGACGCAGGGCAAAATTCTAGCTGAGAAATTTGGCTACAAGATTTTTGAAACAGGAGGGGCTCTTCGAAAAATTGCAAAAGAAGATTCAGATCTTGGACGAAAGGTGAAAGAAATCACAGAACGTGGAGACCTCGTTCCAAATGAAATCGTAATGGAAATCGTGGAGCATTTTTTTTCACAAATCTCACCAGAAATTGCGGTGATTTTTGATGGAATTCCTCGATCAGAGGAACAGCGCATAAGTCTAGAGAAGCTATTGGTTCAACATAATCGAGAATTCAAGGCACTGGAAGTGTGCTTGTCTGATGAGGAAGCGGTTGCGCGCTTACTCAAACGGGCAGAACTGGAAGGGCGGGCTGATGACAACTTGGAAACTATTCAAAAACGAATTTCAAATTTTTATAATTTTACACAACCCTTACTTGATGCGTGGAAGACATCGGGAAAGTTGATTTCAACAGATGGGGGATTGCCAATTGAAGAAGCACAAAAAGATATCATTGAAAAACTTGGGTTGTAAGGAGCAAATAAGTTGATTTTTTAGAACAGAGTCGGTAGGGTCTTTTTTGCTATGGATATCAAAACAAAGACAGTACGGGAACTCAAAATCATGCGCGAAGCAGGGCAGATTTTACAGTCCGCGCAAAAAGCGATGAAAGCGGAAATTAGAGCGGGTGTTTCGCTTTTAGAATTAGACACCATCGCCGAAAGCGTTATTCGATCGAGCGGAGCGAAACCTGCCTTTAAAGGGTTTCACGGATTCCCGGCGACATTGTGCACAATGATTAATTCGGAAGTGGTGCACGGAATTCCTGACGGAAGATTGCTTCAGGATGGAGATTTGTTGTCGATTGATTGCGGCGTGCTTTGGAAAGGATTGCACTCGGATGCAGCCTTTTCGGTCATCGTAGGAGGAGATGACAAAAATGAAGAACGAACAAAGTTTTCCGCCTGCGTGAAAAAGGCACTGATGGCAGGATGCAAAGCAGCGAAGACGGGAAATCGAGTTGGAGACATAGGAGCCGCGATTCAAGATGTGATTTACAGGGGAGGCTACTCTCTTTGCAAAGAATACACGGGACATGGGCTTGGAAAGGAGCTTCATGAAGATCCCATCGTGTTTAACTATGGAAAAAAAGGAGACGGGATGATACTCAAAGAGGGCATGACGATTGCTATTGAGCCAATTGTGGCGAGCGGAAATCCCAAGGTGAAAATATTATCAGACGATTGGACGGTGGTAACTGCTGACGGGAAAGATGCCTGTCAGTGGGAACATTGCGGGGTGGTGACAAAAAAAGGACTCGAGATTTTTGCGTAAGGAAGTGCTCACAAATAAACAGTAACTAAAAATAATTCTTTTTCCTTCAAATACATTTTTTCTTCAGTCGCTTAGCGAAGGGCTAAGTTCTTTCAGAAGAAAATAAATTTTCTGAAAAAATTTATTATTTTGCAGTAAACCGTTATTTATCAGCATTTCCTTGAAAGAACAGATTGCACGTTCGTTTAAAATATCGATAATGAAGACAATTTATGGAAACGTTACTTGATGCTGTTTTTTGGGGAGGAGGAAGCGCACTCGGTGTCGCGCTCATTATTTTACTCGTTTGGTGGGGACGACGACGAAATGACTTCAAACGGTCTCTTGATTTCGTGTTCCTTCATGTGCTTATTCCCAAAAAAGAATCCAAAGAAGATTACGAACGAGAACGGGATCAGGTTTCAGAAATTCGGAGAGTTGTTGGAATTTCCGATCACTTCTTTCAAACACTGTATGGAATTTACTCTCCAGACGTGAAACACTTTTTCAAAAACCAAGATTTCTTGTCACTCGAATATGTGGCAACAGACAACGAGATTAAATTTTATATTGGATGTCCTCGGCAAATTAAGCCGCTCGTAGAGAAGCAAATCACGAGTTTTTATCCTGAAGCCGTTATCGACGAATCCCCTGCACCGAGTATTTTTCATGAAAAGACATATCAATCAACGGGATATTTAAGAATGGCAAAAAGCTTTCTGTTTCCCCTAAAAACATACGCACACTTCGAGTCCGCGGATCCAATGAACAACATTCTCAATTCGCTTTCCAATGCGAGTGACGAAAACGGGAACTCTGCGGCAATTCAAATAATGATTCGTCCGGTAAAAAACAAATGGCAGAAGAAAGCACGGCGTCTTTCAAAAAAGCTTTCTTCAGGAAAGAAGCCTGTCGTCTGGTGGAACCCTTTGTCGATATTGGGAAGCATCTTTGAAATGCTGGTAAAAGGAAAGACAGAAGAAGACAAAAGTTCAGGAATGGACAACGAGAAAGATACGGAATCACAAGAAACTACAAAGGCCATCGAGGATAAAGCAAACCAATCAGGATTTCGGACAATTATTCGATGTATCACGTCTTCTCCAGATAGACGTACCGCGAATTTGAATATGACATCCGTTCTTAATTCATTCGCACAGTATGGAACACCAAGTCTTAATGGATTCAGGTCTCACAATGCGCACAAATGGCACCACAAAAGAACACTGATCCGAAACTTCTTGATGCGATCATTTCGGAGATCATGGATGCCACAATACAAAATGATTCTTACTGCAGAAGAGCTTACATCGCTCTTTCATTTCCCACACATCAAGTACAACAAGACGCCAGCAGTGAAATGGCAGAACTACAAGATCGTAAAAGCTCCGGCCAATATTCCGAAAGAAGGGCTTCTTCTTGGACACAATATATATCGAGGAGAAAAGACGCCGGTGTGTATTAAAAACGAAGATCGGTTCCGACACTTTTACGTGATTGGGCAGACAGGAACAGGGAAATCTTCCAGTTTTCAGAGTATGATTCGGCAAGATTTGAAAAACGGAAAAGGAATCTGTGTGATCGATCCCCATGGAAGTTTAGTTGAGAGCGTTCTTCCCTTTGTTCCAAAAAGTCGTATCGATGATGTGATTATCTTCGATCCATCAGACACAGAACGACCGATGGGATTGAATCTTTTGGAGGCAAGTTCCCCAGAAGAAATGGATATGGTCGCGCTCGATGCGATGAATATTATGCTTAAGATTTTTGATGAAGAAGTGTTTGGACCTCGTCTTCAGGATTACTTCCGGAATGGAGTATTGACGCTCATGGCCGATCCAAACGGAGGAGCATTGACTGATATCATGCGTCTCTTTACAGATGATGCGTTCCAACGAGCCAAGGTGAAACATGTGACCAATCCCGTTGTGAAAAACTTCTGGACCAATCAAATGGCAAAAACAGGAGCGCGAGAAAAACAAGAAATCATTCCGTACTTTGCCGCGAAGTTTGGACAATTTACGACGAATGGAATGCTCAGAAATATTATCGGACAAACCAAGTCCGCCTTTGATTTTTCAGAAGTAATGGACGACGGAAAAATACTTCTCATGAATCTTTCCAAAGGATCAACGGGAGAAATTAATTCAAAATTACTCGGACTTATTATCGTGTCGAAACTTCAAACAGCGGCACTTCGAAGACAAAAGAAACTCTCACAGGGGACGGCTCCGCAGGACTTCTTTATGTACATCGATGAGTTTCAGAACTACGTGACAGACTCGATTGAATCCATTTTGTCAGAAGCTCGAAAGTACCGACTTTCGCTCAATATCGCTCACCAGTACATCGGACAGATCGATACTTCGCAGACCAAAAAAGGCGGCGTGAACTTGAAAGATGCAGTCTTCGGAAATGTAGGAACAATTATGTCCTACAAGATTGGTGCGCAGGATGCGGAATACATGGCAAAAGAAATGGAACCCGTCTTCACTGACCAGGATCTTATCAATATTGATAAATACAAAGCGGTTATGAAGTTGTCAGTCGACACACAGCCATCGAGACCATTCTCCATCGTTCCTCTCAACCCGTATGATGAAAAAGGAGATCCAGAAATGGCAACAGCGCTCAAGCAAATTTCACGGCTTACCTACGGACGAAGTAAGAAGTTTGTAGAGAAAGAAATCTTCGCGAGACTCGACGTGTAAAGTTGTTTCCATTCCCCCTTGTCATTCCGACCCCCCGATTCCTCGAGGGCAGGCTCCGCGGAGGAATCCCTTCTTTTATCGATGATGGATATCGGTAGGGCTGTTCTTTTTATAACGAAATAAACCAATTCCGATAAGTGGGACAAGAAAACTCGCTTTCATTGGCATAGCACCAAATTTCCGAGTCCCGCTGTCGCTCAAACACTTCTTGTCCCCAGACCCCCAAGGGAGAGCGAATTTGAATGAGGAATTTTAATTACAAGTGCTTCTTCAACGCCCCAACGAGTAATTCTTTTTTAGCGTCTAAACTTTTCGCATTCTTAGCTTCGATTCGTATCGCGATTTTTGGAGACGTATTTGAACATCGCACAATCGCCCACTCCCCATCTCCGAAATCAATTCGGATTCCATCCAAGGGGCTCGCATCGGGAAATTGTTTCAGCAACTCTTCAGCAACTTTCTCAAGGATTTGAAACTTTGTTTCATCGGGGGCTGTAAATTTCTCAGAGAATTCAATCAAACTTGGCCACCCCTTTAACACCTCTTCAATTAACTCTGGTTTGCTCTCAATGGCGCTAATGAAACGGAGAGAGGCGAGCATAGCATCGTCGTGACCGTAGAAGTTCTCTCCAAACATGAAGTGTCCTGACTGTTCTCCCGCAAGTTTGGCACCAACTTCCATCATCTTGTGTTCAATGTGAGAGTGTCCTGTTTTGGAAAATATCGGATCACCGCCTTTCTCTCGAATCTTGTCCACCAATGTAGCCGAACTCATGGCATCGATTACGATTGGACTGTTTGGATTTCGTGTAAGAAAGTCAGAAGCGAGAATAAACAGGATTTTGTCCGCCGAAAGAATCGTTCCGTCTTTTAAAATAACACCGACACGATCGCCATCGCCATCAAAGGCAAATCCAAAATCAGCGGCTTCGGTTTTCACATCTTCCACTAATTGTTCGAGATTTTCTAGTCGTTCGGGATCGGGTTGGTGGTTCGGAAACGAGGGGTCGAGGTCGCAAAAAAGCTCAATAACTTCGTGACCAAAGGATTGGAAAATATTGGGATAGAACATTCCACTGATCGCATTTCCGCAGTCGATAACGACCTTCAAAGGATCTTGTGGTGAAGTAATCGCCTTGAGTTTCTTTTCATAACGAAGGGAGTAATCCACCGGATCACAACCATCAAGACAGTCTCCATAGCCTTCTGATTTCTGACATTCCGTACATTCTGCAATCTTTCGTATCTCTTGAATTTCATCTCCGCACACGGCTCCGTTTTTATCGAGCAACTTCAAACCATTATCGCCCGCAGGGTTGTGCGAAGCAGAGATTTGAAGAGACGCATCAAATCCACCCTCATGAAAGGCAAAGTAATTCACAGGCGTTGGGATAGCCCCTCCCCATGTTACATCGGCGCCGGCTGATTTTAATCCTGCAATTACGGCTGGATAGAGTTCCTGCATTGATAGTCGCGCATCGCCTGATACGAAAATCTTCGGATTCTTTGGTCCCTGTTTTTTTGCAATATACTTGCAAAAAGCGTGAGCGATCACGAAGAAACCATCTTCATCAAAATCAGTGAAGGCTTCACCTCGGATATCATAGGCACGAAATATTTTAGAATTGAGAATCATCGACCGCATTATACTATAAAGGACAGGGTTGGGAATGGGGATAGAAAAAACCTAAAGTTTGTTTGCTATCTCAAAAGCTTTTTGGAGAATTTCTTTGTGTTCAGTGTTTTCCTGTTCGGCATCTTCTCCGCTTACCCAAGAGACTCCTCCAACATTATAACGGACATTGTCTACAACGTCTGATACATTTCCCCGTAGGATAGTATTTGCAAACCATTCGGAGGCAGAGCGTGGAAATCCCAAGAGTAAACCAACTTTTAAATGAAAATCAGGGAACGTTTCAGCTGTATTTTGGCTTACTTCCTCAAACAACTTCCTTATGTCCAATGAATTTTTCCCGAAAACCTTTTTATTTTCATCAACGACTTGTTTTACACAATCCTCGTTGTAGACAAAATCCCCTGCACTCTTTAGTCCATATCGAGTGAAATCAATATTCGAAAGAATCCCTGTCATCAATAAGCTCGGTTTAGCCCCCAAGAAGACAGCTCTTAATTCATTTTCTTTTTCAAGACTTCCTGTGCCTATCCATAAATCCATAGTTCCTTAATGCAGAGATTTCACAGTCTTTAGAGAAGTCTTCCCAGAATTTACGGAAGCGAGCTTCTCCTTCGGTTATGTAGGCACTTGTTTGCTCGATCATCCGGTTATTGTACCACAAAACCACACTGTTTCCTATTGAAAAAACCACCGGAGATAACAAGTATTCTAGTGGTTTTTTGAAATGCGATTATTGAGCTGTTATTCAGCAACAAAGAGAGCAATATTCTCAGCCTTTGGTCCTTTTTCGGACTGTCCCATGTCGAAGGTGACTACATCACCCTCTTTTAGGCTCTCAAAGTCGATACCAGCGAGGTCGTTTGCGTGGAAGAAAACATCTTTGTCTCCGTCTTCGGGAGTGATGAATCCAAATCCATTCAAGACCTTCTTAATTGTACCTTTCATGATAAGAAGAGGTTAGGAAATAAATTTTGCAAGAGTGGCCTTGTAGGAATTCATTTACTAAACTCTCTCTAAAACGACGTATTGCAAAAAGAGGGTAAAGAAGTACTGGAAATAAGCAAGGGGAAAAGGGGGGGAGGGGTTTTTCTAAAGAGACCGAAGAATATTGATGCGTTCCTTGATAGGTGGGTGAGTTGCAAAAACACTGCTCAAAAAGGAGAAAACTCCTTTCTTTTTATTTCGAGGATTCTCAATAAACAATTGTGCAATATCATGTCTCTGAACGGCTTCAATCTGTGGGTCATTGGAAATTTTTGCCAAAGCTGAAGCAAGGGCAAGGGGATTGTGCGTCAGTTCTGCCGAACCGGCATCTGCCAAAAATTCTCTTTTTCGAGACAATCCAAATCGAAACAAAAGAGAGAATACATATCCTACGACAGCCAGAAGAAAGATAATTAATGCGATGCGTCCATCTTTTTTAGAGTTGGATCCAGAAAAACGAGTTGTTCGACCAACTAGCTCTGCAACAAAAGCAAAAATTCCCACAAAAATTATAGAAACAATAAGAAGTCTGACATCTTTATTGCGGATGTGGGACAGCTCATGTGCAATAACCGCCTTTAGTTCCTCATCATTGAGCTTTTTTATAATTCCGCGAGACAAGCTTATCGTATAGGATTTCTTATTGATTCCACTCGCAAATGCATTCAGTGAATTATCATCAATTATGTTTATCTTTGGGGGCGCCATTCCCACTGACATACAAAGATTTTCTACAAGATTGTATATGCGGCCATTTTCTTTTCTACTCAAACGTTTTGAGTTTGTTGCTTTCTTGATCAAGCTTGAATGAGAATAATACGCAACAATAAACCAAATCGTTACCACGCCCATCACCCAAGGAGCGGTCTGTAAAAAACTATTATTAACTTGTTCTATTACTATTGGTTGATCACTCAGGAGATAAAAGAATATCCATGTGAGTCCGAGCAAAAGAGAGGG
>CAZVBV010000024.1:0-12643 GCA_964625805.1 uncultured Candidatus Peribacteria bacterium | reverse complement strand
CTGCGACAGCTCCAACAACATACGGATCAATTGGAATCAAAGTATGGGTGTACCATGGACTTGTTTTTAAGAACGACAAACTCAACGAAATAACAGTGTAGAAAAAGCTCCTCATTCCTGCGAACGCAGGAACCTAGTCAACATAAATTCCTTTTTTCAATGGAATCTTTTTATTGACTGGATCCCCCTTTTTAGGGGAATGAGGGAATATTCTACTAACTTGTTAATTGCACCTGCACCAAATTCACAATTACCCACGCCAAGAAACTCACAACAAGTCCCGTAAGTGCGTATTTAATCGTATTTTTTGCGGCTTCCCTGTCATCAGATACTCCACTGATAATCATTTGGAATCCCGCATAGAGCAAGAATATAACCGCAATTGTTCCGGCTAATTTTGTACAAATGTCGATAAGATGAATGACAAGAAACGGGATGTCTGACAACTCTACACACCCTCCTTTTATTTTGTTTCCAAGGGTTATTTTTTTTGCATTTTCTGATGGATTCGCAATGAATTCTGCACAGGTTACGGTTGCAACCTGATCATCACCCACTGTGTGATCCGGACTAGGAAGGATTCCTATTTTCTCTCTATCATGACCATGATCATCGTCCCCCTCTGCAAAAACACTGGGGATCCCTGTTTGGAGCGAAAAAACAGCAAATGCCAGCACGAATCCGAGGACTATTTTTTTCATATTTGTCTAAATTGTACGGAGGAAGAAATCCTTTGTCGAGTGCTTTTTCTTTCGGGGGAAAAATAGATCTCAAAAAAAGGTACAAAAACAGGCGAAAAAGTGCTTGACAACAATCTTTTTATCCATAAAATCCCGCAGCTTTTTGACCTAAAAATGCTACAACCAAAACGAACAAAGTTTCGAAAAATTCATCGCCTCAGATCCCAGAGTAAAGGGATCGCAACGCGAGGAAGCAGTATAGCTTTTGGAGAAATTGCCATTAAGGCAGTCTCTGGCGGAGAAGTAACCGCTCGTCAAATAGAAGCCGCTCGTCGAACAATCGCACGAGCTGTACAACGTGGAGGAAAAATCTGGATTCGAGTGTTTCCAGACAAAGTTCTCACGGCAAAAGGGGCCGAAGTTCCAATGGGATCCGGAAAAGGAGCGCCCGATAAATGGGTGACACAAGTGCTTCCTGGGAAAATCATCTTCGAGATGGCAGGAGCAGATCCAAAGCTTATGAAAGAAGCGTTAAAGCTTGCAACCTATAAGCTTCCCATCAATTGCAAAATAATTACCAACGAAATCTAAACAATGAAGATTCAAGAACTCCGACAACTCACACCGAAAAAGCTCGCGAAGGAACTCGCGAAGGCTCGTCGTGATCTAGCGGTAGCTCGATTTTCTGTAAAAACAGGAAAGAATCAAAATGTCGCGCAAGTCAAGAAGTTTCGACAACTTGTTGCTCAGATTCTTACACTCCTCGGTGCTCCGAACAAGAACGCCGAAGAAGTAGTAGTAGTTGCTAACACACCCAAAACCAAATGATTACTAAACAAGGAACGGTTGTGAAAATCTCTGGAGAGAAAACGGTAAAAGTTGCAGTCAACGAATACCGAACTCATCCGAAGTACAAAAAACAATACCGAGTAACAACAAACTTCCTCGTACAAAACGACGGATTTGACGTGAAAGAAGGCGACAACGTGGTGATCACGCCATGCCGAAAACTTTCAAAAATGAAATCTTGGACGCTTATTGACCCAAAGACAACGAAATGATTCAACACATGACCCGTCTTCGTGTTGCAGATAATACTGGTGCTAAACTAGTTATGTGCATCAAAGTGCTTGGCGGATCAAAACGACGTTACGCACAAATCGGAGATGTTATCGTCTGTTCGGTTAAAGAATCGGCTCCAAAAGGAGTGGTAAAAAAGAAATCTGTGCAGAAGGCAGTCGTCGTTCGACAAATAAAACCTATTAAACGACCTGATGGATCTTCTCTTCGTTTCGATGAAAACGCTGTTGTGATTATCAACGAAGACGGACAACCAAAAGGAACTCGTGTTTTCGGGCCAATCGCCCGTGAGCTCCGAGCAAAGGGATACCAAAAAATTATTTCTCTTGCCCCTGAAGTACTCTAAACCATGAAAGTAAAAGTAAATGATACCGTAATAATTCTCGCGGGGAAAGACCGTGGAAAAACTGGAAAAATTACAAAGATTTCTGGAGAACGAGTGACTGTGCAAGGAGTAAACAAGCACATAAAACACGTGAAAAAACGAGGAGAAACAGCAGGAGAACGAATTGAGTTCTTTGCTCCAATCCACATTTCAAACGTTGCTATCGCTGATCCTAAGTCTGGAAAGCCAACACGAATTGGATTCAAGATGGAGGGAAATGACAAGGTGCGTATCGCCAGAAAGTCTGGAGAAGTAATCGCACAAACAGCAAAAAAGAAAAAAACTGCAAAAGCAGAATCAACCCCTGATAAAAAATAACGATGACAAAAGTGAAAACCTTATACGAGCGATTTAACACCGAGATAAAAGATACTCTCGGAAAAGAGCTTGGTATCAAAAACCCAATGCAAATTCCACAGATTGAAAAGGTCTGTATTAATATTGGAATGGGATCATACCTACAAAGGGTAGGAAGTAAGGATTTTTCTTTTGTTGAAGAAAATTTAAAACTCCTCTCTGGGCAAAGCCCAATAGTGCGAAAATCAAAAGTCTCTGTTTCGAACTTCAAACTTCGAGAAGGAAGTCCTGTTGGAGTTTCTGTAACGCTCCGGGGAAAGGATGCGTACAACTTTATTGATAAACTTATCCACGTGGTTTACCCACGTGTACGAGATTTCCGTGGTGTGAAGAGAAACATCTTCGACCGAAGTGGAAACTGTTCTCTTGGATTTCCTGACCACACTGTCTTCCCTGAAGCAGTGCAACCAGAGGATTCGCGAAAGATCCACGGAGTGGAGGTAACGATTGTTACAACTACTGACGATGCCGACCAAGCTCGTGCATTGCTCGCAAGTTTCGATTTTCCTTTTAAAAAACCTCACGCTCCTACTAGCTAAATTATAAACATGGCCCGAAAAGCAATTGTTCTCAAGTCTCAAAAGTTCATGAAGCGTGTCCTCCTTGCAAAAAAAGAGGGCCGAAAAGTTGAGCTTTCAACACGAGCCTACAATCGTTGTAGTCTCTGTGGAAGGCCAAAAGGATACATGAGAGACTTTGGAGTCTGTCGTTGCTGCTTTCGAGAGCTGGCCGAAAAAGCTCAAATTCCTGGTGTTCGTAAATCTTCTTGGTAAAAAACATGGTAGACCCTATTGCCGACTTCCTGACTCGTATCCGAAACGCCCAAATGGCGCGAAAATCTGATGTTGTAATGCCTTATTCACAACAAAAGGAGGCTATCGCGAAGGTGATGAAGAAAAACGAATTCCTTACATCTGTTAAAAAAGATGATTCTGGAAAATTTCCGGAGCTCGTACTTGAGCTTCCAGAAAAGAAACTGACGTTAACTCGTGTTTCAAAATGCGGACAACGTATTTACACAAAGGCCGATGAGATTCAAAAAGTATGTAATGGATTCGGAATTGCAATCGTTTCAACTTCTCAGGGAATGATGACGGGATACGAAGCCCGGGCAAAAAAAATTGGAGGAGAATTAATCTGTGAAATCAGCTAATCATGTCAAGAATTGGAAAATTACCGGTACCAATTACAGAAGGAGTCGAGGTTCGCCTTGATGGAAACACTTTTGTAGCAAAGGGACCAAAGGGAGAACAGTCACTTACCTTTGAAACAGAATATGTTGCTGTTGAAATCAAAGACGGTGAAGTGATTGTGACACGAAAAAATGATTCTAAATCAGCACGTGCCAGGCACGGTCTGTACCGAAACCTTATCCGAAACGCCATCGAAGGTGTTTCAACTGGGTTCTCAAAGACGCTTGAGATTAAGGGGGTTGGATATCGAGCGATGCTCAAAGGAACTACCTTGGAGCTGAATCTTGGATTCTCTCACCCTGTTATCTACGACCTTCCCGAAGGAATAACAATAGTCTTTGAAGAAAAGAGCCAAAACATCTTTACTGTTTCTGGAATTAGCAAACAACTTGTTGGACAAGTCTCTGCTGAGATTCGATCATTCCGACCACCAGAACCATATAAAGGAAAAGGAATTAAATACTCAGACGAGCACATCGCTCGAAAAGCTGGGAAATCTGTCGCCAAAAAAGCCTAACCATGAAAGCACAAGAAAAACAATTTCGACAAGCCTCACGCGCAAACAGAACACATGTTCGTGCTCGCGCCTCTGGAGCGCCGAGACTCGTTGTCTTCCGTTCTAATACAAGCGTGTATGCGCAAATTGTGGACGATGCAACTGGAAAGGTGGTATGCGGAACCTCTGCATTAAAATTGAAATCAACCGGTATTAAAGCCGCTGAAGAAGTCGGTACGAAAATTGCCGAACTCGCGAAAGCGAAAAAAGTAACAACCGTTGCTTTTGATAGAAATGGTTTTGCCTACCATGGAAATGTTAAGGCCCTTGCCGATGCCGCTCGAAAAGGCGGTCTTAAGTTTTAATTGTAAAAAATGACTGACGAAAACACGACTCCTGCTGAAGAAAAAGAAACTACAACGCCTGTTGTAGCCGAAGTTCCTGCAACCGAAGCGGTGAAGGAAGAACCGAAGGCAGAAGAAAAAAAAGCAGAACCAAAGAAAGATGAGCAACGAGGCGGCCGAGGCGGAGACCGACCACAACGTGGTGGTGGCCGACGAGGCGGAGGACGACGAAATCAAAAAAGAGAACCAAAAGAGTTTGAGGAAGCAATTCTTCAGATCGATCGTGTTACGCGAGTGGTATCCGGAGGACGACGATTGAGATTCCGAATCTCTGTTGTTATCGGAGACCAAAAAGGACGTGTTGGATTTGGTGTTGGAAAATCTGCCGAGGTTATGGTGGGTATTCAAAAAGCCGTTGCTCAAGCGAAACGAAACTTGATCAATGTTCCCATCTTTAACGGAACAATTCCTCACGAAATGAATTCAACATTTAAATCATCTCGAGTGCTTCTCTTTCCAGCTCCAGAAGGAAAGGGAGTGATTGCAGGAGGTGCGGTTCGACGAATATTGGAATTGGCTGGAGTGAAGAACGTGCTCTCAAAAGTACACGGATCTCGAAACAAATTGAATGTTGCCGTTGCAACAATTAAAGCGCTCCAAGCAATGCAAAACAAAGCTCCATACGGAACAGAAGTAAAAGAGGAAGAGGTGAAAGAGGAAACAACAAAAGAAGAAGTGAAACCTGAAAAGAAAGCAGAGGCGAAGAAGGCTCCTGCAAAAAAGCCGATTGCTAAGAAAGCACCGGCAAAAAAACCTACCGCTAAAAAATAGCCATGAAATTACACGAACTGCAACCAAAACAAGCGAAAAAAGACCGAATGCGAAAGGGTCAAGGAAACGCTACGAAAGGAACCTTTGCTGGACGAGGGTGTAATGGACAAAACTGCCGAGCTGGTGGAGGTGTTCGTCTTGGTTTTGAAGGAGGACAAACTCCATTGATTCAACGGATGCCAAAGAAACGAGGATTCCGAAATCCGAACCGAGTTGAGACCTTTGCGGTAAACATCGAAGTTATTGAACATTTCTACAAAGACGGAGAAAAGGTAACTCTTGAAACACTTCTTGCACACAAGATCACTGGAAAGAATGACGGAAAAGTGAAGATTTTGGGAGAAGGAGAACTGACAAAGAAACTCGAAATTGGAGCTGAACTTTTGATTTCAAAAACAGCGAAAGCCGCTGTAGAAAAGGCCGGAGGAAAGGTGGCTGAATAAAGATTCTTCCAAAAATCGTTCCCAAACATTGACATTAGAGTGATCCTTTGCTAGGGTTCACGAAATTTTTCACAAACATGAAAGACATTCCCCTCGCTCTCACTTTCGACGATGTACTTCTCGTACCGCAGTATTCTGAAATATTGCCAAAGGAGGTAAGCCTTAAAACGAAGTTCTCTCGAAATGTGGAACTCAATATCCCCCTCGTATCGGCCGCAATGGATACGGTAACTGAAGATCAAATGGCCATCACTATGGCACTTCACGGAGGAATTGGAGTTATTCATAAGAACTGTGATCCCGATGAACAAGCGGACATGGTGAAGAGGGTGAAACGATTCGAGAACGGATTTATTCGTGAACCACTCGTACTTTCTCCAAAAAATACAATCGCTGATGTGATTCAGGTTCGAAAGGATCGACACTTCAAATCAATTCCTATCACAGAAGATGGGACGTTGGAAACAAAGGTGGTTGGGATGATTTCTCGAAATGATTATCTTCAAAAACACGAAAACTGCACCGTGGAGGAAAGGATGACCGAGCTCAAGGATCTCTTAACCGCGACCGGAGAAATTTCTCTCTCTGCTGCGAATGACATTCTTGAAGAATCCAAGCATTCTAAACTCCTCATGCTAAGCAAAGACGGTACGCTGAGCGCTCTTTTGACCCGAAAAGATATAGAACGTAATGAAGAGTTTCCAAACGCCTCAAAAGACAAATATAAGCGATTAATCGTTGCTGCGGCTGTTGGACCGGCGCACAATAGAGACGAGCGAGTGAAAAAACTCGTAAAAGCAGGTGTAGACGTCCTTATTGTTGACACCGCGCACGGACATTCAAAAGGAGTTATCGATTGTGTGAAATACGTAAAAGAAAAGTTTCCAAAAGTAGATGTTATCGCTGGAAACATTGCCAGTCCAGAAGCCGCTGAAGCTTTGATTAAAGCTGGGGCCGACGGACTTAAGGTTGGAATTGGACCGGGGTCTATTTGTACAACTCGAATTATTGCAGGAGTCGGAGTTCCTCAACTCTCCGCTGTTATGGATGTTGCTGAAGTCGCAGCCCGACACAAGATTCCTATCATCGCTGATGGAGGTGTCCGATACTCAGGAGATGTTGCCAAAGCACTCGCAGGAGGCGCAAGCTGCATTATGATTGGATCACTCTTAGCGGGAACCTCGGAAGCCCCTGGAGAAATGATTTACTCTGGAGGAAAAACCTACAAATATTATCGAGGAATGGGATCAATGGCAGCCATGCTCAAGGGTGGGAAAGAACGATATGCCCAAGCGAACGTCGCTGATGAGAAACTCGTTCCGGAAGGAATTGAAGGAAAGATTCTCTTCAAAGGCGAAGCAAAAGCTGAAATCTACCAACTCTGCGGAGGGGTGCGAAGTTCTATGGGATATAATGGAGCCAAAGATATTGCTGATTTCCAAAAGAAAGCACAATTCGTTCGGATCACGGGTTCTGGAATCAAAGAATCACATCCCCATGATGTGTCTATCTTGAAAGAAGCACCGAACTACCGAGGGTAGCACCTTAACCAAGTAAGTCCTTTTCGAGTGCTTTTGTTGCCTGTTGGGCTTCTACTTCTTGTCCGAGGTTTCTTTTTTCTTGTTGAAGGGCTCCGTATTTCACTGCATCAGTTTCCTTTTCTTCGTAGGCTTTTTGGGCTTCTTCGAGTCTTTTTCTATAAAGCGGGAGGATTTTTTCCTCAAGTTGCTTTGGAGTCAGTGTTTCATTCTTTTTGTCTGCTCCCTTTGTGTAATAAACTTCGTAGTTTCCATCTTCAAGCTTTTCAAAATAAATCCCATCAAAACTCTTGAATTCGTCTGAATCAAGCTCTGGATACGCTTGTCCTTCTACTTGTACATTTTTCACAATCCCTCCACGAAAAGGTTGATCTGCTGACCAAAAGTTTTCTGCTGGTTCTTCGAGCCATACCGTAACACGAACGGTCTCGGTCCCGTCTTTCATCTCAAAAGAAATCATCCGTTCCTCTCCTTCTTTCAGCTCTGGATTCTCTTTTATTGCTTCTTCTAGGGTATCCCGAAATCGACCGTCTGTTGTTCCTGTGAAAACATTTTTCACAGCATCATAGGCCTCTTCTGCAACGCCTTTTGCCTTGTCTATAATATTGTTTTGAAAAACAAATTTTGCGTCTTGGTGAATGTGTTGGTGGAAAAGGTTTTTCATTATTTTAAATAATTACATTGATTCTTTTAACGCTTCAACGGCATCTGAATCTGAATCTTTTTCTGATTGCTCTGCTTTCATATTTTCTTCTGCAAAGTGTTTTTGACATCGTTCGATAAATCGAGTTGATCGAAGTTCAATTTGTTCTTTTGCGTCTTTTAGGTCCTTAATTTGAAGAGATGTTGCTGGATCGTTTTCAAGTGCCAACAGAGCCTGTACTTTGTCCAATTGCTCTTGGTAATAATTCATATCTTCTGTTGATTTTGCTTCGAGTGCATCTATAACCATCCCCATAAAAATAAGTGCTTCTGCGTCAAATCCACCAATTTCTAAAAGATGTTCTGTAAAATCTTCTTTGATAGCCGCTGGAATTTCTTTTTGGTCAAGAAACCAGAGAACGAGTTCATCGAAAGCGGGTGTTGTTGTTGTCATTATGCTGTAAGAGTAATGTTAGAAACGATAGCATGACGGGCGTCTGAAAGCTTTCCGTCAGCAGCTTTAGTATACACTATTGCATTCTTCACGAGATCCAATTTGCCCCCTTCTGTTCCTTTGTTTACACAAGGACTTGCGATTCGAACGAGGAGGTCATTATTTTCGAGTTCCACCACCTTGTCAGTTGTATTACTTGTAATGTTTAGCTCCTTTTCTTCACTCGCTCCTAAGTCTGAAGGGAAACGGAGTTCATACATAGAGTCTGCTTTATCGATCATATTAACTTTTACAGCTCCCGCTCTTTTTTGAAGCGATGTAATCGTTTTAAGGGGATCATTTTGTTCCCATACTTTCAAAATCTTGTCTTCTGTTTCGTGTTCGAATTCTTTAAATAGATTTGCGTGAATTCGTTTGAAGAATGGAACCGCTGTAACCGCTCCGTCTTTCAGTTCTAATCCCTTGTGGAATTTGATTCCAGGGGCCGTAACATTAAAGAATTCAGCGATTTCGTTTGTTCTTTTTTCTATAGATTCATCACCCGTTAATTTTGAAACAAGTATTGCTCGTTTCCCCACTAGCTCATCAAGTGCTGTTTTTGCATCCTCCGCCGCCCCCCGAAGGAGTGGTTTTTCTGGATTAGCAACTCCTCGGTCCATGGCCGGAGCTCTTTCATAAGCTTTTTCCGCTTTTTTCAATTCGTCTGTTTGGTCTCCAATCTCCTTTTGGTATTGAGAAAATGTTTTTCCACCTTCTTTTAGTTCTTTCCATTCTGTCCATTTTGCCTTGAGATCAAAAAGTTTTCCCCCTTCTTTCTTTTCAAATATTGCAGCCACCTCTTCTAATTTTTCAATTAACTTAACTTGCTCTGCGTCATCCAAAGATTTTGCAATATCTTGGTTTAGGTTTTCTTTTTTTATTTCTGTTTTTCCTTTTTTCAAACATTTTTCAAGAATGGCTCCATGCTTTCGTTCAAGATCTGGAATCTTATTCATTTTTTCGTCAAAGGTCTTCACAAAGTTTTCATCGAAGTTTTCTGCCTTCATTTCTGAGAACAATTTCCCTCCTTCTTTAAGAAGTCCATTGTCTCCTTCGATATCATTCCAGTATTCCCGTTGGAGGTATGTTCCTTCTTCTGCTCCTACTTCTGAAGCTCGGTATTTTTCATCTTCTTTCTGCAACCACGTAAGCATTTTTTGCTTTGTTGTTGGTGACAAAAGAAGAAGCAATCCTGGTTCACTGAAAAGATAATTCAACGTATAGAGTAAATGTGTAGACTCTGCCACTCCCAAGAGACCCTGTATGTCATCCGCTGAAAGCGCTGCTTTGAGGTCGTCTTTTTTAGAGGCAAACGTAAGGTCTGATCGCATTGAGTTAATGAGATCGTTTTGAGTAACCTCTTTGTCTGAAGGGCGAATAGTGTCAAATACTGCCACTTTATCTCCTCCTCCAACAAGCGGTGCTGCTTGCAGGTTTTGAACCGCCTCAAAATCCTTCATTTCAAAGTTTGCTCCTTCGAATTTCCCAAGGAATTTCTCTTCTTGCTTTTCAGCAGAAGCTCGTACTGAGTCTGCTTGTGCCTTTGCTTGTTCAAGATTTCGTTTTACACTCGCGCGATCAGACAACCATGGAATTTGTTTTACCGCTTCGTACATATGCACCTTTTCTTGAGCACTTGCTCCTGGGTAAAACTTCTTTACGTGGTCCTTACTTTTTTCTCCTGATTGAATACTCATAAGCGCTTCAATAAGTTCTGTTTGTTCCTTTGGATCATTTTCTGCTAAGTCCATCTTCGCAAGAATCAAATCCTCCGCCGCTTGTCGTTGTGCTTCTCCTTCTTCTTTAATATCTTTCGCACTATCTTTTAGGATTGCGAGCTTGTTTTCAAGCGCTGTTCGTAGTTCATCAGAAATATTCATATATACTTCTCCTTTTTCTTCTTGATGAGAACGTTGCTTTTTTTCTATCTTTTTTCTCCATTTTTTAGCAGCGTATCCAAGTCCGGCTCCTGCCAAAAGTCCCAATGGTCCACCAACTAAAAATCCGACTCCCGCACTTCCTCCAACTAACGTTGTTGACTGAAGCCATCGAGGTGCGATATCTACTGTTTTATTAAATTTCTCCAAGGGTGTCGCAAGCGTAGCTTGGCGTTTGAGAATGTTTTCATTTGCTGTTCTTTCTTTTTCAAATTGCCTGAGAATTGTTTGTTCTGAATCCTCAATATTTTTTAAATTAGTCGCTCCGATTTCTGCAGAAGCAAATCCGTTGGCGGTGTTGTCCATAATTCGATCAATCGCAAATTTTCCTCCAAGTTCGTAAATATTCTTTGTTATTGCACGAGGAGCATTTCTCTTTAGCTGATCATTCACGTCTTCTAGCATTTTCTTCGTTTTGTCTGAAACACTGTCAACAATGTCATCAATTTTATCTGAATCCTTGAGTTCATCCATTGACACATCATCTTTGTCTATCGCATTTCCGAGATTCTTTTGGATCTCTGCGATCGATACATTTTTTGAGAATGTTAATTCCTTCTCCGCTTGTTCCTTCGGGGTGAGCTCTTGCTCTTTCCCTCTGTCGGAATTTTCTAACGGACTATATCCTTCGGTTGCGTCGACAATTTTTGCCATGTGAAATGAAATAAATCAGGACATTATACCCCATTTAGAAAATAAGGTCAAACGGAAAAACTACTTCACGCCTTTACTCGGAATAAATCCTGCCTCGATGGCAGATGTTTTTGTGCGAAAGAAACGCCGATATCGCACCTCTACGCCCCGTGCGAAGTAAGAATCAGATGGATAAAACTTCATCGTTTTTGCATTTCCGGTGTATGGAAATTGGGTGTATTTCAAATCGTTTTCGGTGGGAAGTTGAGACAAGGGGATTTTGAAATCTCCATCATTTTCTACCAAGTTTTCTCCTGCCCAGAGGATACGAACCGGACCGGAGATGTTTAATGAGAGTGAATCTCCGACAATGCTTTTGAGCTGTACGAGAGAGATTTCTGGCCGGATTTTTTGAATTTTCACCTCGGTTTTTTTTTGAGAAATTGAAGTTTGTCCTACGAGAAAAGAAAAAAGTGCCACCCCGATGATGAGAAGCGTTGTTTTTATTTTGGAAGATAAGAAGAAATGTTGATTCATAATTTAAATTCTATTTTCTTGTCATCCCGAGCGGAGCCGAGGGATCCCTCCGTTTCAGTCGGGATGACAAAGGTGTGTTTTAAAATCGGTCCTCGACCCCGAGGGAAGAGCTTCGCTCGGACGTGAATGAGTAATCGAAAATTACTACACATTTTTTGCATACACCTGATTTCCTAATTGTTTCACCAAGCCCTTTATCTCCATGATAGAGAGATTGGCACTGATGACCGATCCCGAGAGTTCTGAATGGCGAATGAGATCGTCTATGTGCATTCGGTGTTCGTCACCAAAGAGGGTTAATATTTCTGATTCTGTATCGGTTGTAGGAATTCGTCTGCGGGCATTTTTCTGCTCTGATAAATTCTCAATCCCGAATGTTTGAAGTATCTGCTCACCTGACAAGGCAGGGGTTGCTTCTCCATTGAGAAGGAGTTGGTTCGTTCCTGCCGAATTGGGGGCAAAAATCTCCCCTGGGACGGCGAATACATCCTTTCCTTGGTCATTCGCCAATTGAGCAGTAATCAGACTTCCTGAGCTCTCCTGTGCCTCCACAACCAGTGTTGCTTGCGACAGTCCTGCCACGATTCGATTGCGAATCGGGAAGTGTTCTGGGCGCGCTTCTATTCCAGGAAGAAATTCTGAGATCACAGCGCCTTTGTTTTCTTTCAAAAGCTTTTCTCCAAAGGCTCTGTTTTGGGTGGGATAGAGAAAGTCGATTCCATTGCCCAAGACACAAATCGTACGGGCCCCATTCTCAATGGCGACTTTGTGTGCCAGTGCATCTGCTCCCAGTGCTAATCCCGAAACAATGGTGATTCCCTTCCTTGCAACGTTGCTGACAATGTCTTCCAATGCTCGCTTCCCATAAGAAGAAATATTGCGTGACCCCACCACCGACAGAGAGGGGAAGTCCTCTGGCGTCAGCTCCCCTCGCAGAAATAAGATAACTGGGGGCGACGGGATGTGGGCGAGTTGCGGAGGGAAGTCTTTTTCTCCTTGGATAAGAATGCGCGCGCCACACGCCTCAAGTTTTTCCATTTCCTGTTCTGGGACA
>CAZVBV010000023.1:0-12944 GCA_964625805.1 uncultured Candidatus Peribacteria bacterium | reverse complement strand
ATCTTTGTCTATGACAACATTGGGAGGTCCTGGTGATTACCAAATCATCGACGATCCTGATCAAAACGAAGTAAAGAAATACTACATGCATCACTATAACTTTCCACCATCATCAGTGGGGGAGGTTCGACCACTTCGTTCAACTGGACGACGAGAAATTGGTCACGGAATGCTCGGAGAACGAGCGCTCAAATACATGATGCCTGACCGAGTTGAAGACAACTTCCCGTACACCGTACGTGTGGTATCAGAAATTCTTACCTGCAACGGATCGTCTTCTATGGCAGCCGTTTGTGGATCAACATTATCTCTTATGGATGCGGGAGTTCCAATTAAACGACCAATTTCAGGAGTAGCAATGGGACTTTTGATGAACGCTGAAACAGGGGATTACCGAATTTTGACGGACATCATGTCATTCGAAGATTTCGACGGAGATATGGACTTCAAAGTAACAGGAGACCAAAACGGAATTACAGCATTGCAACTCGATATTAAAGTGAAAGGACTCAAAATGTCTCTTCTCGAAGAAGCATTGCAAAAATCACAAGCCGCTCGAGCTCACATTCTTGATGAGATGCTCAAGGCCATTCCAGAATCACGAAAAGAAATGAACGAATACGCACCACGTATTGATTCATTCAAGATTAATCCAGAATTCATTCGTATTATTATCGGAAAGGGTGGAGAAACTATCCAACGTCTTTGTGCAGAGCACGATGTGAATATCGACATTGATGACGATGGAATCATTATGATTACTTCAACGAACCAAGAAGGGGCAAAAGCAGCACGGGCTGAAATTGACCTCATGACGTACGAACCAACAGTTGGTGACGAGTTCGATGGAACGGTGAAATCAATCATGGACTTCGGAGTCTTCGTTGAATACATCCCAGGAAAAGAAGCATTAGTTCACGTGTCAGAAATGGCAAACGAACGAGTGAATCACCCAGGTGATGTCGTCAAAGAAGGGGACAAAGTGAAAGTGAAAATCATGGGAACTGATAAGATGGGACGAACACAGTTGTCTATGAAGGCTTGTCTGTAAGAAATTCGAACTTAATTGGGATACGTATCCTTAGGATACGTATCCTATTTTAGGAACCCGGTTTTTAGCACCTCCTGTGCTTCCTTTTTATCAATACCTCGTGATTGGAGGTAAAGGATTTGTTCATCGCTTACAGGCGCTACAGAAGCGCTGTGAGAGGCGGCCTTCACGTCGTTGGTTTGCACGGTGAGAACGGGCAAAGCTTTTCCTTTCGCTTTCCCAAAAAGAATAATCTTTTCTTTCACCTGCGCGGTGGCTTGTGTTGAGTTCTTTGCAATAACCGCTGTTCCATTCAACTCCAATTGTGACGCATCCTCCGCGGTTCCTCGAAGTTCAATAATTCCCGTCGGATTCGCGCCGTTGAATTTCATAACAACATTCCATTGCTTCACATCTTGCTTCCTTGCCTGCACACGTCCCTGAATCTCACAGTGGGCGTTCTCGCCCTGTAATTCAATATCCAGTGTGAATTCACGTGATCCCGCATCGAAGTCCTCCAACTGCACAAGGAGTTTCTCGTTGTCGCCAACGATTATTTGCTTGCTGTTCTCGGGATTTGTAATTTTCATTATCCGATAGAGTTTTCCATTTCCATCTCAATCAGCCGGTTTAATTCACTGGCATATTCCAGTGGCAAGGTTTTAACGACTTCATTCAAGAATCCATTCACGATCATCCCGCGTGCTACTTCTTCCTCAATCCCTCGAGATTCGAAGTAGAGAAGGACTTCATCAGAAATCTTCCCCGCACTCGCTTCATGGGTAATCTGCGCGGTATCGTTCTCACAGGTAATCTGCGGAATAGTATCCGCCACCGAATGGTCATCAAAGAGCAACGCGTCGCACTCTACGTGCACCACAGCATTCTCAGCGGACTTCTTCACATCGACAATTCCACGATAGGTAGAGATACCTCCACCCTTGGATAAACTTTTGGAAACGATATTAGTTCGGCAATTTTTCCCACTGATCATCACCTTTGATCCAACATCTTGATTTTGTCCTTCGTTCGCTAACGCAATTCCGAGATGATCGGCTCTGGCATTATCTCCTACCAACAAAGAACTTGGATACAACATCGTGACTCCCGATCCGAGATTTCCACCGATCCATTCCATCTTGGCATTGTCATTCACAATCGCACGTTTGGTGTTCAAGTTGTACGTATCCTTGCTCCAGTTCTCAACTGATGAATATCGCATCTGAGCACCTTCGTTCACAAAGACTTCCACACATCCCGCGTGCAGTGATTCACTGCCATAACGAGGTGCTGAGCATCCCTCAATGTAATGCACCTGCGCATCTTCCTCCACAATTATTAATGTGTGCTCAAATTGTCCTTGATTCATCGCGTTCATTCGGAAGTAGGCTTGAAGGGGTTGAGTAATCTCGACGCCCTTCGGCACATAGAGAAACGTTCCTCCAGAAGTCACCGCATAATGAAGCGCTGCAAACTTGTGATCCGTAAGGGGAACACATTTGCTGAAATATTTTTTCACGAGTTCAGGGTGTTTTACGACCGCTGTATCGAAATCTTCAAAGATGACGCCTTGCTTACTCCAGACATCTTTCACACTGTGATAGATGTTCTCACTCTCATACTGAGCGCCCACGCCGGCCAATATTTCTCGCTCGGCTTGCGGAATTTTTAATCGATCAAACGTTTTCTTAATTTCTGGATCCACATCGTCCCATGATTTTGCATTCGCCTTGTCACTCGCTTTTGCGAAATATCGAATCTTTTTAAAATCTAACTTCTTCAAACTTGGTCCCCAAGAGGGGAGTGGGAGTTCTTCAAATTTCCGCAACGCAGCGAGTCGGATATCGAGCATCCAGGATGGCTCATTTTTGCTTTTAGAAATTGATCGCACCAAGTCCTCCGATAGTCCTGTATCGAATTTTTTCGCATAATCTTGATTATCTGAATGATCGAGATCTTGCTTGGTGAGATCAGTGAAGTCTACTGCTGAACACATTTTTTGTTCAAGAAGTTACAAAATCCACATTTATGCACTTTTTCCATGAGCTCTCTTCCGCCTGATTGAATAATTTCCCCATTACACAAAATATGAAAATGAGTTGGTTGTACGAGATCGAGGAGCTTCTCTGTGTGAGAAATGAGCATCAAAGCTTTATCTCCATTTCTTACGAATTCCTGTATCGCCTTCGCTGCGCGAGCTGTTCCGTCTACATCGAGTCCTGAATCAATCTCATCGAGGAACGCCAATTTCCCATCAAGAGAAAGAAGAGAAGCGATTTCCATCTTTCGTCGTTCGCCACCAGAAGCGCCTTTGTTCACCTCTCGATTCATAAACTCTTCATCTAAATGCAAATCTTCAAAATGACCGGAGAGGGCTTTCTTGAACCGGAAACTCGAATGAAACTCTGGATTGACAGCCTTCTTTGCGGCGAAAAGAAAATCATTTGCATTCACTCCATCGAGTTCAGGAGGGGATTGAAAGCTCAAGAAAAATCCAGCCTTTGCACGGTCAGCCGGATCGAGCTTTAAAAAGTCTTGTTTCTCAAATTCGATGGAGCCTTTCGTCACATTGTACTTTTTATCACCGAGGATAACCCGGCCCAACGTCGACTTCCCAGATCCATTCGGACCCAAGAGTGCGTGGATTTCTCCTTTTTTTATTTCGATATTGATCCCCTTCAGAAGTTCTTTGTCTTCAAATTGCGCACAGAGGTTCTTGATTTTCAACATAAATAGAGTGATGATAACGGGTGCAGTTTTACAAAAAATTCATTTTTTGACAAAATTAAGCACGACAAAAACAAACATGAAAAAAATAAAACCAATCCTTATTGAAGCACTGGAAAACCATGAGTCCCGTCTGGGAAAGACGTTTGGGTCTGTTTTGGTTTTGTTAATCGTGATTTCAGTGGGTGCATTTTTATTAGAAAATATTGAATATTTTGCCCCGTGGAAACCGATTTTTCACCTGATTGATGTCGTAATTTTATCAATCTTTGCGGTGGAGTATGTGCTCCGTTTTATGATTGCGCGAAGAAAATGGAAATTTGTTTTCTCATTTCTTGGGCTTATCGACCTCTTGGTAGTGCTGCCCCTCTTTACCCATCTATTTAACATCGCCTTCCTGAGAGGGTTTCGAATGTTGAAGATTCTGTATCTTCTCAAAACAGTACGGCAGTCGCACCTGATGCTGTCGTTTTTTCATTCATTTCGGCTCTACAAACAAGAATTAAGAATTTTTTGTTTTACCCTTTTCTCAGTACTTCTCATGAGTTCGATGGCGATTTTCGCCTTTGAACATGGCGTGAATCCAGACTTTGACACTATGATAAATTCACTCTGGTGGGCGATTGTGACGATTACCAATGTGGGATACGGAGACATTGTTCCTATTACAATTATGGGAAAGGTTGTTGGGGCAGGAGTGATGCTTATGGGGCTTGCGACGGTGGCGTTGATGACAGCGATTTTGACAAAGATCTTTATTGATCACTTCTTTGGGAAACGTCTGCACACCTGTGCATTCTGTCATTTCCCGCATCACGATCACGATGCGAAATTCTGTAAAAACTGCGGAGCAGAGCTCGATATTAAAGAATTGCGAAACGCTGAGACGATTCACCCAGAGCGAAACGGGAAGAAATAATATATTCGTCATTGCCGCTTGGCGGCAATCCTGTGGGTTGATATCGTTTTTACAGAACAAAGTGAAAAACCTATGTGGAGATAATTCTCAAAATAAACGAGGTCTATTTACAGGATCCTTCCCCGATAAAAACGAGGACAGGCTCTCAGCGAGGATGACGGGAGAGGGTGTTTTAAAGTGATTCTGCTGACTTGATTGTATTCTCAATCAAACTCACAACCGTCATCGGTCCCACACCACCTGGAACAGGTGTTATTAACGATGCGACGTCTTTTGCGCTCTCGAAGTCCACATCACCACAGAGTGTGCCACCTTCTTGTCTGTTAATCCCTACGTCGATCACCACGCATCCTTTTTTGAGTTGTGATCCTTTGATGAATTTTGGTTTCCCAACGGCCACCACGAGGATGTCAGCATTCTTTAGATGATCATCAAGATTGCTGGTATGTCGATGACAAGTCGTTACGGTTGCATTTCTATTAATCAAGAGTCCAGAGATGGGCTTCCCGACGATGTTCGATCGTCCGATGACTACCGCATTTTTTCCTTCAATCTTTATCCCTGCACTATCGAGCATCATGATGATTCCCTTTGGGGTGCAAGATTGCAAACACTCTTCGCCAAGGAATAACTTCCCAACATTGGTGGGCGTAAACCCATCAACGTCTTTTCGGGGATCTATTTTTCGCAATACTTTCTCTACAGAAATATGATCGGGGATTGGTAACTGCACAATCACACCGTGAATTGCATCGTCATTATTAATGCCCTCAATTTCTTTCAAAACTTCCTCTTCGGTAATACTCGTATCAAATCGTCGGACATCTGAAATGATTCCTGCTTCGGCAGAGAATTTCTCTTTTTGTTTTACATAACTCGCAGACGCAGGGTGCTCACCGATGAGGATAACCACTAATTTTGGTTGAATACTTTTTTTGTTCAGGTTTTCCACACGAGGTTTCAAATTGTCATCAATGATGGCTTGAGCGATGTCGCGACCGGAAAGAATATTGGTCATGCGTTATGATTTGTTAGCAGAGAAATTGTACTTATTTTAAAGAAAAAATCACTTCAAAAACACACATCCCGTCATTCCGGCTTGGCCGGAATCGGATGAGGACTTGGAATAAGATTGAAAATGTTAGCGCTTCTTAAATAAAAGCTTTACTGGAGCGATTCTGGGCAAGCCAGAATGACTAACGATGTTTCTCCCAAATCTTCCGGAGAGGAGAAAGGGGTTTTGCTAGGTTTTGTAAAAAGTAGGCTCCAGCGGGAACACACGCTCCCCAAAAAGGATTTTCCACTTTAATAATCTTTAAAAAAAGAAATGCCAAAAGGAACGTTGTGATGGTCAGAAACAATCGTCGAAAAAGAGATGTTTCCCATTTCTTATCAGCTTCTACTCGCTCATTTCGAGAGATTATTTTTTCGATTTTGTGTTCAGAGGTATTCATTTAATTTGCAGTTTTTCAAGAGAGAGTGTCAGTATTTCTTCAGCAATTTCTTCGCGTCGACGGAGTTCGCCGTTGAAATCAACAGACATCTTTGTCCATCGGAAGTCTTTCTCGCAACGAGCTAGGGCCACCTTTCGCACTTTTTCTAAATACAGCTCATCAGACTCATGAATATCAGCCAGTCGATTCTTTGCCGCATGAATCTTCGTTCTCGAAGCTTCACTCGCATCAAGGAAAATCACGAGACTTTCCCGTGGGAATCCGCACATTTCATATTCCAACTTCTCAATGAATTCTTCGAGTTCTCGGATTTCAGTTTTTCCTTTTCCGCGAGCGGGGGTGTAGATCAGATTCGATGTCACGCCTCGATCGAAGATAACAACATCATTTTCATTTCCGAGCTTCTCAATGTTCTCTAATTGAAAGAGTCGATCAGCTGCGTATAGATTAGCTACAAGTCGAGGATCGAGTGAATCCATGTTTCCAAACTCACCTCTCAAATACGCCGCAATCCGTGGTCCAGCAGGAGAAGATTCGTATCCAGGAAAGCGAACAAATCCAACGGATAAACCCTTGGCTTTCAAATTTTCAATCAACAATTTCGTTTGTGTGGATTTACCACATGCGTCGAGTCCTTCTAAAACGATAATTGGAGCTTTCATTGCGCGGAGAGTATAGAGATTTTCGGGAATTATTCAAGAATTGTGGTAAATTAGGACTGATGAAATCAGTGCAACTTTTCGGCATTCTGAACGTTACTCCTGACAGCTTTTCTGATGGGGGGGAATTCTTGGACACGGAGAAAGCGCTTGAACGCGCTCACCAATTGATTCTCGACGGAGTGGATTTCATCGACGTAGGTGGGGAATCCACGCGTCCAGATGCTGAACCTATTAATTCAACACAAGAGTGGGGAAGGATTGAGACAATTCTTCGCAAACTAATTGAACAGTACCCAGGACAGATATCTCTCGACACGAGAAACGTCGAAACAGCTGAGAAATTTCTCGCTCTTGGAGGAACGATTCTCAATGATGTGTCGGGATTTCAAAATCCTGCAATGAGAGCTCTCGCACCTAAATTTGAGAAAATAATTCTCATGCACTTTCCAGGGAATACGGTGGAGGAAGTACACACGCAATCTATTGATTCGGTCGAGCAGGTTCGTGATGAACTGCTTCAACGCAAGGCAGAACTTCTCGAGGCGGGCGTTTCTGCAGATGCCATCATCCTCGATCCAGGGATTGGATTTGGAAAAACAATGGAGTGTAATCGAGCACTCTTGAAATTCGCAAAGCTCCTTCCAGATGAGCCCGTTCTCATCGGGCACTCACGGAAACGGTTCTTGGGTGAGCATCGATTTGAAATCGAACCAAACGTGGAAGCAGGGGAGATTGCTATTCAAGCGGGGGCTTCGTACTTACGTGTGCATGAGGTTGCTCCATAGAGGGCTTGAATTGGGTTGCGATATATCGCATAATGTGGTACAATAAACAAAAGATTTGACAAGAATTATAAATCTCTTAGTATTTCTGCACTTATGGACAACAACTTCAATCGTCTGAACGAAGAAATCAAAGCTGAAGGACTCGGCGAAGGAATTTCTGAGCTTGGAGAAGTTTTGGACGCAAATACAGAGAAGATTTCAGAAGTGGTTGGAAAAGCAGGAGAGAACAAAGTAACGCAAGTAACAGCAAAGAAAGCAACGGTGAAGACGTCATCTCTTTTTGAGAAGATCTCAGATCTTTTGTTTACGGCAAAGGCAAAAGTAATTGTCTTACCATCACAAGAAATTCAACGAAAACGAGTTGGGTATTCTTTAGAACAAGAAACAAAGAAACTGCTTCGAAAGGCGAAAAAGATTCAGAATGCACGGCACTTTTCAGCTCACGCTCTCGAGCAAGTGATTCAAGAGATTCGATATCTCCAACGATTGATTGCAGAACTTTTCTCAATTGCAGCAGAAAAATTAGAAACACTGTACAAGCAATACGTATTACGGGTAGCGTAATTTTTTGACTTTTACACACGAAAGCATTACGTTCTCGGTGCTTTTTTTGTAAAAACAAACATGAAAAAAATCTTCGTTATCCTTCTCGGACTCTCATTTATGGGGGCATTTTTTACAGCCTCAACTTTTGCGGCAAATAAAACTTCTCGATTTAGAGGTTCCAGTCGATATTACCAGAATATGGATGCGTACTCACAGGAGAGTAAACAAACAACAGGTGTCTATAGATATTCCTCACGACGATTACGTACAACTACAAATTGGAATTTGCTCCGGCAGAAAAGTACGGAATCCAGAACGGTACCAACAACACAGCGTCGTGTATCAACGCGATCACGATTTTCATCAAGCTCGGCACCGTTAATACAATCACAACAGAATACGAAGGATGAGTATACTTCCTTTAACGCTCAAAATATTGCTTTTAGCATTTCTCTTCCTGAGGAATTTGAGCTTGTCTCGGACACACTTACATGGGAAAATGGAGAACTCATTTTTCAAAATGGAAATGCAAGAGTAAAACTTGTGGCAACAGTAGAACGTTGCGATGTAGGAGTGGATTACTGTCTCAAGGCAAAATCAGACGCGGCACTCAAGATATTCAAAGAAACATTGCCAAAAATGGTGATGAGAAAGAATAAAACTATTTCTCTCAATTCAAATCAGGCACAGATAAAGAAAGAAAACATGGGGTGGTTTGTGGATTTGTATGCCCGTGATTATGGGGCCGGACAATTAACGTTTTTTGACCCTATTAATGAATTTGTTTGGATTTTGACGATTACCGATCCGTATCATTCAACAGGTCTTTTGAAAAATGATCGAGATCTCTACAAGACTTTCTCATCACTTACACAGAAGTCAGTTATTAGTAGCAAAACTTCTCGAACGATTTTGAGCAATCTCTTTGGAACAAGAAACAGAAGCGCTGGAAAAAGTACGCAGAACAAAGTTACATCCGTTTTCGGGAATAGTTCCGTGAATGAATTTATTGCAGAAAAAATAAAATTTCATATTTCTCTTCCGAATGGATTTGCACTCATTTCAGATACAATTGAACGAAGCACGGGAGAAATAAGTTTTGAAAAAGGAGGAGAACGAATCGTTATTACCGCAACCGAAGACCTCTGTGATGATCAGACGCCGAGACTCATTCGTCGTTGTATTGATAGACACGCGGCCATGCTCAAAAAAGAACTCATGATGGAGTTTTCAGGAGCGAATATTCTGCAAGATGAAAATGCACAAGTGCAGTTGATAGATGTTTATAATTCAGGTAAGAACAATTCTCGCCAAACATCTTCAGTGAAAGAGCACATAGGGAAAATTGTGGTCCTTCGAGAGAAGGGGAAACGAATGGGATACTTTGTATTTGCAGAACCAGAAACAGGACATGTCTGGAAGGTGCGAATGGAGGCACCAGAAAACAAAGATGCCTTTCTCAGCGATGTTCGACAGAAGACAAAGATAATCAATTCGCTCTTTTTCGAAGCAGAGAAATAGCATTTCTTTAAAAAAGAACTTGACAAAGTATTGGTTTTCATTTAAAAGTCTTCTTGAAACAAAAAAAGAAATAAAAAACTCATTAAAGATATTCTCTTTAATGACCTATTCTTTTTCTTCACTATGAAAAAAACATTAGCACTCGGTCTCGGTTTAGCCCTTCTTGGAGCCTCTATAATTCCTTTCTCTAGCGCATCACGAGATGCTTATCATGTGTACATGTACCAACAAGGACGACAAACACATGCACCCAAAGCAACTCAATATAAGCGAAGAAACTTCTCTCGTCGTATAGGAGCTTTTAAGCAACCACGAATGTACCGAAGAGATTCAGAAAGACACGGAATAAATCCTTCGAAAAATACACGATATTTGCAAGGAGATATCCGAAATAGAGAAACGGTTCAACGTTCACGACTAGAAATACATAATTACCGAATGGTTCGACCATCAAGTGATCGAATTATGGGAGGAACACAAGCAAATGCTCACCGACGAGATATTATGAAATTTCGACGAACAATTGATGCTATTGAGAAATATTCTACATACGAAAATGAAAAATTCTCTTTGAAAGTTCCTTTTGGATGGAAAGCAAGTGCAGACGATGTTCATGCATTTGTTCACCCACGATCTGATTACAGTGTAAAGGTTCGACACGTTGAAAAAGCGTGTGCAGGTACTGGATTTCAAGCCTGTGCTATTACGCTTTCAAAAGATCAGAACCATAAAAATCCTGCAGAAAAAATTGCAATTACTGGACCAATTGAAAGACAGTCACACTTCTTTGGAACAGTGCTTCATAAGCCACTTCAAACACGAACGTACACAGAAAGTTTCTCTGCTGAAGTAGCAGGAAAGGATTTGTACATCGCTCGACACATTGTCGCTGACCTTGAAGGAGGTGTTTACATTATTGAAACACGAACAGCATTCAAGAATGCCGCTCAATTCCTCGGAGTGAGTAAGACAGTATTTGATTCATTTCAAGTTTACCCATTAGATAAATAATTTTTGACAGCAAATCTACTTAAAAAATTCCGCTCCGGCGGGATTTTTTTTATCCGAAAGTTGAAAAAAATACGTTTTCTGAAAGAATAGTCATGATTGAAACGTATTACGTCGTAACAATGAAAAATAAAAAAACATACATCGTCATCGTCGCGTTTCTTCTAACAGCGCTTATCGGAGTATCTACCGTTGAAGCGATCACGTATTCAAATAGCTCTAATTATTGGACAACGTGGAGAAACAAGCTGACGAGTCGAACAAATGCTACAACGAGATATAGATCCTCTCGGCGGCGATCAATTAATTGGGGACCAGGGTATTATCGTTCTAAAAATAGAAGCGTGAAACCCGTATCTACCAGTACGATTCCTTATCGATCAAAAGCGACGTATCCAAGCTACAGCAGCCGATCAAGAACGACCACTCCAACTGTGAAATCAAAATACGTATTAGGGGTGAGTGTGATTTCAGCAGAACAATCTCAACCCATTGCCACTATCGACAAAACACCAATTCGAGTATTCCAATTAGGCGTAAACAATAAAAGCACTGTGCGAAAAAATAGTTTTGTGGAGGCATTGAAACTCGATACGATGACTTTTCAAATGTTTTCAAATACGGGAATTGCCGCGGATCCTCGTATGTTTGAACTCGGCGTATCAGAAACTTCAGGAAACGGAGAACCAACCTATTTTCAATTCAATCGAAATGGAAAAGTGACCCTCAAATTCAACAATGCTCGTGTAGCAAAGGGAGAGGGGATTGAACTTGGAATTGATGTACGTGTAGAAAATACAGTAAATACACCAAGAATTCCTGGAGCCTTTAAATTAAGACTGCTGAGAGCAACGGCTTCCACAGAACAGGGGGGGATAAGAGTGACTCCACAAATTGTAAAAAACTCCCTTTCGGAAAATATTGCATTTACTCCTGGTGCAGCCGTGTCGACAGGAGAGACACCTATCGTAGGAACGACATCATCCTCTACGGAAATCTTTGGAAAAATTGTTTCGGCAAGTGAACGTATCTTTGCACTCGCCCTTAATTTTGAAGCACATTACGATGATATGGTTATCGAGAAAATAACGGTACACAATGAAATAGCAGGGAATGATATCGATAAATATGTAGATAATGTTTATTTAATAGATACCGTGTCTGGGCAGAGCCTTGGACAAGCTAAATTCACCCAAGGAACGGCGACATTTAGACTTTTTAGTCCCTTTCGTGTAAATAGAGAACAAGAACGTCATATTGGGTTTAAAGTCCAAATAGAGGATCGTGTGGACACGGGACGATATGATACGAGATTTCGATTAGGAGTGTTGCCATCAGATGTTGTCGTTCGAGGGATTGGGTCTGGACGAACGTTGCCGGATAGTTACAAAAACTTTACTACAGATACACATACATTCCTTGCCGTTCAGTCTGGAGGAGGGGTGAAAATCGAACCTTCATCTGTGCAACCAAAAGGATTCTCTACAACAGAAAATATGGAACGCATTTACCAATTCAAGATTTCAAATCCAGATGTAAAAGAAATTTCTATCGGTCGACTCTCATTGGATGTTCGACTTTCCGGAATGGATTTTTCAGGAGGGAGATCAGCTGATGATTTTGAACTCAAAGAAATGGAAGGAGGACGAGAAATATCAGGAGAAGCTTTTGTACCGACGATGGGGTCTGGGAATACGATTATCTTCGATACAGGAACGGAACTCAGGATTCCTCGACACGGAGAAATGGAATTTGCACTCAAAGCAAAACTCGTTGATATCGTGAGCGGAAATTCAGATATGGATTCTGTTCTTATTCAAATACTTGGAGATTCAACACTGACCACAGGGAAACTCGAAACGATTCGTGCAAACAATGCGCAATTCATCTGGTCAGATCATTCTGGACGGCCACATACGTTGGATTCTACCGATTGGTTGTCAGGATATAAAATATCAGGACTTCCGACATCGACGACAAGAAATTATCGATCAGGACGGTGAGGGGATTTTCAATTTTCAATGTGCAATGTGCAATTTTAAATTTTTTATAAGAAGTTTTTTTAAATTGAAAATGGAAAATTGGCAATTCGTGAGTTTCCTCTCTTGTAAACAGGTCTTATCTATGGTATAATGGCAGGAATTATTTATACATGGCACTTAAGAAATTTCATTTTGAGGCAATCTCAAAAGAGGGGAAAAACCTTTCTGGATTTTTGTTTTCAGAAAATGCCGAAGCCGCTCGTGTAAAGCTGAAATCAGAAGGGAATGCTGTATTGGAGCTTGAATTATT
>CAZVBV010000022.1:0-12950 GCA_964625805.1 uncultured Candidatus Peribacteria bacterium | reverse complement strand
ATCTGGTCGAGTTTCAAGGTTCCTTTTTTCAAATGGTCGAGCACACGTCCGGGCGTTCCCACGACGATATCGACTCCATTCACCAAATGCTTTCGTTGCATTCCCCATGACTGTCCTCCGTAAATCGGAATGATCGAGAGGTTGTTGTTTCCTTTGAGTGATGACATTTCATCTGCAACTTGTACCGCCAGTTCTCGCGTTGGGGCGAGTACGATCGCTTGGGGAGCTTTGTGTTTTCCGGCCTTCAATTTATCCACGAACACCAGTCCAAAAGCCGCTGTTTTCCCGGTTCCTGTTTGCGCTTGGGCAATCACATCGCTGTCATTTTTGAGGAGCAATGGGATTACTTTGGCTTGGATTTCAGTGGGCTCTTCGAACCCTTTTTTTGTAATGGCTTCGAGAGAGAGGTCAGAGAGACCGAGCGAGGCGAAAGATTTTGTCATGTGTTGTTCTTCTAGAGGCCGTCACAGTAGTCGGGGAGTGAATTTGCGCAAGGCGGAAAGGGGAAAAACCAGGTTCGAGGATTGACAATTGGTGACTTTTGGATACAAAAAATCAGATACTTATTTTAAAACACGATCATGGAAGCATTAAAAGGAGACGAAAGGATTGAGATAGACACAGGGGATAGGTTCACTGGAGAACAAGCGACAAAGAAGCTTTTGGAATTGGCGCAGGTATCGCAAACAGACATTACGACAGATATCCCAGAGTTGAAGGCTGATGATGTCATTTTTCGAATGAAATGGGCAGATACGGCCTTTTTTGAAGATTCCAAAATGGAGGATAGAAACAGAGAACTCGTAAAAGACTGGGTTGAAATTATTGTAATGCCGAATCGTCCTCAGCATCTCTGCAAGAACCCAAAGATTAAAGAGCTCCATGAACCAGAGAGATGGAAAGGTGTCCATAGATCACATGCACTGAATACGAAGACGGGAAGAGTTCTGAGCGAGAAAGGTGATCTTGTAGCAGAGAACGTACTGTATGAATATCTTGGAGTAGAAAACGAGGATCCGGTGGATGCGAACTACAATTACAAAGAGACTCTCGATTATAAAAAGAGAGTTGCAGAGTTGGTCGAGTAAGAAGAACGAGAAGGGGAGACTTTTCGCCTTGCTCCTCTTTGTATTGGTGACATACTGCATACGTCAATTCTCTGCCCGATTTCTATGAACTTGTTCCTTGTGCTTCCGATATTGCTCATAGTGCTGGCTCTTTTTGTCTTGGGAGTCCAAAAGTTAAAACTCCCTGGAGTCATCGGACTTATCTTAGGAGGGCTTGTTTTGGGGCTGCCTCCCGTGAAGGAGGTTCTTGTCGAGCCGCATACAGAACTCATTTTTTTTCTGGGCGATATTGGACTGCTCTGTTTGATGTTTTTGGCAGGATTTGAGAGTTCTTGGAAAAAGATCTATCACGAAAAAAAAGACTCACTGGCGATATCGTTGTTTGCGGCACTGACGCCATTTGTTCTTGGGTTCGTTGTTTTTAAAGCCCTGGGATTCTCTTTTATTACGGCAACAGTGGTGGGAATAGGAATGAGTATTACGGCAGAAGCAACGATTGCCGAGATACTTTTAGAAACCGGAAAACTCAAAACGCGTGTGGGGTCAGCCATGATGGGGGCGGGGATTATCGATGATATATTTGGATTTTTGGCGTTCATTTTTTTGACGTATCTCTTGGGAACACAGGATCCTGGAGGCTATGTTTTTTTGTTGTCCGTTATTGCGGTGTTTTTCCTCGGAATCGGTGTTCGGGCATTTGTAAAAAGAGAAAATCATCTTATGCAATCTATAAGGAAAGCACTGATGTGGCTGGTCGTTCCTTTTTTCTTTCTTTCAGTGGGACTCCATTTTGATATTGCATCACTCGTGATTAGTCCGCTTTTTCTGTTTCTTATCGTGGGGGTGGCCTTGATAGGAAAAATTGGAGGATCGCTTTTGGCAAAACCGTTTACTGATCTCAGTTGGAAACAACTACACCTTATCGGGTGGGCGATGAATAGTCGCGGAGCGATAGAGATGGCATTAGCACTCATTGCGTTTCGTGTGGGACTCCTTTCTTCTGAGCTGTATTCAGGACTCGTTATTATGGCATTGGTCACAACACTGATATTTCCGTTTGTGATGAATTATCTGATGAAGAAGGATCCGAAGATAATGAATTAAAATTTCCTTTTTGTTTCTGTGAATACAGTAAAACCAATAATTTAAAATGAAAAAATATTTTTCTTGGCTCTCGGTGTTTCTGTTTTGTTTTTTAATAATTACACCGGCTCATGCCAATGATTTTTTCAAAGGAGAAGTTGTAGAAATTACGCAGGAAGGAGAAGAAGAAGTTTTTGGAACGAAACAATTGTTTCAGGAATTTGATATAAAAATCATGTCAGGCGATTACAAAGATAAAATTATTTCTATCGAAAAAGGAGATTATTCCATTGTGACAGAAGATCAAAAATTAGACGTAGGTGATGAAGTTGTTCTGACGAAGGGGGAGGAAGGGTTTTATGTTACGGACAAATATCGTCTCGGGGCACTTTTTGGAATTTGTTTATTGTTCGTGGCTTTTGCCGTAGTTTTTGGAAGAAAGAGAGGGTTTATGTCTTTGGTAGGGCTTGCATTTTCATTCTTTATTATTTTGAAATTCATCGTTCCACAAATTTTAAACGGTCAAAATCCGTTAGTGGTAAGTCTTATTGGAGGATCGTTGATCTCTATCTTTTCAATTTATCTTTCGCATGGATTTAAAAAGAGAACAACATTAGCGGTTATCAGTACGATTCTTACGTTCCTTTGTGCGATTGGTTTTTCTGTGTTGTTTGTCTCGTGGGCAAATATTTTCGGGGTTTCTTCAGAAGAAGTGATTTTCCTTCATGTGGGATTGGGTGATGTGGATCTGAAGGGACTGCTTCTTGGGGGAATATTGATTGGAATTTTGGGTATTTTGGATGACGTGACGACAACCCAGTGCGCAACAGTGGAAGAGATTTATAAAGCGAACAAACAGACTTCTTTTTCAAAACTCTATACACAAGGAATGTCTGTGGGACGAGAACACATGGCATCGATGATTAATACACTTGCGCTTGCTTACGCAGGAGTGGCACTGCCATTATTCTTGCTGTTTACGTTTAATAATAGCCAGCCATTGTGGATGATTATCAATAGTGAATTTATTGCGGAAGAAATCGTAAGAACGCTGGCAGGATGTTGTGCTCTGATCTTAGCGGTTCCGATAAGTACGCTTCTAAGTACGTATTTTTATACTCGAAAATCGAGTTCGAATTCCTAAAGTTTGAGCTTTCCTTTTGCTTTGTGCCAATAGGGAAACACTTTGCATCCGAGACAAAAGTTAAAGAACGCTTCGGCTCCAGCAGCGAGTATAAGTATTCCAGTGACGATATTTGCAGTTGTATTGAATTGGAAATAAAACAGGATGGTTATGAGGAGTGAAACCCAAAACCCTATTTTCATCGCGAAGATTTTTGGTCCAGCGTTTACCTTCTTTCCTTTTAAATGGAGAACGTTATGAAGCCCCATTGCTATTATTTTTAGAAGTGATGTCTTTCCGCAAAATCCACGAAGGAAGAAATCAAGCACAAGGAAGGCGGAAATATACCAGAAAGGAAAAATAAAAAGAGACAGTGATAGAATGGTTACCTGGAGTGCAACCAGTTGAGCAACTCGTTCGTTGATCATTTTCCTTGATATCGGACATCCGACGTTTGGCATTTTTTGAAGATTTATTTGACATACCCCTACCCCCCTATGGTATCATAAAAACATGGAAAATCAAGTAAAAACTTCTCGGCATTTAAAAATCATACAAGGGCAGTTAACGGGTATTGAAAAAATGCTTGCGGTAACAGATCCTGATTGTATGGAGATCCTTACGCAATTGAAGTCTGTGCAGAATTCCTTTCGATCAATATCGCAAAAAGTAGCTCAGAATATGTTGGAAAAATCTTTTCCAGAAGGAACAACCATGAAGGAGAAAGAGTTGAAGCAGTTCCTCGATTTTGCATTTAATGATTAAGCAATATGGATAATTTAAAAGATATCATTGCTTCCTTAGAAGCGCGTTGGTTTATGTCGAGTATGGCAACAGGAGCCCTTGGCGTTTTATGGGCAAAAATGGCATTTTTTTTACAAACGTCGTGGATGAATTCTGTTGGAGTCGGGTTCATTGGAATTGCTTTTTTGTTATTTATTTTTGCGAGTATTGGATATGGATTTCGTTTGGCGTATTTTTTTCCTTTGGTGAAAAAAGATTTTTTACAACCCGATACTTCTAAATTTTTTGCAGGGATTTCTATTTCTTTGGGAGTATTGAGTACAGCAACAACAACGGTTCTCGTTCCGCAAGGAGTCCTTTTTTCTCCTGTCGGGCAGTGGTTTGCGGGGATTCTCTACATACTCGCAATGGTGCTTGGAATATTTTTCCTTCTTGGAGTGTGCTCAACCATGATTCAGTCAGCAGAAAACAAAATTGAGCAGGCGATTGGAGTGTGTCTTTTGCCACCGGTTGGACTTTTTGTAAGTATGTTTGCTGGGAATTTTTGGGCTCAGAATTTTTTTGCTGGCACTGCCTTGGCATCGGGGATTGGAATGTTTCATTTTTTCCTTTTCGTTCTTTTGGTGCTTTTTACGGGATGGATACTCACCTTTATTATTTTTCGACTTCGGTTTTATCCTCTTCCTAGAAAAGAAATGGCACCGAGTTTTGTTATTCCTCTTGCGCCGGCGGGGGTTTCTATTATTGCGCTGGTGAGTCTTTTGCCACTGCTTTTACCAACGTTGCCGTATCAGGAAATCTTAAAAACATTCGGATTTCTGTTTATTCCGATGATGATTAGTTTTGGAATTTTTTGGTTTTTGATTGTGTTGCGAATACTGCGTTCTTATCTTCGTACAGAAGGAATTCCATACACACTTGGGTTTTGGGCATTGGTATTTCCGATGGCTGCTTTTGGAATAAGCCTTTTCGTAGCCTCACAATTTTTACCGGGGCTTTCGGTGTTGGGATGGTTCGGAATTGCTTGGGGAATATTTGCGACGCTGCTTTGGATTCTCGTCTTTATAAAAACATTTCAGGCAGTGTGGACTCAAAAAGCATTTGTACGACCTCCTTGTTTAAAACATTAATTATTAATATGAAAAAGTATACGCTTACCGGCACGATGTATAATCGATACGAAATCATTGAAGATGGAGAAGGGAATAAAGTAAAAACGGTACACATCGGAATGGACGATGGAGGTTCGGGAGAGTTTGAAAAAACCCTGACAACGATTGTTCCGGAAATTGGGGATACACAAAAAGTGCGCATAACCTTTGAGGTATTGGCATAGGTTGCCATTTTGCCTTGCAATTTTTCCAATATCCACTACATTCCCCCTGCAATTTTTATCAAGAGGTGAGGAGAGGTACGACTCTATGAATCACCAGCAACCCGCCAACTGAATGGCACAGGTGCTCCACTCGTATGGGATGAAGTTCGATGGAAGTTGCTCACGCAGCTTTTTTTTAACACGGCATACAATGAAAACATTCTTCAGTTCAGAATCAGTTACAGAAGGGCACCCGTCGTCGTCAATGACTTCATTGCTTCGTCCTTCGTTACACTCAGAACTGCGTTTATTACGTCACTTCCTCCTCTCCCAAAAAATCTTCGATTTTCCGGGGACCCCAGTCTTATCTGGGTTTATTGCTTTCTAAACATTTAATTATTACATCATGAAGACTTTTTTCTCATCAGAGTCGGTAACTGAAGGACACCCAGACAAGATCGCGGATCAAATCTCCGACAGTATCCTCGACGCCATCCTCGCTCAAGACCCAGATGCTCGGGTTGCCTGCGAAGTTCTTGTAAACACAGGTCTCGTCATGATTGCGGGAGAAATCACGACCAACTGCTACATCGACGTGCAGAAGATTGCCCGAGAACGAATCTTGGCGATCGGATACAACTCGGCCGATGTGTGCTTCGATGGGAACACGTGTGCCGTTATTAATGCGATCGAGGAACAATCACCCGATATTGCTCAGGGAGTCGACACTGGGGGCGCAGGGGATCAAGGATTGATGTTTGGATATGCATGCGATGAGACACCAGAGCTCATGCCGTTGTCTATTATGACGGCGCACCGATTAACGCAGAAACTCGCGGAAGTGAGAAAAACAGGAACGTTGAAATACCTCAGGCCTGACGGGAAAGCACAAGTTACCTTTGAGTATGAAAATGGTACACCGACGCGTCTGGATTCAGTCGTTGTGTCAACACAACATAATGACAAAGTGGACATGGAACAACTGCGGGAAGACATCAAGAAGAAAGTCATAGACCCGATTTGCTCAGAATGGATGGACGGGGAGACAATTCTTCATATCAACCCAACGGGACGCTTCGTAATCGGAGGGCCACAAGGAGATTGCGGAATGACAGGACGAAAAATTATCGTGGATACGTATGGGGGTTCTGGACGACACGGAGGAGGCGCTTTCTCTGGAAAAGATCCATCAAAGACCGACCGCTCCGGAGCGTATGCGGCGCGCTGGGTGGCAAAAAACGTCGTCGCCAACAAGCTCGCGACCAAATGTGAAGTGCAACTCGCGTATGCGATTGGAGTGGCAGATCCGGTGAGTATTCATGTGGATTGCTTCGGAACGAGTGAATATTCTCCCGAACAATTGGAGAAGATTGTACGAGAAAACTTCGACCTGACACCAAATGGAATTATTAAATCACTTGATCTTAAGCGCCCCATCTACGCTCCTGTAGCGACGTACGGACATTTCGGAAGAGAGGATTTGAACCTGCCATGGGAGAAAGTAAAACAGTTAACAGTTAATAGTTAACAGTCTACAGTTTATCTCTTTTGGTCATTCCAGATTGTCTGGAATCGCTCAAGTTTTTGATATGGACAAAGAGTTCCGCAATGCAGGACGAAAATTTTATAACAAGTTCGCCGCTAGCGCTTAAAACTTAATTCCAAGTCGTTATCCGATTCTGGGCAAGCCAGAATGACAGGGGTTATTTTTTATTTAAAAATCGAAAATCGGAAATCCGAAATCGAAAATCTTTCATGGTTGACCCGATGAGAAACATTTCTATAATTCGCCCGATGAAGGAATTTAAAGTGCGAAAGATCGAGCAGAAACGATCGCGCAGCAAGTATAAAGCCTGGAGAAAACTGACTCATCTTTTTGGACACAAGGGTGCAATTGGGATTATGGCCGTTATTGGTCTTGGAATTATTTTCTGGGGTGGCTCAGCGGTAATTGATTCTGGATTTTTTGTAGAAAAAACGCGCCAGATCTTTTCATTTGGCCCACTGGATAAAGATAAAAATGGGCACACCAATATTCTTCTCCTTGGAGTGGCGGGAGATGGGGCGGAGGGCGGAAACCTGTCTGACTCTATCATGGTGGTGTCAGTCAATCCGAATACACCATCGGTTTCGATGTTGAGTTTGCCGAGAGACCTATTCCTTTCTTCTCGAATTGGAGACCGGAAAGTAAATGAGATTTATGCAGCCGCTCGATACAAACAGGGAAATCGTCGAGGACTCGAAATCATAAAAAATGCGGTCTCTGAATTCACCGGCATGTCGATTCATTACGGAGCCGTGGTGAATTTTAAAGTGTTTGCAGAAGTGATTGATGAAATGGGAGGGCTCGATATTTTTGTTCCCGAAGCGATCGAAGATCCATTTTATCCAGACGTTGATTACGGATATCAGACATTTGTTGTGCGCAAAGGATTCCAACATTTCGATGGAGACACAGCGCTCAAGTACGCACGAAGCCGAAAAACATCGTCTGATTACGACCGAGCAAAACGACAACAAGATATTATTCTCGCGATTCGGCAGAAAGCAGAAAACATGAGTTTGCTGACCGACTTCGGAAAGCTTGGGGATTTCTTTCAACTCTATAGAAAAAACGTGAACACAGACATGGGACTAACTCAAACTGTGGCACTCGCCAAAGTGGGCTTGGGAATTGATTACGGAAATGTGGTCTCAGCGGTGCTCAATGATGATCCAACACAAATGGGAGGATTCCTCTACACACCGGCCAAAGAATTCTACGGAGGGCAATTCGTTCTCCTTCCAGAGGATTTGAAGGACACGCAACTCTTCATGGACTTGGTATTGATTCACCCAGAGATTCTGCTTGAGAACACACAGATTTCTGTACTCAATGGATCGATGACATCAGGACTGGCTTCACGGATGGCAATTCGTCTCCGACGGCTTGGATTCCACGTGATTGATATAGGAAATCACGAATCAGATCGTCCGGTATTCCGTACGTTTTTGAAGGATTTTACAGGGGGAAAAGAGATGCGAACAAAGAAGATTTTGGAGCGTGTGTTTGATGTAAACCACACAGAAGTTATCCCCGCAGAAGAACAAGATCCGAATAACTTGATCGATTTGCAGGTAATTTTGGGAACGAACTAGTATTTTCCTTTTTGTCATTCCGAATTCATTTCGGAATCAAACTGTTAGTTTCTGCACTCGCTACGCTCTCGTGAGTAATAACTTCGGGACGCTTGATCCTGAAACAAGTTCAGGATGACAGAAAAATTATTTAATCCCGAAACCTTTAGGATTCGTATCCTAATTGTAAATTCAAAAACTTTGTTTTAGAATAGAAGTAATTTCATGCTAAAAAAATTATTCTGGAGTGTGTGTGTAGGAGTTCTTCTCTCGGGAAGTGTGTTTGCAGTGGTAGCACCACCAGTTGCCAATGGGGGGCTTTTGCCAGGACCAACTACAGAAATTTTAAATGAAGGGGGCCCAGCAAAAAACGTAAAAGCAGGACAAACCTATATCTCAAACAAACTGATTCCTAAACTCGTGAGCAGGTTCTTGGTGATTATGCTCATGATAGGCGTGATAATGCTTATTATTGCAGGAATAAATTACATTATCTGTGCAGGGGATTCCGAGAAAGTAAAACAGGCAAAAGATATTATCTTCTGGTCACTTCTCGCCATTATTTTTTCCGTGATGGGCTTTGCAATTGTGAAATTTGTTATTGGTATTGATATTGTTGGACCATGATAAAACGTATATTTATGATTGCGCTTCTTTTTTTACTGCTCGGAGGCAGTGTTGGAGCGGTGACATTTGACGAGGCAATGCAGAAACGAGATGCAGAAGGGGTATGGGGAGAGGAAGGACTTTTTCCAACGTGGCTAAAAGGAAAAATTCAACCAGCTGTGAATCCATTGCGCGTGGATGGAGTTATTGGAGGGAATCAAGATTATATAGATGGAATTCCTATAGGAGAATCTGGACAAGTGCGAGTATCGGGAAGTGAAAAACTCTTGATGAACTATATTCCGCACTTGATTAATATTCTTCTGAAATTTGTAGCCCCCCTGATCATGGTAGCCATGATTTATGCAGGGATTCGATTTGTCTATGCAGGAAGTAATGAAGAAGAACTTTCCCAAGCAAAAGATATTTTCACGTATACGCTTATGGGAGCATTATTTGTAATACTCAGTTATTCCATAATGAAAGCGCTTTATTTTCTTCTTTCCACATGAAAAAATTAATTTTGATTTTGGGTTTATTGCTCCTTGTTGGGAATGCATCAGCACAGGACGAGGGAGCAGGGTACGACCTCATTGATGCACTTATGGATACTACGGGAGAGCCATTAGAAACTATAAATGAAATTGCTCCGAAGCACTTACCAGGATCAGGAAATGATGCTACGAGAGCGATTAGTAAAATGTCTAAGCGAGGAGGGGGAGATGTTACTACTTACATACAACTCATCGCGACGGCACTCACAGGGATTGCGGCTTCAGTTGCGGTGCTTTTTATTATTCAAAATTCATTCAACCTCCTCACCTCAGCGGGGGGATCGGAGGCGGTTACAAAATCTAAAAAAGGTCTGATGTGGTCCATCATCGGACTCGTCGTTATTATGGGATCCTATATTGTCGTAAAGACCATTATTTCTCTGACATATTCAGGAGAAACCGCATCTTTATTCTCCCATCAATTTTTTACGTAGAGCCGCCGCTTCGGCTTCTTCGCTAGAGGCTTCAGTTTCTTCTTCGGCTTTAATTTCACCCATTTGGATTTCTTTTTCTCGTTCTTTTTTGAGTTTATCAACATCATCTGAGAATTCTTTTTCGAGTTCTGAGAATTTTTCTTTTTCTTCTTCAAAGATTTTAATGAGCTCGTTGATCTGTTCAATTTTGAGTCGTGGAATCGCATCAATTACTCGTTTCTTCTCCTCCATGGTGAGAGATATCGACCCCTCAAGGAGTGTCAAAAAAGCCTCGTCATCAAAAGTTGTATCTGGATGAGGAGGAATAGTGAAGACGTGTCCATCTCGTTTTCCGAGTTGTCCATCGCGAGTACTTGGATCTACTGGAGAATCGTCTCCAGCGTTTTTTTGATCTTGTGGATTGATGTTGTCTTCAGCCATATTGAGAAAGAAAATATATGGGAAATGTACAGAATTATCTCTTTGGAAACAATAGTTTTTCTATTTCTTCTTTGGAGCCGCCTTTTTCACAGCTGGCTTCTTTTCCGCTGGTTTCTTTTCAACAGCTTTTTTAGCAGGTGCTTCTTTCTTTTCTTCAGTTGCTTTTGGTGCCGCTTTTTTTGCAGCGCCTCCCCCAATCTTCGTAATTTCAATAACAGTGTAATATTGTCTGTGTCCTCGTGTTCGTCGGTATCGTTTTCGTGGTTTCATTTTGAAGACCACAATCTTGTCTCCTCGTCCTTGTTCAAGAACTTTTGCTTCTACCTTCTTTCCGTCGATGAGTGGAGTTCCGATTTCAAATCCAGAACCGTCTTCTTCAGAAATAAGAAGCGTATCAAAAGAAACAGTCTTTCCGACTTCTGCTTCGAGTTTGTCTACTTCGATTTGCTCGCCTACTTTTACGAGTGCTTGATGTCCGCCGATTTTTGCTACTGCAATCATTTTAGAGTGGTTCGTCATGGCTTGGAGGTTTTTCAACGCTTGAACCCAAACACATAGAAATAATCGGGTGGAATGTATTGTTTTACGAAGGAATGTCAACAGGAAGAATTGTCGATTGCCGATTTTCGATTTAGAATCCTTTGCAGGAGCAAGGCTATGTCTTGCTCCTTGTGTTTCATTTTCTAAACATGAGATTCAGGACACAGCCCTGAACCTGCTTGAGGGGTATTAAAAGTAAAAAACTAAAAAACTATAAAGTTCTTAACTTGTGTTTTTTATAAAACACACACTCTTTTGTCATTCCGACCAACGTGGAGGAATCCCTTCCAATGCTCCAACGACAGTATTACGTATACATAATGGCAAGATTCGGGTGATGAATCCTGTTTGGAAAGATTTAACCGAAGCACTTCTAGACTAAGGGATCCCTCCGCTACGGTCGGGATGACAAGGCTTCTTTTAGTTATAAAAAGAACGTCCCTTCCACTATTCAATCTCAATAAGGGATCCCTCCGCGAAGCCTGCCCTCGAGAAGCATGTCCTCGTGAAGACGGGGATCGGGGGGTCGGGATGAAAAGGGAGGATAGAGAATCAGACATCTTTTCTTTCTTGTTTTTTTTACTATAATACGAGGCAATGAGACATGTTTTATCGGCATCGCAGTTTAGCAAGGAAGAATTACTCGAAATAATGCAACAGTCGGTAGAAATGGAGAAGTTGCTCGATAGCGGGGGGACCGATATGGCGAAAGGAAAAATCTTGGCGACGTTGTTTTACGAACCTTCTACACGAACGCGATTGAGCTTCGAAACAGCGATGAACAGACTCGGAGGGAAAGTGATTTCCACGAGCGATGTAACATTCTCTTCGGTGAGCAAGGGTGAAACTATTGAAGATACGATTCGAATTCTCTCTGGTTACGCTGATGTCGTCGCGATGCGATCAAAAGAAATTGGATACGCGGATAGAGCCGCAAAGATGTCAGGTGTTGCCGTGCTCAATGCTGGAGACGGAGCAGGAGAACACCCTACGCAGTCACTCCTTGACCTCTACACGATTCAGAAATACTTCACACTTGATGAACCGCTGAAAGTATCTTTTGTGGGAGAGTTGATTTGTGGACGAACTGTACATTCACTGGCGCAAATATTGCGAAATTTTGAAAACGTAACGATAAATTTTGTGGCGCCTGAAGAATTACAAATTCCTGATAAATATTTTGATGAGAGCAAGGGGGATAAGAAGTTTTTTGAGCTTTCTGATGAGGTTCTAGAAACATCAGATGTGATTTATGACACGCGAATACAAAAAGAACGGCTCACCCCAGAGGTGTATGAAAAAAATAAAATGGTATTTCATTTCGACGTTGAAAAAGTGTCGAAGATGAAACCGAATGCGATACTTCTTCATCCACTTCCTCGAGTAAATGAGATTGCTCCAGAAGTTGATGATCTCAAGCAAGCAAAATACTTCGAGCAGGCAAAGAATGGAGTGCCCGTGCGAATGACTCTTATTGCGCGAGGACTGGAGTTGATATAAACCTTTATCCAGTCATTCTGGCTTGACCAGAATCGGTCACGTTTTTTATATGGATAAAGAGCCCCCGATAAAAACGAGGACAGGCTCCACGAAAAATTATCACAAGTTCGCCGCTAGCGCTTTAATACTATTTCCAAGTTTTTATCCGATTCCGGGCAAGCCGGAATGACCAAGTGGGGATGATTTTTTTGCAAAAAAGAAGAAACCGTGTTGAAATGAGCGCAATGAATTACCACATTAAAAACGTCCGCATTATCGACGCAACGCAAGACCGGATGGGCGATGTGTTTATTGAGGACGGTGTCATTGTTGAAAACGAAATCCAAGATGCAGAGGTTATAGACGGGACAGGGAAGATTCTTTTTCCAGGACTCATTGATCCGCATGTGCATTTTCGAGACCCAGGGCTTACGCATAAAGAAGATCTTTTCACCGGATCTCGTTCTG
>CAZVBV010000021.1:0-13437 GCA_964625805.1 uncultured Candidatus Peribacteria bacterium | reverse complement strand
GCTAAATCCATAGGTATAATTTTAATTGTTTAAATGAATGATTCTTTTCATAACAAGCAGAACACCCACGGGGGGGTCTGCTCGATAAATATTATTTCGAGTGAACACACCCACGCGTGACTACTTGCTATATCCGTCACCGAAAAGAACGCTCCTTGAAAAACCCGGCGTAGTGTAGGAAATAAATTTTATTCGTCAAATTTTTTTGTTTTTTTTGAAGGAATATTTAAAGAGATCCCCACCTTCGTGGGGATAAGTTCGACCAACGACTCGCTTCGCTTATCGGGTCTCACTTACTTTTTCTCAGTCAACAATAATGCTTCGTACTTCTTGAGTGCTTGATTCAGCTCGTTCTGATCGACGTGCTCCACTTCGTGATCTGCAAGAAATCGTTTCATCATCTCGTTGAATTCTAGCGACACGAACTCTACGAACGCCGCGTTTGAATGGAATGAGGAGATCTTTGTATCCACTGACACTTGATCAGCAGCAAACATGTAGGTCCACCATTGAGCCACTTGTTTCTCAAGTTCTGGTTTTAGTTTTGCGTCTGAGAAGTCTGCTCGTTCTTCGATGAATTTATGGAACTCTGTGTGACAAATTTTCTCCGCTTTCGAAGAAGACAAAGAAATCATCGCGAGAATCGTAAGACTCGGCACCCCACTATCAATAAGGAACACCACGAGTTTCAATGTGTGTGATGCAAGATGGGAAATGAGCTTTGAAAGCTTAATATCAAAATCCTTTGCATTGCTCTCGTCTTTTTTTATTTTTGCGAGCTTCGCTTGCGCGGCAACGACTCGTGCTTTGAATTTTTCATCAGACTCAGTCACTTCTTCCTTTACCGTTCCGAGCACTAAATCATCGATACTTTCTGGTCCACTTTCGGTCATATTTTTGTTTTACAAAGTAGCGTCAGTTTACGAATCAAATACCAAAAAAGCAAATACTCAAAAAATTATTCTTGCCCCCATGGACTGAATTGATACTTAGACAATGTTCACAAACTTTTTCTCGTATCGTCGTCCGTCGAATCGGATGATTGCTTTTTCTGTGAATTTCACGATTCCTGCTTTTTCTGCAAACAATGTGAAGTCTCGTCCCATACCAACGCTCTCACCTGGACGGAATTTTGTTCCTTTTTGACGTACAATAATTTCTCCAGCAGAGACTACTTCTCCACCATATCGTTTCACGCCACGTCGTTTGGCATTGGAATCTCTACCATTTTTGGAACTACCACCAGCTTTTTTGTGTGCCATTTGTTTTTATCAAAGCGCGGAGATTGTAAGAATGGAGGTTTGGTTGTCAAATTTTTCTTTTGATTGCCCCCCTCTAATTGCTATCCCCTGGGGGTTTGGGGACAAACCGTGTCTGAGCGTCATCGGGACCGAGCCGTTGTGCAATAGCGAACGAGCGAATTTTTGGTTCCGACAAAATTTTCAGTTCTTTTTAGTTATAAAAAGAACAGACCTACCGATATCCAGCCACGATAAAAGAAGGGATTCCTCCGCGGAGCCTGCCCTCGAGAAATCGGGGGGTCGGAATGACAAAGGAGGCGCCGAATTTTAGAATGACAATAAATTTGCTACTCCTCTATTCGCTTAATCTTCGCTCCCAGCTTCGTCAGGTTCTCTGGAAAGTTCTCATATCCACGATCGATATAATCCACATTTGAAATTCGAGTTTTCCCTTTCGCAATAAGCCCCGCTAGCACCATCGCTGCTCCGGCTCGCAAGTCCCAACTCTGTACCTCAGCCCCCTTCAATTGAACAGGACCTGTGACTTTCGCCTGATGAGGATTGAGCATTTTTATTTTCGCTCCCATCTTTTCTAGTTCAGTTAAATACGTCAGACGGTTCTCGAAGAGTGTTTCAAAGATGAGAATCTCCCCCTTACACTGCGTGAGAAGCACTCCGAACGGTGACTGTAAGTCTGTTGAGAATCCTGGATAAATCGCTGTCTGGATCTTTGGTATTGAACACAATTTTTGTTCACCATACACATGGAGTTCATTTTCTTCCATATCGAAGTTTGCCCCGACTCGTTTGAGCATGCCGTAGAACGAAAAGAGTTCTCGATGATCGACATTCTTAATATGCAAATCCCCTCCTGTGAGAATCCCTGCAATCGCGTAGGTTCCCACAAGCAGTCCATCCGGTGGAACGGTGAATTCTCCCCCGTGGAGGTACTCCATACCGCGTATTTTGAGGTGATGCGTCCCAATGCCATCAATATCCGCTCCCATCGCGCAGAGCATCCGTAGAGTGCCTTGTACATGGGGTTCTGCCGCAGAGAAATAAATCTCAGAACTCTCCGCCTGTCCGGCGAGAAACATCGCTAGATTTTCTGTTCCTGTTACCGAAGCTTCTGATAAAAGGATTCTATTATTTTTTAATTTCTTTCGATCAAACGTGATCTTAATTTTCTCATCCTCTCGTTCGATCTTTGCTCCAAGGGTCTTCAATCCATCCAGATGGATGAAGTTCGGACGCGCTCCGAGAATGCATCCCCCCGGTTGATAAATCTCCACCTTTCCCATCCGTGCCAGTACTGGCCCCATGACGAGAAGCGAAGCTCTGAATTTTTTAACCTGTTCGCATTTTGAAAGTTTCGCAACGCTGATTTTCTTTGCCTGAACCTCAATACATTTTGATTTCCATTTCCGTGTCACTTCCACACCGATTTCCTCGAAGATATCGAGCAATGCCTCAATATCGGAAATATACGGCACATTATGAAATGTACACTTCTGGTCCGTTAAAAGTGCGGCACAGAGCATCGGCAACGCCGCGTTCTTTGCCCCTGGAATATGAATTGTTCCCTTGAGCTTTTGCCCCCCTTCCACTTCAAAAAATTTCATAAACTATTTGTAGCATAATGAGTTAAGAATTTAAAGTTCTGTCTCACCTTTGTCATCCCGATCCCCCGATTAGAACGAGGGCAAGCTCCGTGGAGGGATCTATTTCCTAATCAAAAAAACCTTGTCATCCCGAGCGTAGCCGAGGGATCCCTTAGCCTAGGAGTTCTTCCGTTAAATCCTTCCATACAGGGTTCATAGAACGAATAAGGAATTCTTTCTTTTTTCTAATCCAGCCTTTTATTTGTTTCTCTCGATCTATTGCTCCGCTTACATCCATTCCCCATTCGTAATAAACAAGTTTTTTACAATTATATTTTTTCGTAAATCCTTTAACTTTTCCTTCTTTATGTTCCATAACTCGTCGAAGAAGATTATTGGTTACCCCGATATATAACGTCCCACTGTCACTTGCCATTCTGTAAATGTAATACTGTCGTTGGAGCATTGGAAGGGATTCCTCCACGTTGGTCGGAATGACAAAAGAATAAAATTCTCTTCAACGAGAACAAGTTGGGAAATTTATCTTTTTTTAACGTTTCAAAATCCACAACCCACGGCTTAAGCCGTGGGCTTCCAAATAGGAATAGTAGGCTCGGTCACGTGACCGAGCCTACGTTGAAAAATTCTCCGCAAACCTATCGGTCATTCCCGCGATATAATCGCAAATACGAATTTCCAATGGATCACCTGAATGCAGGTAATCAGGGAGTTTATCAGGGTTGGCAACAAGATAATCGAATATTTCTCCAACAATCTTCTGTCCCTTTTCCGTGTTGGATTTAACTACAGGAGAAGAATAATACCGCTCCATGAGAAACCTCCTCACGTCTTTGAGTTGTTCAAAAAATTCCGGTGAGAACTTCACAATCTTTTTCTGAGATTTCTGTACGTCTTCGAGGGTTGTAATGTTATTTTTTTGAAGATTCTCCTCCGTCGCTGTGACAATCTCTGATAGCAATCGACGAATCACTCCTCGCATCACTGCTGAACGGAATGTCTTTTCTTTGTCCGGTAAGGAATCAATGACTTCCTTGCACATTGGGATTTCACACAGATCTTCGATGGTGAAGAATTTTCCACGAATCCCGTCTTCTAAATCGGCTGATAAATACGCAATCTCATCTGAGATATCTACCACTTGCGCTTCCAGATGCGGTGAGAATATTGTTGATCCTGGTCGATCGAAGAACGTTGTGTGCTTTTGTAAGCCTTCTCTCACCTCTGCTGTTAAGTTTAATCCTGAAAAGTCGGAGTAGCGCTGTTCAAAGAATTCAACAATACGAAGTGACTGTGCGTTGTGTTCGAACGTACTCTCAAATGATTTCATTTTTTCTCGCAACGCCTCCTCTCCTGCATGTCCAAATGGTGGATGTCCCAAGTCATGCCCCAGTGCAATGGCTTCGGCTAAATCTTCATTGAGTTCAAGCCATCGGGCAAGATCACGAGCGATCTGAGAGACTTCAAGCGTGTGAGTGAGTCGCGTTCGGAAGTGATCCCCATGTGCGGGTGCCACCACCTGCATCTTTCCCGCTAATCGACGGAATGCTGTGGAATGGAGAATACGGTCACGATCTCGTTGAAATGGCAGTCGATTTGGATCGATTGTTTCTGAAAATTGCCGCCCCTCAGAGAGTCCATTTTTTTGCGCATACGGGGCTAATCGAGAATCGGCGCTTTCCCACAAATTGCCGCCATCTAAAGTTCTTTTGTTCATTTTGCTTGACCATTGTAGAATGGGAATTGATGTTGTCCAACACAAAAAAAGATTCTCAATTTGGGTTCGTGTTTCAAAGAAAAACGCGTTCTTTATTGGAAGATGTGAACACTGAAATCCTGTCCGATTCTGTGGCTCGTTTTGGTCCTCAAAGCACTCTTACTTCTGTAGCGTTTTCCCAGACCCATGAATGAAGCCTTTGCCCGTCCACTTCCGAGCATGGAAGATGGAGGATCGTTATCAACAATAGAAATCGTTCGTAATTTTTGGAACGAACACATGGCATGGATGTTCTTGGTGTTGGTTGTATTTGGGATACTGAAATTAACGGTAAATAACGTAAAACGGCGAGAGCACAACATTCAAAAAATTTGGCGTTTCATTCTGTTCTTTCTTTCAAAGAGGCAGATGATGATTCCTTTGATCTACACGCTTGCAAAGCGAGACAAGGGACTTGATGAGGTTTCTCTCAAGAAACTCCTTCACATCCGCATGCAATGCCGTCAGTACTCGATTAAGAAACATTTAAAGAAGCGAATGGAGCTCGAACGAAAGTTCTCTCAGATTCTCGTCATTTATTTTGAGAAATTGGAAAAGGATGGAATTTTGGAGAAAGATCCCCTCCTCCAGCATGTTGGGAAAGATTTAGAATTTATTGACCAGAAACTTGTGCAACTTCAAGCTGTCTATAATAAAGAGGCGGAAACATGGAATAAGAACCTCACGGTATTTCATCGCTTCGTTGGTGTTCGAAAATGTAAACTCTTCACTTCATGATTTGGAACTTTGATCCGGTAGCTTTTTCTTTTCTTGGACTCGATATCCGTTGGTATGGACTCGTATACATCTTTGGGTTTTTTCTCGCGCTTCTGTGGGGAAATAAAATTCAGGCAACACTCTTAGGAAAGAAGAAACTCACGAAAGATCAATTTGAGACCCTCGCCTTTGGGATGTTCTTTTGTGGCGTACTGGGCGGACGAGTTGGGGAATTCTTGTTTTATTCTCCGGAAACGTTTGTTCAGAACCCATTAGAGATTTTGAAGATATGGCACGGAGGAATGTCTATTCATGGAGGAATCTTGGGAGCGGTTGGATATGCCTTCTTTTTCTCAAGAAAACACAAAATTTCACTGCTTCGACTTCTCGATGTGTTTGTGATTCCTTTGGCGGTAGCCTTGATCTTTGGACGATTGGCAAACTTTGTGAATGGAGAACTTGTAGGAAGAGCAACGGGCACTGATTGGGGCGTTATCTTCCCTCATCTTGATAACGTACTCCGACATCCAAGCCAGCTCTACGAATCGGGAAAGAATCTCATTCTCAGTGGATTTCTCTTTTTTCTTTTTCACAAAGGATACGGAAAATATATTGGCATGCTGACCGCTGTCTTTTTAGCAGGATATGGAATCCTGCGCTTTATCATCGAATTTTTCCGAGAACCCAGTGGCATGATTTGGATCCTCACGACAGGACAAGCTCTTTGTGTTGCTATGATTATTTTTGCATTTCTACTGGCACAATCTCACGATTTCTGGAAGAATGACTTCTGTAAGACTCAAATAAGATGAAAAAAGTTTTCTTTTTGTTATCGATTTCGCTTCTTGTTGTAGGATGTCAAACACAACCAGAGGACCTCACCCCTTCTGCTCTTTTTGAAGAAGGTCCCCTTCATATCATTGGGTTCTTCAATCTCAGTTCTGAGAAAAGTGAACAGGTTCCCAAATTAATTGACCATGTTAAAGATAAATTCAAAGGAGATATTAAAATCGAATCTCGTCGTGCATGGGAAGAGCGAAGTTCTCTCGTTGCCGATGAAGCTTCTGAGTGTGCTCGAAACCAAGGAAAGCTCGAACCATTTTTGAACGAATATTTTGAGAATCACTTTGAAGAGTTTGATAAAGAAACAATGCTTGATATAGCTATAAAGACCAAAATTGATATTGATATTTTTGAAACATGTTTGGATTCCGGACTCATGAAAGAGCGTATTTTTCGTGATAAAGCCTTCTCTCGAAAATACAACGTAAACACCGTTCCTTCTTTCATTGTTGAGCGAAATATTACGGTTACAGACTCACTCGATGAAGAAGATTTCCAAAAAACTATTCAAGAACTTCTTCAGATTCTCCGATAACCTCTTTTCTATGAAAAAAATTGCTCTCGTTATTCTTCTTTCTTTCTTCCTCCTCGGATGTAAAAGCATTGCAGAAATGGCCGAACTTCGAGCTGAAGAAGAGAATAAATCCGTTGACATGTTCGGAGATCTCACAGGTCCTCTCCATGTTGTTGGATTCTTTAGTATGAGTTCTGAAAAAAGCCAGAATATCCCAACACTCGTCGAAACAATGCAAAATAAATTCAAAGGTGATGTGGAACTGGAATATCGTCGTTCGTGGGAAGACAGAGCCTCTCTGCTTGCTGACGAAGCTTCTGAATGTGCACGGAATCAAGGATCCTTAAAACCTTTTTTGGATAAATATTATATCGATTACTTCGGTGATTATGATCGAGAGACAATGCTCGAAATAGCGCTTCAAATTGAACTCGACTCCGCTTTGTTTGAAGAATGTCTTGATTCTGGATTAATGCAAGAACGAATCTATCGCGATAAATCATTTGCTGATCGATATAACGTAAACCAAGTCCCCTCCTTTGTGATTGAAAAAAGTATCACTATTTCACAATCACTTGATGAAGATAAATTCGAGAAGGCCATCATAGAGCTTCTTGATACGCTTCGAAGATGACGGTTGATGAATTCGTGTCTAATACGAATCGCGAATTAGAGAAGAAGGGCGTGTCTTTTTTTAGGGTAAAAATATCTCCGAACGCGAATGAGAATAAGATTAATGAAGTTCTTGATGATGAGGAGCACACGGTAAAGATTCAAATTAAAGCGAAACCCGAACAGGGCAAAGCAAATACCGCGATTATAAAATTCCTCGGGAAACTTTTCCGATGTGAATGCCAGATTATTTCTGGAAATACGGGGAGTGTGAAGTTGGTGAAACTTTTTTTATAAAAAAACACCCTGTCATTCCGGCTTGCCCGGAATCGGGTTAAAACTTGGAATATGTTTTTAAGCGCTAGTGCGGTACTGACATTATCTTTTCGTATTCCTCTGCACACATGAGAATAACGGAACCGATTCTGGGCAAGCCAGAATGACAATGGAGGTTTATAAGTTTTTCAACACCTTCAAGATTCCTTCACTATCAATCCCTGCCGCAGCATAGAGCTCGGCTGGTTTTCCAGAGAGCTGATATTCTTTGGCTCCCAGCGTTTGGAATGATTCAAGAGAGATTCCTTCCGTTTGTGCGTAGAACGCAACCGCTGCTCCCAGTCCTGAATAGGGATTGTGATCTTCCACAGTGATTACTTTTTTTGTCTTTTTAAGCGATTTCAAAAGTGTCTCATCGAATTTCTTGAGAGAACTCGTAATCACAATTTCTACTTTCTCTGGATTTACGAATTTATCTCGTGCTTTCAAGGCTTCACTCACGCACGCTCCCGTCGCTACAATCGTGATATCTGTTCCTTCTCGAAGCAGCTCACATTTTCCGTATTGGTAGACATAATCTTTATCGAAGAAAATTGATCCGTCTTCTTTTGTAAGCACTGGCAATTTGTGTCGTCCCATTCGCACGTAGAAGTTTCCGTAGTGTGAAGCAACGTATCGGATAATCCGATCACAGTGGTTTGGGTCTGCTGGTTCACAGACGCCTGTGTTAAACATGCCGATAAAACTTCCCGCATCATCAATTGCTTGGTGGGTTGGTCCATCTTCTCCCACAGACAATCCACAGTGCGTAGAGACCATTTTAACGTTTGCATGATTGATATCATTCACTCGTGCCTGATCTTTCGCTCGTGAGCTCATAAACGCTCCGAAGGTCGAAACAAATGGTGTGTATCCTGACAAAGATAATCCACCGGCAACCGACACCATGTTCTGTTCACAGATTCCGAACTCAATATATTGATCTGGCGTTTCTTTTTCCATCGTGGCGGTTTTGACCGACCCAGATAGGTCAGCTGATCCAGCTAAGATGTCCTTATTATTTTTTGCGAGGTCCGCGAGTGCATTTCCGTAGGCCGACCGGCAATCTGTGAGTTTATCTACTGGATAAATAATTGGTTCTCCTGCCTGAATATCGGACAACTGTCCGAATGGCTCGAATGTTTCTTTTACTGGTTTAAATTCTCGTTCGGCAATAAATGCATTCATCGTTTCTCGTTCACTGTCGGACAAGGCGAATGTCGAAAGCATCGCATCGATTTCTTCCGGCTTTGGAGTTTTTCCGTGCCAGTCAGATTTCAATTGCCTTCCGTCCACTTCCATCATTTCGACTCCCTTCCCCATAATTGTGGTTCCAATGATTGCGAGTGGTCGTCCTTTTTTGCATTGAGAATGAAGCGCTTTCCAGATAGCTTCGTCATCATGTCCGTCGATCTCAAGCACCTTCCATCCCTTTGAAGAGAAGAAAGCTGACACATCTATAGGACAGGTTTTTTCTAATGTGTCGGTCAGTTGCACCCGATTGTAGTCTACGAATACGGTCAGATTGCTGAGTTTTTCTTTAGCCGCAAAGAGAGCTGCTTCGTGTACTTGTCCTTCTTGCATTTCCCCATCCCCTATTGAACAAAAAATATGTTCATTGTCACCTTTCTTACTCGATAATGCCATTCCACACGCTGCTGAGATTCCAACTCCTAACGGTCCTGTTCCAAAGAAAATCCCTGGCACGTGTCGTGTCACATGACCTTCGAATGGCGAACCATATTGTCGGTATGTTTTGATCAGTTCGTCTTTATCGACAGCCCCCAGTTCCGCGAGAACTGCGTACACTCCTGGTGAGATGTGTCCATTTGAGAACACGACTTTTTCATTCGTTGATGACAACCTGAATGCGTAGAGCACTGCTAAGAAATCCAAGCAGGATAACGATCCCCCCGGATGTCCTGATTGGGACGTCTTGAGCATTTGAAGCATTGTATGAATACTGGCTTTCTTGAAGGTTGATAAAAATTCAAGTCGATCTTTTCCGAGTTTTTCTGTTTCTGCTGGAAGTGTGTAGTCCATAAATGTAAGGGAATAATTTCACGCGAATTGTAGCGAGAAATGGGAGAATTGGAAATGTGAATTTTAAAGGTCCGGTCTCTTGCGAAGACCGGACCCTGTTAAGATTTAAAATGCTGTTTTTTTCATACAAAAAAAGATATGACAATTGAAGCTACTCCGGCTATTGCCAATATCCCCGCGCTCCAAAATCTCTTTTTCGCCTTATAATAAGGGAGTACAAAAAAAGCCTGGACTGCCATAATAATTCCGACAATTATCGAAATTATTCCAATAATAAGTGTTAGATTCATAATAGTAAGTGTTAATAGTTTGATCCTGCTCACAGCCGCCCTAAACAGAACCAAACTATCAACTCACAATTTCAGCATTTCAAAGATCTTCGTTTCACAAATGATTCGTGAGAATATTTGAGAAAACAAGGACTTTTTACGTTGTTTTTTTAAAAAAGTCAACACGTCCGCCATCTGCTTGTCATTCCGGGCTTGTTCCGGAATCAAACCTTCTGTTTCTGCTCTCGCTACGCTCCTACAAGTGATATTTTCTGGACGCTTGACCCTGAAATAAATTCAGGGTGACAATATGCTTTTTATTTATCTGGTGGTATCCCGAAGTGCTGGAAGAGAAATTCTGCCACTCGACGAAATGTTCCGGCGGCCGTTTCCGATCCCCATTGGGATACTTTTGGTCTGTCGAATTTAACCAAGATGACGAACGCTGGATCTTTAATCGGTCCAAACCCAGCAAAACTGGTAATCGTTGTCCCCACTCCTTCCTGCGCTTTCCCATGTTTATACGTCTGAGACGTTCCGGTTTTTCCCATAACCGAATACCCCCACACACGTGCCCCGCGAGCAATTCCATTGTTTACGGCATTGAGCAACATCGCTTTGATCTTATTGTATGTTTCATCAGAGATTACCCGACGCACCTTTTCTGGTTGAAATGTTCGCACGGTTCCATCAGATGATCTAACTTCTTCGACGAGAAGGGGTTTCATCAAGTATCCTCCGTTTGCCAATGCGGAAAAGGACATCACCATCTGCAAGGCGGTCGAGGTCATACCTTGTCCAAATCCTCGTGTCACCAACTCTGACTCCTCCCAGTCTTTCCAGTATTCAAGTTGTCCATCAGCTTCTCCATCGAGCTCTATATCAGTGTACTGCCCAAACCCAAAGTTATTCAGATATTCATACAACAGTTTTGCTCCCATCTTTTGAGCGATGAACGCGATACCCGTATTCAGTGATCGGTTCAAGACTTCGATCATCGTCGTTTTTCCCAAATAGGTTTCGTCTGCATTTCGAATTTTAAACTCATCCACTTCTACCGGCCCTGTATCCATGTAGGTGGTTTGTGGAGTAATCTCATCAGCGTTCAGTGCTGCTGCCATCGTGAGGGCTTTTACAACTGACCCCGGTTCGTATATATCTGACACGATTTTATTTCGAAAGACTTCCGGTCCCCATTTATTGAAGTACCGATAATATCGTCCCTTGTCGGCGATAGTTGGAATTCGTTGATTAAAAAATTCATCCTCACGATCTATCGCTTCATCTTCAGGAAGAATTTCATATCGTGCAAAAGCTTTTCCAAAACCATTCGGATCAAAGGTTGGCGCATGGGCCATGGCGAGAATTCGTCCAGTCTTGGGTTCTATAACAATGATTTGCCCAAAGTCCGCATCAAACCGAACCGTGTCTTCTTCTAAGATTCGTTCTACTTCTCCCTGAATCACTCGATCAATAGAAATCAGAATATCCGAACCATCGGTCGCTCGTTGAATCCCCGACCCTTTTCCCAAAATACGTTGTCCCCTCGTATTAATCGCTCCAAAGATCACGCCTTCCTGTCCTGATAATTCGTGATCGAATCGTCCTTCAATTCCATATTGCCCATTTCCAGAGGAATCTACGAACCCGAGAATTTGAGCGGCCAAACTTCGTTCTGGATAATATCGCCAGTGCTCATCTCGCAATTGCACCCCTCGCAGAAGTTCTCTGTATCGAGGATTTTCTTTGAGTTCTTGGATCTTCTCTGACACCTCCGGCACAATTTTGTGCGTAATTTCAACGTATCGTTTCGGTCTTCGTTCGAGCAGTTTCTTCAGTTTTCGTTTATCAATATTAAGCAATGGAGCGAGTTGCTCCACTGATTCAGTGAGGGAATAGATCATCGTCGGATCGGCGATAACATTACTTTCAACTACTTTAATCCCCGATAATCGAAGCGCTTCAATTGTTAGCGCTCGTGATTCAGCCAACTCGGTAGAGATTACCACTCGTCGTCGTTCGATTTCTACAAAGATACCTTCCAATTCTTTCCCGTATGCTTCAATCGCGAGCTTTTCTGCCTCCGTCCATTTTGCTTCATCTGTTTCCACAAGACATCCCTCAATTTTTTCACAATGCGCATGAATCAAAAGTGGAGCCAGTAATTGCGCCACCATTCGAGGATTTCCCCGCTCTTGTTTATCGAGATCCTGCTTCGGGTTGTGATGAGGATAGGCAAGAATAAGCGGATCAATAAAAAGCATCTTCAGCGTATTGTTTGTCGCCAATGGAGTCTCTTCATTGGTAAGACGATTCTTTCTCACCATCACGTTTCCTCGTTGCGCAGGAAGTATCGATCGTTTTTCATGTTGTGCCCTCGCTTCTGCATAGAATTCGTCGTATTGCAAAATCTGAAGATCGAAAAGTCGCCCTGCAAAAACCACAAACACGCCTACAAAAAGAATACGAAGAACACGAAGGCGAAGCTCAAAGGTTGAAGACATATGCGCGAAAAATTCTAGCAGAATCTAGGTCCGGACCCAAATTTCTGAAGGGTCCGGACCTCAAAAAATAAGATACGTATCCTTTGGGGATACGTATCTAAAATAATTTTACCACTCTTCAATCTCTTCAACTGCTTCTGTTTCCTCTTCTACGGGCGCTCCGTACAATTCTATCTGAAGGTTCTTTTGGAACTCTTCTTCTTCCGCTTTCTTTTCTTCCCAATATTTCAAATATTCTTTCCGAGAATCTGATTGTTTCACCGTAATTCGAGATCGATCTTTTCTGAGAAGTGGGTCATCTCGTTGTACTCGATTTTGTTTCCACAATACTGAATACATTTCATTCTGTTCCTTTTTTTTGTCTTTGGCGGCTTTGAAAGATTCCGCTACCCCTCTTTCACGAAATGACTGACGAAGGGAATATCGTTGAATCCTTGTTTTTTGTGGTTGTATGTCTCTCGTGTATCCAATCACCTTTCTATCTTCAAGTGATTTTCGTGATGGTTCTGGTCTCTTCACACTTTGTGCTGAAGGTTTCATATCGGATACATAACTTTCTTTTCGGTAGTTTGTCGTTCTAAAATTTGAAGCGCCTCCTGTGTATCGTCTTTTTGCATTTCGCTTAGACCTTCGTTCTTTCACAAGTTTTAATTGATCATTTCTTGGCATATCTGAATATTTATATCCGTGAAAGACTTCGTATCCGTTTCTATTGGTATAGGTCTTTGCACCACTTGCTAATTTTGGCATTGCGGGAATAAATACTTTTTCTTCTTCAACTTCTGCTGTTTCTTCATCAATCACCACTTCATCATTTGATGCACTCGCTTCTGTAATAAGGCTTCCTGACAAGAATTCTGTTGGAATATCCAAAGTGACCACCCCGTTCAGAAGGAGGACAAACGCTGCGATAATTCCAATATTTGTTTTCCGTTTTTTCATTTCAAAAATAACTACTTCTCCTTATCATACCAGAACAAGAAGGATTTAGCCAGGGTGTTATA
>CAZVBV010000020.1:11932-13541 GCA_964625805.1 uncultured Candidatus Peribacteria bacterium | reverse complement strand
TTCACTCCGTACTCTTTTCGGACTAAAAACCAATACGCTGCCGCTTGGAGTTCAAAGGCTGGCATAGGGTCGTCCTGCTTCTTTACCAAGGCGACTGTCTTGTGATCCACGATCACATAATCCTCACCGTCTTTGATGATAAGGTCACAAAATCCTTTGAGTGCTATGGGCATTGTGTTGCCGTCCAAGTCCTCAAAATCGGATAAGAACTCATCTTCCACCGATATGATTTCTTTGTAATCAGGCGGTGTGTCCTTATAAAACCCTGCAGCTTGCCTAAGGTTCTTTTGAGATTTTTCAAGGTTTCCTGATTTTCCCCAGTCGACTCGTCCTTCTCGGTCTCTCGCTGCGATGATCCTTTCTTGCTCATCAACTGCCGTGTCCCAGTCAAAGTCTTTTTCTTCCTTTCTGGCTCTCCAATAGCCCTCAAGAACGGCATGTAATCCTTTTCCTTCAAGGAGTGCAGGACTGTCTTTTGATTCAAATTCCAGTCTTACGTACCGTCTGAAGAATGATTGCCGATCCGTTAAATAGGTTCTGATTGCCGATGGTGAGAGATGTCTTACCGCAAAGTTTGCGAGTTGTTCTTCGTTAAGAATGTTTTTCATGATAGTAATTGGTTAAATTAAAATGATTGATCCCATGCAAAGCCGTTCCCGAAGTGACCCCATTTGGCGGTTTCTTCAAAGATTGGTTTGTTGAGATCTAGTTCCTGCTTTATTCGAGCAGGTACAAAAAAGTCACGATATTTTTCCGTGATATCGTTTTCCAAATCACCGTTAAAGATAACGCTGATTTGAGTTGGATTGGGTTCTCCTATGGCATAGGCGACTTGCACCAGTGCGTCTTTGACATCGTTTGTCTTCAAGAGATGAAGTGCCAGTTGTCTCGCTCGATATGCTCCTGAGCGGTCAACCTTAGTCCAATCTTTCCCTGAAAATGCTCCGCCTCCGACGGGAATCCGTGTGCCGTAGGCATCAACAACAATCTTTCGACCAGTCAGTCCCGTGTCTGCGTCAAAGCCTCCTTGATTCCAATCTCCTGCAGAGTTGCAGATTATTTTTACCCCTTTGGCAAATTGCAGACCGTCTTTTTCATACCAATCGATCACTTCTTGATAAAGTTTGTCGCAGGTAACGCCTCGCCATGAGGCTATGGCTACCGTGATCTCTCCTTTAGCGTTGAGTGTGATTTGTGTTTTTCCATCGTCAGGATGAAGCTTATAAAGGTATTGGCACAGGCTTCGAGCAAGGTAATGCTCCTGAGGAATCATGGCTTCATTTTCTCGGCAAGCGTAGCCGACCATAATTCCTTGATCTCCTGCACCTCCCGTATCTACGCCGTTGGCAATCTCAGAAGATTGTTGGACGATATTGGCTGTGACTTTGAGCTTTTTGCCTACGATTCTTTTAACAATTTGCTCAAGGTTCACATCCGCCGTTGTTGTAAGTTCGCCCGATATAAAGACATGATCGTGTCCGCCCATGGTCTCTATGGCACACCTTGAGTTTGGATCGTGTTTCAAACAATCATCGAGGATTGCATCAGAAATTCGATCACAAAGCTTATCGGGATGCATCGGGCTGATAAATTCAGAAGTTCTATTCAT
>CAZVBV010000020.1:10035-11832 GCA_964625805.1 uncultured Candidatus Peribacteria bacterium | reverse complement strand
CCTGTTTTCGGTTGGATTTTCTTTTCCATCTTTGGATCAGGAAGTTTTGCGGAGTCCGTCGATTTACTGGCAGTTTCTGCTTCTTGGAATTCTGCTTCTTCTTCCCATTGCTCATCTTCGGCATACGTTCCTGCAAACATTGATTGGAAAGCCATGCGAAGCCCTTGAGCCTCTGCGACCTTTTTTACCATTGTGGCAGGTTTGCTGTCCCATAAGGTTTCGCCCATGTCCACGTATTGCTTTTTGTAGCGGTCATATCGTTTCTTGACCTTGCCTTCTTCATCCTTGTTTCCTTGGTAATACTCCTTGAAATCAATGAAGGTGAAGACTGGCTTCGTGGCACTTCGGCGTTTGATCGTGCAGTATGCTCCGATTAGTGTGCCTCGATCCTGTACTGAATAAGCGTGTTTGACCTCGCCGTTCTCAACTTTGAAGTCATCGTTTTGGTAAACTGCATCCGATAAATGGTAATCATATTCGGGATCACGTTGTGCAGCTTTCCGATATCCATCACGCCCGATGAATATACTGGCAGGACTTCCTCCATATTTCACCGCCCATATTTCGCGGAGAAAAGGATTGAGTCCCGTTGCCTGTCCGATTTGACAAAGAGTTGTAAACTCTCCCTCGGTCAGGTCTTTTCCGTAGATTTTCTTGATCTCGCAGAGAGCGTCCTGCTCCTGCCAAATCATCTGTGGATTTGCGACCGTCATTGCCTTGGTCGCCTTTAAGGCTGTTTTTTTGTTGCTCATGGCAATTTTGGGTTAAATGTAAAATATTTGAAACACCTTTTTTAAGGTACTGCTTCCGTCTTTTGAACCGTCTGAATCTGAGAAACAAACGGCGGATCTCTTTTTGAGTCGGGAGATCGGTCGACTGCCCTGTTATTTCCGCATACACACACATTCCGACCTCCATTGCACAGAGTGATAGCATGAATCCGCTGGAGTAGATCATTACTACTACAAGCTGGAATAGCCATTCGTCCGATAATATTTGAGCAGTTTGCATATATATGCTTGAAAATTAAGAGTTTTTTTTAGTGAGGAAGATCCTCCGATCAAGGAGGTTTTTCTTTTCGAGGTCTTGTGCCGCTTCTTCTAATATGGGTATTAACTCCATGAAAAATCCCACCACTTCCTCTTCTTCCGCCGTAAATTTTTCCGAAGTTTCTTGAGGCATTTTTCATTGTTATAATTATGAGTTAAGTTTTTGTGCCGCTTCACGAATCCTCCGATTCTCATCATGTTTTTTAAAATCCTCCAAAGCAGGTGAGAATCCTAAGATGATAGTGCGAGTTTTCTGACGATACATTTAGTATTTCTCAGCAAGCTCCATATATGTGTACCCTTTGAGCCATAACTCCCACATTTCCTGTCGAGTTTTTTTGGGTGTACTATATGGTCTGCCTGTTTTTTTACTCGTTAGTGATACCATTTTAGAATAATTAGAGGTAAATTTTTTTGCCTTAAGGCTTTATCTGACGGGTTGTACCGTTTTTTCATTACCAAGTATACCGATGTGGCATAGGAAGTCAAGAAAAAATAGTATAGCTCATGGTGAAAAACTATAAAATGTCTTGACATTGAACCCGAGTTGGAATAAGCTATAAACCGAAAACAGTATAGCTTTTAATTTTAATCTTCTAATTATGGACTCACATACAAAAATCATCGCTCGCATAAAAGCCGCTCGAGAGGGTCTCGATTGGTCACAGGCAGAGCTGTCTCGTCAGATGGGACAGGCATCTAATACGATTCAGAAGATTGAGAGTGGGTTCATTAAAAACCCTGAAAA
>CAZVBV010000020.1:5428-9935 GCA_964625805.1 uncultured Candidatus Peribacteria bacterium | reverse complement strand
CTTATTCTTAGAATTCTTGAACTTGAAAAAGAAGAGAAAGACCAGCTTTTCCATTTATATGAAGCCCTGACCAAGGGAAAGAAAAAAATAACTTAGCTCAAAACTATGAAAAAATACCTTGCCTACTGTCGAGTATCAACAAAAGCACAAGCGGATAAGGATAACTCTCTCCCTGCACAAAAAAGAATCATTGGAGAATATGCAGATAGAAAAGGATTTGAAGTCGTAAAGTGGTACAGCGAGGCAAAGTCAGGATTCAAAGGAAATAGGGAGGAATTTAATAATTTACTGGAACACTTGGAGTCTCCTGATATCGAAGGAGTTGTTTTTCATAAGCTTGATAGAAGCTCAAGAAATGTGGGCGACTTTGCATTGCTAGATCAAATGGTTACTCAGCATAAAAAGAAGATGCTAGTTATTGAGGGAGAATTTGATACAAGTAGAGCTGCTGGTCGTCTTGCTTTTAGAAATTTCTGCAATATGGCAGTTTGGTATTCAGAAAATCTCTCAGAAGAGGTAACGACTAAAATGGAAGAATTACTTTTCAAGGGGTATTATCCAGCACCTTCTCCCCTTGGATATCGAATTGGGAAAAAAGGAATTGACGATGATCCGAAGAAAAAATATCCAGATAAAGCTATCGCACCTTTTGTGAAAGAGTGTTTTAAACTTTTTGCAACTGGAAACTACTCACTTAATACATTGAGTGAATACATGAGAACCAAAGGCATGGTTAATTCTGCTGGAGGTAGGGTTCGAGCAAATTCTTTTCAGAGAATGTTGAGAAACCCTTTTTATCATGGTCTTGTTCGATGGAAGAGAAGAAGTACTCAGCAATTTCATTTTTATGAAGGAAATCATAAGCCGTTAATTTCAAAAAAACTCTTTGATAACGTTCAAGAAATACTTGATGGCAGGGGGCAAAAAATAACCGCAAAACACTGCTACACCTATTCTAAAATGATTAGATGTGAATGTGGACATTACTTGATATCAGAAAAGCATAAAGGAATAATCTATTTAGCTTGCCATAACGAAGAATGTGATTTCACCTCAATACGAGAAGATCGACTTGAAGATCAAATTGTTGCACATCTTGCAAAATATGAATTAGCTGATGAATTTCTCGAATATTCCAAAGAGGCAATTAAAAGACTTTCTTCAAATATGAGGGTTGATAATACTGATCGACGCAAAACAGTCGACTTGGAGCTAGGAAAGCTTGATAAACAACTTGAGAAGCTCAACAGGGCGGTTTTAGACGGCTTCTTTGATCCTGAGGAGGGTATAGAGCAGAAAAATAAGATAATCAAACGTCGGCAAAGTTTACGCGGAGAAGCGGCAGACTTTGAAGACTCAAGTGAGAACGCTCTTTGGAAATTAACAACCGAAGTAATTGGTGTGTTTAATTATCTTCCATATCAATACAAAGATCTCAATCCTGTGATCAAAATTAAGCTTATCAACTTATTATTCTTGAACCGCTGTCTCAAAGGTAACAAACTGCTTGTTGAAGCCATTCCTGCATTTGAAAAACTAAGAACTGCCAATTATTTGCTACAGGGCAAAAAGCTCTTGTTGAACCACTGGCACAAAGGTCAAAAACCGCTTGAAAAAGCCCTTCCTCTAGCTGAGGAAAGACTTAAATCTTCAATTTGTCCTAATGGTGGAGCATATCGGACTTGAACCGATGACTTCTTGCATGCCATGCAAGCGCTCTAGCCAGCTGAGCTAATGCCCCATGAAACGAATTCTGAAAGAATGAAGGTGAATGGTTTGGCATTACATAGCCCCGCTTCTGCGGAATCTCAACTTTGAGATGTGGCTGAGCTAATGCCCCATCGAAAGCGAGTGTAAAAATTTCCAAAAAAATGTAAACTGATTTCGATGATTGGACTCCTTCACGGCACGGTTACGGAAATAAACGAGAAAGAGATTCTTCTTCTCACTTCAGGTGGGGTTGGGTATCGAGTGACGCCCGCGGGGAGTTTATTAGCGAAGTGTAAAAAAGGAACCGAAGCCACGATTGAAATCTTAACGATTGTTCGAGAAACAGAAATTTCACTCTACGGATTTGGAGATCGGCAAGAGCGCGATCTTTTTGAAAAACTTATCAGTGTGTCTGGTATCGGTCCCAAGACCGCTATCGGCATGGTATCGATTCCAACGGGACAGTTTATGAATGCGTGCGAAACGGGCGATGTGGCCTTCCTGACACGAATCCCGGGGCTTGGAAAAAAGACGGCTGAACGACTCATCATTGAACTGCGTGGAAAACTCGATCTTTCAAAGGTAGAAGATATTCTTCCTCCATCACAAGCGTTTATCGAAGCGGGAGATGCTTTGGAAAACTTGGGATATGACAAACATACGATTCAAAAAATACTCAAAGATGCACCAGTGAAAGCAACCGCTGAGGAACTGGTAAAACTCTTCTTGTCCTCAAACGCATAATCCTCTTCTTTGTCATTCCGAGCGTAGCCGAGGAATCCCTTCCTTCTCGAACAAAAAGGGATCTCTCCGCTTCGGTCGAGATGACAATGGAAATAAAATGACAATCACAAAAATCCTTCTCTTCCCAGATACACTCCTTGCGAAAGGCGGCATCTTACTTATTAAGCTGTACCAAAAAACACTCTCACCACTCCAAAAAGGCCCTGGCGACACACATGGATTTCGTGGGTGTCGATTTTATCCATCGTGTTCTGCGTACGGAATTCTGGCGCTCGAAAAATACGGATTTATCTGTGGCATCCCCCGAATCGCATGGCGACTTTTGCGTTGCAATCCATGGAATGATGGTGGAGTTGATTTTCCTGGCAAGAAAAACTAAAGTCCTCGCGACATGATTATTCTCTCACTTATCGCTTTCCTCGTTATTTTCTCCGCGCTTATTTTAGTGCACGAATACGGACACTTCACAGCCGCAAAAAAGTCTGGCGTAAAAGTCGAAGAGTTCTCTCTCGGAATGGGAAAGTTACTGTGGAAAAAACAAAAAGGGGAAACCCAATACAGTCTCAGGGCGATTCCTTTCGGAGGATATGTGAAGATGCTCGGGGAAGAAGACAAGTCTGATGATCCGCGCAGTTTTAACAAAGCAAAGCTCTGGCGTCGAATGATGATTACCTTGGCAGGAGTGTTTATGAATTTCGTGGTGGCAATCCTCGCCCTCACGGTGCTCTTCACAGCGGGAACCAATCCAATTCTCATTACCGACGCAGATGTAGAGCGAGCAGAAGCCGCAGGGCTCCTCACGCTGAGCGAAGAAGTAAATGAAGACGGAAAACGAGAACTCATTGAAATCGTTCCTATTCAAAAACCATTCCCTCAGTCTCTCCTTTTTGCCACAACAGAAACCTACCGAATCTCAATTGCCGTGGTGCAAAAGGTGGGTGAAATTCCTGTCGAAATTATCAGAGAACGACGCATCCCCGAAGGCCTCGCTGGCCCTGTTGGAATCGCAGAGATCACGCACAAGATTGTGCCTCTCGGAATTCTTGCATTATTGAAGCTCTTCGCGCTTCTCTCCATATCTCTCGGAGTGATGAATCTCCTCCCGATCCCAGCGCTGGACGGTGGACGATTCCTCTTTCAGATTGTTGAATTGATTACATTCCGCAAACCCCCAGAGTCATGGGAAAACGCCATTCACATGGTTGGGTTCATTCTCTTGATGGGATTACTCGTTGTGATTACGTGGAATGACATTATGAGAGTGTTTTTCTAGAATCATTAAAAACATATAACACCTCTTCCTAATGTCATCCTGAACTTGTTTCAGGATCAGACGTTCTAGGGTTATGTCTTGGGAGAGCGTAGCGAGTGCAGAAACAAAAGGTTTGATTCCGAAATAAATTCGGAATGACAAAAATATATTGAACCCTATTTACATTTGACAATTTTGTCTTTGGAAATACAATCGCGCGGCTTCGACAAGACTTACTATGAACCAAGAAACATATCCACTATCGGCTGAAAAGAGAGACTGTTCTCACAAACACTCAGCTCGTGACACACGAGGTGCAGGACGAGTTCCGGCAGTAGTGTACGGACACGGAATCGACCCAGTGACTGTTTCTATGGATTCATCAGATATTTTGCGAACCTACCGAAAGGCAGGAGCTTCTGCATTGATTGATCTCGATGTGGACGGAAAGAAAATAAAAGTATTGGTGCAAGAATTGATGTTGCACCCAGTGACAAATGAAATTTACCACGTAGATTTCTTTGCGGTGAACTTGAAAGAAAAAACAACGGTAAGCGTGCCTCTTAATTACATCGGCGACTCCCCAGCGGTCAAAGACCACGGAGGAATATTCATGAAAGACACCGACACTGTGGAAGTACGATGTTTACCATCAGACATTCCTCATTCATTGGATGTGGACTTGGCACTTATTACTGAAGTTGGAAGTCATATCTCTCTTGCTGACTTGGTTATTGATCGAGAACAATTCGAACTCCCGCAAGACGAAACAACATTGCTCTGCTCTGTAATCGCACCAAA
>CAZVBV010000020.1:0-5328 GCA_964625805.1 uncultured Candidatus Peribacteria bacterium | reverse complement strand
AATTCGAACTCCCGCAAGACGAAACAACATTGCTCTGCTCTGTAATCGCACCAAAAACTGCTGAACAAGAAGAAGCTGAAAACGCTGCTGCTGATGCTGCTATTGCCGCTACTCCTGAAGGAGAGGAAAGTGCTGAAGGCGAAGAAGGTGCTGAAGGCGAAGAGGGTGAAGATGGCGAAAAGAAAGAAGAAGGCGGTAGCGAAGAAGGCGAAAAAAAGGAATAATAGTTGTGTGAACACACTGATTCCAAACGCTGTCTTTGAAACTATGCGCACCTACGGGGGCAAAGTTTTTGCGTTGAATGAACATCTGGAACGACTCTTTCGTTCGGCGGAGTTATTGGGGATTGACCCAAAGCATTCTCAGGCGGATATCCTGCGAGAAATTGGATACTGCCCGACTGAATCAAAAGTACGGGTTCACCTCACCGCAGAGAAATTCACCGTACAGATTCTTCCTCTTCCATCAGTTGATCCCAATATTTATAGTGAAGGAGTGACGGTCTGTGATCGCGTTTTCGAGCGTCCGTTCCCACGAGCAAAGTACGAAACCCTCATGTATGAAGATGTTCTAAATGCGCAAGGAGAGCACTTTGAGACGTTGTTTTTCAGTGAAGAGGGGTTTTTAAGAGAAGGAAATATTTCCAATGTGTTTGCTGTGTTTAAGGGAACCGTGGTAACTCCTAAAAAGAACATACTTCTTGGGGTGACCAGAGAGAAAGTAGTTCAATTAATCGGAGAAAATAACATTCCATTTGAAGAGCGTGAGATTTCTCGAGAGGAGTTAATGACGGCCGATGAAATATTCCTCACTAACACCACAAAAGAAATCATCCCCGTGCGGAAGTGGGGAGGGTGGAGGAGTGGTGCATTTGAGATAGCACAGAAGTTACGAGAATTATTTTAACAACCCACGGCTTAAGCCGTGGGCTTCCACTGTCCCAGCCCTATTCTTTGTCATTCCGACCGAAGCGGAGGAATCCCTTCTTGTACTATTAAAAAAGAGATCCTACGTCACGTTGTTCCTCAGGATGACACTGCGTCTCAGCTTTCCATGAACTTCTCGATCTCCGCTTTGCTCACACGACGTGGCATGGCTCGTTTTCGTGCAGATATTTCTGAACGCATTCGGAATACTTTCCACCATTCTGACAACAATTCTGTTTCGAAGATGAGAAGGTAGAAAAACACCTTCATGTTGTAGAGGAATGTAGCTCCACGAATGGTTCGAGAGAAATCTTCGGAAAAGTTTTTTTGAAGCAATATTTGGTGATTGAGGTATGACAATCGGTTCACTGCTCGTGGTTTCTTTGACCTATTTCGAATCAAATTCCACGCCTTTCGTCCAATCGCGTGTACTGTTCGATCATGATACGCCGTCGCATGTGGAGAGAAGTGCGCCTTCCATCCAGCCCATTGCAATCGGTATGCCAAATCGATGTCTTCTTTGTACATAAACATAGACTCGTCAAAGTATTCTTTATTCCCTTCTTCGTTCACAAACGCTGTATCTTCCAGTGCTTTTTTTCGGTACAAAACTGCCGCTCCAGAAACTCCAAAGAGCTCCTTCGGTTCATCAAATTGTCCGTAATCTACCTCTCCTTGTCCGATATCTTCGAACCGGTGAGATTTGAGAATTCGGATTCCTGTACTATCAATAAAGTTTGTTTTTCCAAGTTCTCGAGTTCCCTTGAGGCTTTTGGCGAAGGCATCATAGTCCCATCGCTTAATCTTTCCTCCAGCCGATCCGTAGACTGGCTTTTGGTCAATTGACTTAATAAGTTCCGAAAGGAAGTTCGGTTCAAAAATCATATCGATATTTACACAAGCGTAAAAATCAGACTCTGTATTTTTCAAAATTTCATTATGACTGCGCGCAAATCCATGATTTTCTGCTGATTCAATCAGCCGGATCTCAGGAAATTTTTCTGCCATGATATCAACCGTGTGGTCTGTGGAAGCGTTGTCAACGACAACAATTTCTATGTTTTCATAATCCTGTGCAATCAGTGATGTTATGCACGGTTCGAGATATTTCTCTGAATTATGCGTCAACACTCCGACCGTAATCTTTGCCATATGGTCAGATAGTTTTCGGTCCACGAGATCTGGTCGTCGTTTCGCTACTCGTTCAGGATCAAAAGATTCTTGTGCCAAGATGCTCGCTTCGAGCAATGACTCGTGCGTTCCTGCATCCACCCACATTCCAGAAATTTCTGAAGCACGAAGCGTTCCTTTTTTGATGTACAAATTATTCACGTCTGTGATTTCCAATTCTCCTCGTTTTGAAGGCTCAAGGTTTCGAATCAAGTTAAATACTTCTGTGTCGTAGAGGTAAAATCCTGTTTGTGCGAGATTTGATTTTGGAATTGAAGGTTTCTCTTCAATGTGTTTCACGATGCCTTCTTCGTCCATTTCCACTACTCCAAATCGAGAAGCGTTCTCCACTTTTTTCACAAAGATCTTCGCGCCTTCTTCGAAGCATTCCACATCTTTTGAGAAATCTTCTTCGAAAATATTGTCTGATAACACCACCGCAATTGATTCTCCGTTGGCAAAATTCTCCGCCAAACTCAACGCTTGTGCGATTCCTCCCGATCCATCCTGAACCTTGTAGGTGAACTGCACCCCAAAATCCATTCCCGATCCCAAGAGCGCCATGAAGTCTCCCGCATGCTCTGCTCCTGTTACAATAAGTATCTCTCGAATCCCAGACCGCTTGAGCGTATCAATTGGATACTGCACCATCGGTTTATTAAAGATGGGCAACAAATGTTTATTCGTTACTTTTGTGCTGGGAAAAAGTCTTGATCCGGTACCGCCTGCTAATATAACACCCTTCATCGGCGGGTATTGTGCCATTTTTTTTAAAAAAGCAAAATGTTTTTTCAATGTTGGCAAAGTTACGAGAAGAAAAGCTCAAAACACTTGCAATAAAGCGGGATAAGTGATATAATTAGGAGATGGTGACACTAAAAAGATTTACACAGTATCTCATTGCCGCAGGAATGGCTTTCTTAGTCTTTGGGGCGATACTCGTGTCTGAGAACACAAAATTCTTTTTATTTTCTCAAGGAACGAATCCATTTGATGAAGCTATAGAGTTGGAAGAAGTGATTACGATTGGACGAAATGAGAAGGGGGAGGAGATCCTTTCCACATTTGGAGAATTTTTGATTGTCTTTCCTCAAACAGAACTTGATTTCACAGAAGAGAAACGAATTATGAAATCGGGAGATCTCTTTTATAGCTCTCTCTTCCTTCATCCTGATAAAAGAAACTCTGCCACACTCCTCGCAAAACAAGAAACACTGTCTGAGGGACAACTGAAGATTGGAGATCTTATTATTCATGCACCGGAATCAACGGTGTTTATTCATACAACCGAGAGTCCGCATCAAACTGAAATCTATGTATGGGGGCATCAGATTCTTCTCTCGTGGGGGAAAGATTATCAGTTTATTGTCCCGGCTCAAACAAAGGTAAGTATTGCCGATTCATTTTTGTCTGACGTTGTCGGATTCTCTTACGAAGAGCTTCAAGAAGAGTTTCAATGGACTACTTTTACTCGAGATTCCCTGGACACCGAGCTCTCTTCTGTAGAAGAGAAGCTTCTTTTCTCTCTTGAACGATTGGAAATTCAGCAAGAAAAGATGAAAAACTTTTCTTTGTACCTTCCAAAAATATGGAATCATACCGTACAAAAAACCCATTTCGTTGGACAGTTCATCACGGGTGTTGGTATTTTTCAAGATCGAGTAGCGATTGGATTATCCAAGACCAGGGATGATCAACGCGAATTTAATAGTCTTATTCGTTCTTTCACAAAGACGGATAATCTTGTTCGAAATCGAAAAACAGCGCTCGGAACACGATCGCTCACGAAGTTTAAAATCATTATGAGAAGTGTGAATTGGCGAAGACTTATTCAAAAGAACCCATCCTTTTCCTATCAATGGAATACGTTTTTCATGGCACATAATGCGTGGATGAAGAACGATCTTGAAGAAGATGCCCAAAACTTCTTGAAAGCATGGACAAGCCTGGAAGAGAAAACTGATATGGAGAAAATTGATGCGCTCTTCTTTTCTTTTGAGAACCTGATGACACGAGGGTTTATCAAAAAATCACGAAAAGCACTCGATGAAATCAAAACTATTCTCGAACAAGAATCATTCTCGGCTGAAGATGCTCGAGATGTAACCAATCTCCGAAGACTTATTGGAGACTGTCTTAAGCAACACACGCTTTTACACGACGAAAATTCATTTGAACTCTTTGCTCTTTTGGTGGGAATCGAAGTCGAGCTCTATCAAGAAAATACAATCGTAAACGAAATAAAGATTGAAGTTATGCATCGCACCTTTCCTTTCTTGGAAGCATTCTTGGAGGATCAAACGAAAATTGAAATTTCACAAACACTGCTTCAATTGTATCAAGAGTTATCTATGAAAGAACTTCTAAAAACAAAGGGCACTCAATTACTAACGAGAAAAGAACAAGAACTCTTTTCGTTCTTGGTTCTCTTGGGAAATACGGGACTTACCTATGAAGAAATTCAACTCATTAAAGAAGAGCAAGCATTACAAGCATCACTCGGAAAAAGAATCGACGAAGTACAGGAACAACAAGAAGATGTTTCTGAAAACACGGGCTCGCCTCAACTTCGAAATGCAAAATACCTTTACGGTCTCCTTGAAGAAATCGGTGTTCCAACTGATTCGATTTATTTTTCAACGAATCGTGCAAAAGGAATTACCACTTTCCGAGACGGGGAATGGAGAGGTCTTCCTTTGTCTGGAACATTTGATTATACAAGACAATTCTTCTTAACGTTGACTGTCGGAGACAAGACTGAGGAAAATTTCAATGCTCAGTTCTTAGGAGGATTCCTTCTTCGGATCGAAGAAAAGCCCGTCGAACAGCCTGTAGAAGAAAGAAGGGAACAACTTGTCTTTGTTCCTCAAACAACACCTAAAGCCATTCTCGAAAGAAAATTTCTGCAAGAACTCTTAGCACTGAATGGATTTGTTGTATCGCGAGAAAATATACTTGTTTTGGATGCAGAGATGTCTCATTTCCGTGTATCAGATGCTCAAATCGAAGACAGCTTTACTCTGAGTTTTGTTTATAATCAAGACAAGAAAATCCTAGAATCTATTGAGTTTGAAGAGAGTCAATCGGCTTTTCAGAATAAAAGTTTCCCTCTTGCTACTGCAAAAGAAGACCTGAGCGAACAACTTAAAACTTTGTTAAAACAAAGAAGACCCAGAAGGTATTAAGTCGATAAGATAGCGTTGTCTTGTTGACGGAGCACTAATTCTGTCTA
>CAZVBV010000019.1:0-13757 GCA_964625805.1 uncultured Candidatus Peribacteria bacterium | reverse complement strand
AATTTCTTTTTCATTTTCAAAGTCGAACGTGAAGGTCTTGAAGTACAAATTGTCGTGCGCTCCTCCAGTGAATTCCACGATATCAAATTTGTAGGTACGAATATTTTCATTGTACGCGAAGGGCTCGAAGGTAATGTAGAACCCATTCTTCCAGTTCTCAGAAATCCGTTCTTCTCCAATTTTTTCTTTAAAATCATTCACCCGTTTCATAATAAATTCCTTCACAAGCATATCGAACGAGGAAATTCCAGTGACCGGATATTCTACTTTGAGGACAAGATTGTTGGTGTCTTCTTCAATGATCGCGTTTTCATTATCTTCAATGTCTGCTGTTGCGTTTTCAAACGCACACACTTGAACACATTGCATTGTGCAAGCCATAACTTTGGCATCTTCTTTTGTCTGGTATCGACAAGCGGAGGCACATTCTTGAAATTCTCCCCCTGCGTTTTCACAGATATCTTGTGGGATGTGTTCGCACTCTTGGTGTTCAGCAATCCAATTTCCTGCATTTTTGGTACAGACTTTCTCCCTTTGGGAAGAACATCCGGTTGCGATAAATGCAACTCCAACGACAAACGAAAGCAGTAATAGTTTTTTTATAATAATTTCCAATTAAGAATTTTTTTGATCGTCTTTAAACTCAAGACATCTTGGTTGGCTTTTTACTTCCTCAGGGCAGAACATCCGTGTGCATCCGAGTTGTCCTTCGGGACCGACCCTGCAATTATTGCACCCATCAAAATAAACGTTGCAGTTCGTTAAATCAACTTCTGCGCTTTCTACGGAATTATTAACGAGGAAAGGGATTGTGCTTTGTTCTGCTTTTCCAACTAAAACAACGAGCGAGAACATGTACAAAAGTGCAAAACCTATTTTGAAATGTTTAATCATTTATTTTTTTATTTTAATCGGGCGCATGATTGCGATTTTCAGATGAAGGTCAAAGTTTTTTTGGACTTTTTTTATACAAAAGGCAAAGACGAGCCGAAGCCCGTCTTTACTTCTGTCAAAGTCGATTTTTTTTATTTTAAAACAATGGGCAGAGTTCAAACCCTTTGCAGATGAGACACAGTCCCAAAAGAAGAGCGAATACGCCTCCAAACGTTAAGTATCCGTTGGTCATGAATTTCTTGCTGATTCCGCCTATCCATTCTGGGAAGATCAAGAAAAAGAGTCCTTTGAGGAATGTAAGCCACGCAATAACAGTAATGATAACCGTCCAGTCTTGCGTCCAAACATTATGAACAAGAATAAGAAGGAGTCCCATCATGAGGATGAAGAATCCAGCGAGGTATGTCAGTCCTTCATTCTTGAAGAATGATCCAAGGGCTTTCAGGTAGTACTTCGTGTTAAACAACATTGCGAACCCGATAACGGCAAACATAACACCAAGAATTTTGGCGAGAAAGAGTGTAGATTCCATGATCAAAAGGGATAAAGAATAAATCACCCCGAATTGTATCACGAGACTTTCATGAAATGCAAAGAGGATTTTTTTTATTTTCGTCATTGCCGCTTGGCGGCAATCCTATGAGGGGTTATCGTTTGTACAGAATGAAATGAAGCACTTGTGGAAGGATAATTCGTTTCACTCAGGAAGAACGAGATTTATTAACAGGATTCTGGCCAAGCCAGAATGACGGGAGAGGATGTATTTGGGGGGCAGGAAAATTTGCTAATTTTCGCGAATTTACTACATTGAGAGCGATGAACTTTGTTTATTTGGTATCTCAATTACGCCGACGCCCGTAAAGCGGGTTAAATTGATATACCAAATGTAATTTTGACCCGTACGAATTTATTTCCTACGGGGGTTTTTATACGAGAATGTGATAATAATTTTGAAAAAATTATTAAGGAAAAATTTTGTTTTTCCAGCTCCGAAGGAGTGCATTCGACGTCATGCGAAATTTGCGAAATCGAAGATTTCAAAGCAAATGAGCATATATATATTTCAAAATTTCTTAAATAATTTTCATTATGAAAACAACAAATCAGTATCAGAAAGTCGCTTCGCATGAAGCGCACAAAGGCACTTTTAAAAAATGTTTACTCCTGTATTCAGGGGGACTCGACACCAGCATTCTCCTCAAATGGATAGGGGATCAATACGACTGTGACGTGATCACGCTCACGGTTGATATCGGGCAAACGGCGGATGACCTTGAAGCCATCAAAGAAAAGGCGCTCTCACTCGGGGCCAAGAAAGCACTCGTCTATGACGCGAAAGATGAATTCGCGGACACCTTCCTCACCGAAGCCATCATGGCGAATGCGGATTATCAGGGAGGGTATGCGCTCAGTTGTCCGTTGGGCAGAGTGGCGATTTCCAAAGTCGCTGTCAAAATGGCACATAAACATGGATGCGAAGTCATCGCTCATGGATGCACCGGAAAGGGGAACGATCAGGTGAGATTTGAAGGCTACATCACGACGCTCGATCCTAAGCTCAAGACGATTGCGCCTGTCAGGGAGTGGTCCATGGGAAGGGATGAGCAGATCAAATACGCCAAGAAACACGGTATTCCCGTAAAGCAGAAAAAGGCGCTTCCGTATTCCTACGATGAGAACATGTGGGGAAATACCGGAGAAGGCGGGGAAATCGAGAACCCTTCCGAGATCCCGATTGAGGAAAAGATTCTTCAGTGGTGCACGCTTCCCGAAAAGGCGAACTACAGCAATGAGATCATCGAGATTGAATTTCTTAAGGGAAAACCAATTGCCGTAAACGGCGAGAAGAAAAAGTTGGCGGACATCATTCACCAACTCAATATCACCGGAGGGAAACACGGAGTGGGAATCTTTCAACTCATCGAAGACAGGGTCGTCGGGCTCAAGGTCAGAGGAGTCTATGAAAACCCAGCGGCGAGCATCCTCATTTCCGCGCACCAGAAGCTCGAAATGCTAGTTTCCACCAGAGAGGAGAACGAGCTCAAACATTTCATTGATCAGAAGTGGTCGTATCTCACCTACGCCGCCAAGTGGTACGATCCGGTGATGTATCACATTCACGCATTCACCAATAGTCACAACAAGAAGGTGACGGGAACCGTGAAGGTGAAGTTGTACAAGGGAAACATCACCGTGGTGGCTCTCGATTCTCCGAACTCACTCTTCGATCATAATCTGGCTACGTTCAACAAGAACAGCGCGTTTAATCAAAACGCCTCAGCGGGATTCATCGAAATCTACAATCTTGCACAAAAAACCGCGTTCAATCTGCACGATTGGGAGGAGGAGTTGTATAAGAATTGATAAAACTCTGTTTTATCATCCCGACTGAAATGGAGGGATCCCTTATTGTACTAGGAAGAAAGGGATTCCTCTGCTTCACTTCGCTCCGATCGGAATGACAAAGGGGAGTGATTTATTTTCCCATATCAAAGACCTTCTGACCATTCACGGTCGCCATGTCTGAAAGCTTTTCCACATCATAATATCGGCATGCTTCAAGCAAGAACACGAGTTCTGTGAAGATGTCTCCATCAATAAACGGACAGAAGTAATCATACACATTATCCACTCCGAGACACACAGTGACCCCTGCTTCTAAGAGTTGAGGAACGGGAGCGATGGAGTTGTGAATCGGTCCATTTTTGTGACGCGGTTGTTGATTGTCGATCATAGCTCGTGGGCAGACGATGACGTTCATGTCCGCTTCCTTGATGAGCTTTGCCACCTTCGCAATATATTCATCGGGTTGAGCCGCGAGTGAACAACAGTGAATGGCGTTCACCTTTCCCTGCATACCGTGTTTGATAACCGATCGGGCCAAGAGTTCGGTATCTCGTTCATCAGGATCATTGTTCTGATCAATGTGCACATCGACCGTTTTATTGTGTCGTTTCGCCACATCGAAGAGGAAGGCGAGATGTTCTTCTTGATGCGGTCGATCTCGTGATGGAAGTCCCCCGAGGACATCCACGAGCGGGGCTGCTTTCTCAATCATTGCTTGTGATTCTGGTGTCATTGCCCCTTCGAGCACTTGCGAACAAATCTGCATATCAATTTTATCTGCGTATTTTTTCTTTACTTCCAAAGCGGCTTCCAAGCACTTCATACCCACCGTGGTGTCCACATCAATGTTCGTTCTTGTTACGGTGCATCCTTGATTAATAAAGTTCTCCGCACTGAGACTGATTCGTTCTACTAAGTTTTCGTGCGTGTATCCTTCTTTCACTTTTTTCCATAAATCCCATTTCACCTCCATGTGCTCGTTGGACATTTGAAGTGTTTCAGGAGTAATAACATACGCCTTGTCGAAATGTGCGTGACACGAAATGGGTCCGCCTTTTTCTTTAATTTTTTCTTTCAAAAGTTCGAGCATGTTCCAAGGTTCGGCCATATGGGGTGAGGTTAGGGTTCAATGGGGATTATAAGGGGGGAGGATAGAAAAGTAAAAAATTCCTCCCGTCATTGCCGCTTGGCGGCAATCCGAAAAGGCGTTATCGTTTTTACAGAAGTATTGAAGAACCCTTGTCAGGATAATTCGCGAAGCCTGCCCTCGACTACGCTCGGGGGCTCAAGTTAAACGAGGCTCATTGACAGGATCCTCGCCAAGCGAGGATGACGAGATTATTTTTTCTGATTTTCACAAAGAAAATATCCGCCGCCCCAAATTAAACCCCCTCCCAGCCGCCCGTTAACAAGGGGAGACTATTTAATGATTGGTCGATTTTTTACAAAGAAATATCCACCTCCCAAAATCAAAAGTACTCCAACAATTTTTTGTTCTGATATTGAGTCTCCAAATAAAAGAAATGCTCCTATCAAAACACCAACGGGCTGAAGCATAAGAAATATATTGAGCTTCGAGACTTCGAGATATTTATGCGCTTTGAAAAAGAAATACCGTGAAACGAGAATCCCAAGTACATACGTAAGCGTAAGAGTGCCTATTGCCAGCAGAGGCAAGACTTTAAATTTTCCGGTTACAAAAATCAAAATTGTAAAGAAGAGCGTCACAATACACGCACGGATAAAGGCAAAAGAAAAAACGTGCGTATCTTTTCCGTATCGTTTAAACAAAAAACTATGCAAAGCATAGAAAAAAGATGAGATCGTAATAATGATTGCCGCGAGAGGAGAAACCTCGCTCTTCATCGTTCCAATAAAGACAATTCCCGCAAGCATAACTATTGCCGACAAAAGTTCTCTCCTTGTAAATCGTTCTGCTAAAAATGAAATTCCGAGAATGCAGACAAAGACTGGTTGAAGGCTTTCAAGTAATACTGCTGGTCCCGAACCTGCGAGTGAAATTCCCCATGCCAAAAGTCCAGAGGCAAGAACGCTTATCACCGCTAGACCAAGAATAAGCTTTTTATGAAGTTTCCATTCGTGGTATACATTTTTTCTGGATCGTTTGAATCCCAAGAAAAAAGGGAGTGCTAGTAAAGAAGCGCCAGACCATCCCCAGAACATCGCTTGGGCAACATTGATATCCCATTGTCGAAATGAAAAATCTAACAACAGATAGAACACCGTCAGCACAGCAATATTGCCGAGCAAAAGCTCGTATCCTTTTCGTTCGTTCGTCATAGATTAGTGTTTTACAAGTTTCTCAATTTCTTTCTCGATTTTATCGAGTCCAAGGTTTCCAGTTCCTCCTTGGTGGGTCGACATCTTGAGCCATTTATCCACGTCTTCGGCAGATACCTTAATGTCAGCGATGTTTGATCCGACTTCTCTGTACGCATCACGGAAGGTCATTCCTTCTTTCACTTTATCAAAGGCTTTGTGCGCTGCAAAGAGTCCTGGACTAGCGAGTACTGATTCCATCAAAATCTCTTTATTTGGTGTGATGTTGGAAATAATCGCCATCATAGCTTCCAGTGATTTTTCTGTGTATTTGAGACCAAGGAAAAGGGGACGTTTTATTTCTTGTCCGTCTCGGTGGTATCCAGAAATCTTGTTTAAAATGTTGTGTGTAATCTCACTTCGACAGGCGAGAACGGTCGGTGTTCGTCCACGAATCAATTCGGCAACGTCCAAGTTTTTCTTCTGAGGCATAATGGATGATCCTGTTGAAATTGAATCATCGAGTTCAAAGAATCGGAACTCTTGTGTCGTGTAAAAGAGGAGGTCAGATGACAATTTGTTGAGCGTCATCATTATCTGACAACACGCTTCGAGTACCAATCCCTCAATCTTTCCTCGAGAGTTGTGGCAATAAATCACGTTGTTTTGTGTTCGGGAGAATCCGAGTTCTTTACTCAACCAATCCCGATCGAAATCAAATGGTGATCCATACCCCGCTCCAGATCCGAGTGGATTTTGGTCTACGATTTCATCCGTAATTGCGGTGAGAAGTTTTGCGTCATCCACCAAACTCTCGGCAAACGAAGCAATCCATGTCCCAACGGTTGTGGGCATAGCCTTCTGCATGTGCGTGTATCCGGGCATCGGCACCATTTCGTATTCCTTCGCAAACTCCACAAACATTTGTGCGAGTTGGAGTGTTTTTTCTCGAATCGCGACCGTTTTATTTTTCAAAAAGTATCGCATCATCACGAGCACTTGGTCGTTTCGACTTCGTCCTGTGTGAATCTTTTTCCCCGTATCTCCCAATTTCTCAATGAGGTAATCTTCAATCTTGGTGTGGCAATCCTCGTCTTCAACTTTCAATACAAATTCGCCTTTTTCCCAGAGAGCTAAAATCTCATCGAGCCCGCCTTCGAGTTGCTTTAATTCATCGGCAGTGAGGAGATTATGTTTCTCCAACATCCGCGCGTAACATCGCGAACACCACACATCATCAGGAATCATTACTTGATCGTAGAGGATATCTTCTCCTGAGTTGTATTCTTCAACGACTCGGTTGAGATCGACGGCTCCGTTCTTAAACCAAATCTTCTTTTTAATAGGGTCGGCCATGATGGGATGGGGTTAGTGGGGTTTTATAAATTATAGTGAAGGAAGGGTTGGAGTTCAAATTTTTCGAAAAATATAAAAAAAACAGGAACAAGTCCTGTGTTTTTAAATTTGGCTGGGGCGGAGGGATATTCTCTCTACGTCCCTTTGGGACTTGAATCGAAAACTCTTCACACATTTTGCAAAGCAAAATCGTTCAGAGCGAACCCGGGGCTTGGGCTTAGAATCCCGACACAAAAAAAGAACAGCGTTGAGTCCTTTGGACTCAGTGCAATTCCTTTGGCTGGGGCGGAGGGACTCGAACCCCCGAATGTCGGAACCAAAATCCGATGCCTTACCACTTGGCGACGCCCCATTAAATAACTGGCGAGATTGTAATTTGTTGCAAACGAAAATCAAGTTTTTTCAGATGACTCTCTTCATATACTTCACTATCTCGGTTTGGGTGGTTTTTTGATTGTCTCGCTTAATTGGTTGAAACTTCTTCAAAAGCTATTATTATTTTTGTGACTTTAATCCCCCTCAAATGACAGACACAAAGAAACAATCGTTTATCGTCGGACTTAATAAAGCCCTTGAATGGGAATATGCTGCTGCTGTGCAATATGTTCAACATGCTGCTGTTATCACAGGACCAGAATATGATTCTATTGGTAAGGAACTTGTAATTCATTCTAATGAAGAAATGGTACATGCAGTGATAGTTTCAGAAATGATTTCCGACTTAGGGGGAGTGCCCACTATTGATGTTGAAAAACGCGAAATATCAAAAGACTCTATTCAAATGTTAGAACAGGATTTAGCAGGAGAAGAATTGGCTATTAGTATATACAAAGGTCTTATTAAGATGGCAGAAGAACTTGGTGAGTATGGAATTCGTCGAAAATTGGAAGACATTCTTATGGACGAAGAAGAACATCGTCGAGATCTTTTGAGTACGTTGGGGCGATAATTCCCTCGACATCTCGGCCCTAGTCAGCATAAAAAATACACGGGGCTCGTTCCTGTATTTTTTAAATATCGCATGCTACAATTCCCAAAATCACTAAACCAATTTCACAATGGATGATAGTCAAGAAAACACTTCTAATACCGAGCCCTCAGTACCAGCAGTAACACCAGCGTCAACAGAAGCGCCAGTAGCTGATAGAAACACGGTAAACGAAATGGATGCTGTACAAGAGAATGCTTCAAACACTCCGCCTCAAGAGGCCCCAGCACCAACACCAGTGTCAACAGAAGCGCCAGTAGCCGATACAAATGCAACAAACGAAATGGGTGATATTCAAGAGAATACTTCAAACACTGCTCCGTATGCTCCCCCAACACCAACCTCACCTCCGGAAACAGTAAGTGAGCCTATTGTAAAAAAAGAAGTTCATTTTACAGGATTCTGGAAAAGGGTAGCGATTTCCTCGAGCGAAGCTTTAGTGTCTTCACTTTTAGGACTATTTCTTGCACCCACAGCCGCAATTATTCCAGTTGTGATTAATATTATTCTCTATTTTGCAAAAGGACGCACTATTGGAGATTTTATAATGCAAACAAAACTTGTCGATGCGGTTTCTCATGAAAAACCATCTACGGGACAGCTTATAGGTCGTTTCTTTGCGAAGATTTTATCCTTTATTCCATTCAGTTTAGGATTCCTTTGGGCAGGATGGACGAAGGAAAAAAAGGCTTGGCATGATAGTCTATCAGGAACCCGATATATTGAAACAAAGTCTTATAATGGTGGAATAACATGGGTTGCTAATATTTTACTCTTGATTGTTATTCCTTATTTTCAAATGCAACCAATTATATCATTTGTAATGAAAACGATTATCCCAATTGGGCAGGGGATTTACAATGGAGATCCAGAACAAGAATTAGAGGGAATACATTCTTTTGAAGATGTTTTAGAGAATGTAGTAAAAGAACAGCTCCAACAAAATATTTTACTCCCTGTAATCTCGGACCCACTTGAGGAAGGAATAGAACCCTTAGAAGAACCTCCCGTAGAAAAAATAGAAGTAGTAGCGAAAGGAACTCCTCGAATTTCTTTAACAAAAACGAAAGAGGTTCTCCCACTAGAGGATGAACAGGGAACGCCACCAGCAGATGTTATAGCAGAAGAGCCACAACATATTGGAATGAGTCGTTATGCAACCACGACAAATGCAGTCTTTTATGATGACAAAAAACTTGAATTAGCCGATCCAGCTACATTTAGTATTTTTACGAGAGAAGAAGATCCATACAGTCTCTTCGGGAAAGATGCCAATCATGTATATCTAGAATCCGCACTTATCCAGAATGCGGATCCAGATACTTTTGAAATTGTAGGGAACGTTTTTTCTAAAGATAAGGATCGAGTTTTCTTCTATACAAGAGAACTGTCGCACGTAGATAGTGCTACCTTTGAAGAATTAGAGGACGGAACACTTCAAGATAAAAATAATATTTTGACACTGACTGGAGGTATAAAGTCTCCGCGTTAGAATCTCGATATTACATCCATCTCATTACCAACTCCACCATCTGCGTCGGAGTAACGCTTGATTTCTTAATAGAACGCACTTTCTCAGACGTTTCGCCTTCCCACTCCATATTGGAAAAGATGATGACGAGTGGGGGTTCGGGAGTTTCTTTTTTGATACGGGAAAGAACCTCATTTCCATCCATCGCGGGCATTACAATATCGAGCAAGATTACATTGGGGTGAAATTCTTTGTAAATCTTAATTCCGTCTTTTCCAGAGAAACTCTGTTGCACAGAGAATCCAGCCAACTCGAAGGCAAGTGCAAACATGTCATTTATGTCTTGATTGTCATCGATTACCAGAATCTTTTTACCGTTCATTTGTGTCTGGCAGTGAGAATGTGAAACAGGTTCCTTTTCCTTCTTTGCTTTTAAACGAAATAGAGCCACCGAGTCTCGCAATGATAAGTTTTACAATGTGAAGTCCGAGCCCGGTTCCGGTGTAAGTTTTTCGGAGAGAGTTTTCTACTTGATGAAATTTATCAAAGATATATTTCTGATCTTCTTTCGGGATTCCGATCCCGTCATCTTTCACAGAAATCTGAATCGCTTGGTCGTTATCGGGGCATGGGTCAAGTGTAACAACGATAGATCCGCCTGCTGGCGTACATTTGCAAGAATTGCTGACGAGATTCATGAGAACGCGTTTTATACGAGAAGGGTCGCTTTTAATAAAGCACCGTACATTTTTTGGATTTCGAAAGGTGAGTTTTATATTTTTCTGTACAGCTAGCACACGGAATTCATTTGTGGCTTCCACTAGAAATTCGGGAAAGAGTATATCTCGTGACTCGAACACTACTTTCCCAGATTCAAGTCGGCTTATGTCGAGAATTTTATTTACGAGTTTAATAAGCTCGGTGGTGTTACGGGATATCGTTCCGAGAAATTCTTTTTGCTTCCCATTGAGTTCTCCAAATTTCTCTGACAGCAAAAACTCAGTAAACCCATTAATGACCGTCATTGGAGTTCTCAGCTCGTGAGAAACAATAGAAATGAATTTATTTTTTGATTGATCTAACTCTTGAAGTTCTTCGTATGACAACTCTTTTCTATTTTTAATTCTGAAATCAACGCCTCCGGGGGGAATGTTTTTTACAATACGCCGCTTCCGAAACGGAAGATTAGTAGAGATGTAATTACTGGCTTGTGTGAAACTCACCATGGAGAAGGGACAAGAAAAATACAAAGAGAACCACCGTCCGAATGAATCATCGGTTTGAAACTATATCCGCTTCAAACCTTATGAAAATTAATAAAACAAAGAACGGCAACTTTCTTCCTATACTAAAAGGAACTTATCGTAAAGAGAAAACAATGCTTTTTTTATAAACTGACAAATCAAATGTGAAGTTTTTGTGAAGAATAAATATTGACAGAAATATAGAGTCGGGTGATATTGACAATATTCATAGCCCCTCTCGCAATGAAAATACTCGTCGTAGAAGACAATGAATCGATGTTGGATCTTATTGAGATGACATTGAAACAGGAGAAATTTGTAGTTGATCGAGCTGAGGATGGAGAGGTGGCATTAGAAAAAATGAAAGCCAACAAGTATGACCTTGTGATTCTTGATATTGTGCTTCCCAAAAAAGACGGATTTATCGTCATAGCTTCGCTTCGGGCGCTTGGGAAAAAGACGCCTATCTTAGCAATCTCTTCAAATAATCTTGTTGATACGCGGATCAAAGCCATCAATCTCGGGGCGGATGATTTTCTTGTGAAAGATTTTTCACTGGATGAACTGACGGCGAGAGCGAAATGTTTATTGCGTCGGAAATCTGGCACACAGAACAATGTCCTTCGGTGCAAAGATATTGCCGTAGATATGACCAATATGTTGGTGTTCTATAAACAAAAAGATGTGCATCTCACGAAAAAAGAATTCCAAATTTTATTACTCTTCTTGCGAAACAAAAACACACTCGTTACTCGAGAGGAAATTCAGAATTGTTTGTGGGATGGGAAAAATGACAGCCTGGTGTCCAATACCATCACGGTTCACATTCGTTCTTTACGAAAGAAACTGGGAGATGGTGCCTGCATGATCGAGACCGTTCATGGATATGGATATATAATTAGAACTTAGTAACATTGTCATTCCGACCAACGCGGAGGAATCCCTTCCAATGATCCAGCGACAATATTTTGTTTAGACAATAGCAAGTGAAAGTGAGACTCTTTATGTTGGAGTTACTAATAACCTGATTCAATTAATAAATCCTGTATGGAAAGATTTAATGGAAGAACTTTTTGATTAAGGGATCCCTCCACTCCGGTCGGGATGACAAAGGAGTGATTGAAATAGTGAGAGGTAGGAAGGAATAATTCCATTGTAAAATTTCCGCCCTTCGGTTACATTTCCCTCACATGGAAGTGACCCCTATTTCGCTCAAAGACAGCGACAGCGTAAAAGACATCATTCAAGTGGTGAAGCAGGTTCCGACTGATAAAATCGTTTTTATCTGTCCTCGGCATTTTGCTATTTTATCGGATACTTCTTTTCTCAAAAAATTAAAAGAAGCCGGAGAAACAGAGAAGAAAGAACTTTCTTTTGTGGTGTTTCAGAAGTTCGTGCGAGATAGTATGAAAGCACAGGATTTGAAAGTGCACTCGGTTATTCCAACAGAATTCGTTGATGCGGAACGACAGGAGGTAAAGGATATTCTCAATGGAGAGTCTAAAAAAGAAGCTCCGATAAAAAACGAGGAAGATGCTCGGGTAGCTTTCTCATCTACAAAAACAAAACCGGTTTTTGCGACGCATAAAATTGAAAACGAAGGACGACGGAAACCGATCCGAGGGAAAATATTCTTCGCCTTTTTAATTGTCATTGTTCTTCTCATTGGGACATGGGCATGGATTTCGCCACGAGCGATGGTAACACTGAAGCTAAAAGTATCAGTGATTCCTGTAACCCAGAATGTCATCATAACCTTGCCTGAAGCAGAGGTTTCTAAAAAAGAAAAATATTTACCACAGGTGGATGGTATTTTTGTGGAGACAGAAGTTGTTGGAACGGAAACATTCCCGTCCACCGGACGGCGATACGACCTGACAGACGCCCATGGAAAAGTAACACTGATGAACGAAACGAAATATGAAAAGTTTCTTTTGCCTTCGCGACTCGCAACAGAAGATGGAATGATTTTTCGATTCGAAGACAAGGTGGTTATCCCTCCGCGAAATGAAGATGGGGCGGGGCGATTTGTTGTAGAAATCAGAGCTGATCAGTATGACGAAGACGAGAAACCAATTGGAGAGCGGGGAAATATCCAGGCAGGAACAGATCTTATCTTTCCCGCATTGCGTTCTGCATCACGAGAACTGTACTACGCTCGGGCAAATAAGGGACCGCTTGTGGGCGGATCGACACTGACGCACTACTTCATAGAGGAAGGAGATTTTGAAGCGGTCCAAGAAATATTGATTGATAAATTTCGTGTGCAGGGAGTGGATCAATTGCGGACGGAAATCGAAAATCGGTCAGAGCGAGAAAAAGGGAAATATGTACTCCTCGACGATCCGCGATTGCTCAAAACTGAAGCTGTCAGCCTGGAGTTTCCAGAAGATTTGATCGGACAAGAAGTGCAAACGTTTGAAGTGCCAGCGCACGTGCGCTTGATGGGAATTGTTTTTGATCAATCGCAAGTGGCAGATTTTCTCACAGAGAAACTGCGAGCGACCCAAGATCATCGGAAAAAACTTATCAAAATAGATCCGATTTCTGCGCAGTATAGAGTGATGGAATCGGAATTCCTTGAAAAAGAAAAATGGGTGAAACTGTCAGTTGAAATGCAGGGAGTGGAAACATTGGATATTGATTCGGATTCAATCTCCGCACGAGAATGGAGAGAGAAACTCAAAAAAGAAATCGCAGGAAGAAGTGCAAAAGATGTGCGTGGAATTTTGACGAATTATCCAGAAATCGAAAATGTGATTGATATAAAAATATCACCGTTCTGGGCAGAGAGCCTGCCGAGCATTTTTAACAGGATCGAATTCAAAATAAAATAGGTTCGAGGTTGGTTGGCGGAGCGGAAAAATCGCGTTCTTTTTCCTTGACAATTTTTCCCCTCGAAGTAAAAAGGCACTACCCAATTATCAAACCCACATTATGCGAAACAATCATCGGTTTTCATTTTTAACAGCTTTTGTATTAATCCTTTCAGCAGTGGTTTTCACTGGTGGAGCGTATTACCTTCAAGATGTTAATCCTTATTCACGAACGATTCTTACAGTGCTTCGATCAAGCCATGCAGACATGGGTGGACAAGCATATTACCGACGATTACAACACACGCCACGAGAACGAGATATTTATACAGCACAAATGAAGACAGTACTCGTAAAACGAG
>CAZVBV010000018.1:0-14669 GCA_964625805.1 uncultured Candidatus Peribacteria bacterium | reverse complement strand
TAAAACTTCCCGCAAACCCAATAATCGCAGAGAAAATCATCAACGCCGTCAGATCTAATCCGTACGGTTTGAGATAGTAGATGTCTATCTTAAAGACACTCGCAACAGTCGTGAGCAATACGATCACTGCAATATTTACGAGCAAGAAAAGTGATATTCGTTTGAGAAATTTCATAGGAAATTATTAGGGATTGTGAGAATAAATTGTTAGAAATAAAATGCAATATCGAATTCCTCCTTTTAAAAGCCCCGTCATCCTCGCTGAAAGCCTGTCCTCATTTTTATCGAGGAGGGATCCGAACAAGTAACTCTCTGATTTGTCATTTCGACCGAAGCGGAGAAATCCCTTCGAAGCGTACAGACTAAAGGGATCCCTCCACGTTGGTCGGGATGACAAGGGCCGGATTCTATTGGCAGGATTGTTCCCCGATTTCACGAGGACAGGCTCTCATCGGCAATGACGATTTATTCTTCAACTTGTTTTCAAAATGTCTTTGAAAATTGCCTCCATATCAGCCAATGTTTCCACACGAATCAATCGATCACGAAATTTCGACGCATGGGGAATCCCTCGGACAAAATGTGCAAAATGTTTGCGTAACTCTGTCATTGCCCACTTCTCATTTTTGTATTCTATCGCGAGCTTGGCGTGTTTTCTAAAGAAATCCAGTTGGTCTGCAAGCGTTGGCTTGGATGGCGGTTCTTTCCCGTCAAAGATTGCCCGACACTGTGCAAAAATCCATGGGTTTCTCAGACTGGCTCGACCTATCATAATTCCATCAAGATTCTTCAATCGATCCTTCGCAATCGCCGCTGACGTCACATCTCCGTTTCCAATAACCGGAATCTTCAAGTGCTTTTTCACTTCATAGATCTTTTCCCATTGTGCTTCCCCAGTGAACTTCTGTGCTGTCGTTCTTCCGTGAATAGCAAGAGCAGAAATCCCTGCCGCTTCAAAACTCTTCGCGGTTTCAATCAAGTCCTTATCATCATAAAATCCCAATCGCATTTTCACAGACACCGGAAGCTTTGTTGATTTCACGAGTGCCGCAATCATTTTTGCCGTTGCTTCTGGATCCTTGAGCAACGCTGAACCATGCCCCGATCCGATAACTTTGGGCGAGGGACACCCGAGATTAATATCGATTCCATCGGCACCCAGTTCTTCCACTACTTTTGCTGATTCGATGAATGCCTGCTCATCATTTCCAAAGAGTTGCACACAATAATACTTCTTTTCATCGGGCGTAAACTCTGTCATGTGCAGTGTTTTCTCTTTCTTTCGTCGCAGGGCTTCTGCGGAAATCAATTCTGAAACGAGAACCGTTGAGGGTTCAATTTCTTTTACCAAACGCCGAAAAGGACTCTCTGTGTACCCTGCCATTGGGGCAAGAACGAGAATCGGTCGCTTGAGTTCTTTCCAGAAATCAGTGTTCATGTCGTCACATTTGTATGTATTTTTAGGGAAAAAGCAAAGGACGTTACAAAAACTTTGCGTCCTACTCGGTTGTGTCATACACTAACGAAAAGTTTTAATCTTTTCCATGACGCCTCCAAAAAAAACAGAACCAAATACAGAAGCTCCAAAAGCAAAAGCTGATAGTTTCACGCCCGTTGCAAAAAAGGCAGCTGCTGAAATTTCTTCCGAGTACCACAAGGTAGAAGGGACTATTAAGAAATTGCCGGTCAATCGCCGAACAATTTTCTTTGTTGGTCTTGCTATGGTGATTCTCGCATTCCTCAGCGTCTTCGGACAATGGGTGACGGCACTTCTCGGACTCTTAGTAATGTACTTTTCTTTCACTGGAAAAAACCCGCTTGATAGCAACAGTGGGAAATAAGGAATGACTGATTTTTTCGTATCACTCGCTCCAATTGCACTCTTGATTTGGATGATGACCAAAAAAAGTAGTGTTCCTTCTTTTGTAGCGCTCCCTCTTTCGGCGCTTCTTTTGTATGGGCTTCGGCTTTGCTATTTTGACAGTGGGTTCACGCTCGCCAATGCCAGTGTAATTGCAGGGATTCTGACTGCCTTTGTGCCGATTTTAGTGGTGTGGGGAGCCGTACTCCTCTTTCAACTCATGAAGGATTCTGGTGCCTTGAAGACAATTTATAAGTGGCTCGAGACTATTACGACCAATAAGGTGGCTCAAGTAATGATCGTCGGATGGGCTTTTTCTTTTTTCATCGAAGGCACGAGTGGATTTGGAACTCCGGTCGCCTTGGCAGCGCCAATTTTGGTTGGCTTGGGATTCAACCCTGTCCGTGTCGTAATGCTTTGCTTGGTGATGAATACGATTCCTGTTTCCTTCGGGGCGGTGGGGATGCCGACCTGGTTTGGTCTTGGGAATTTGGATCTCGCAGCCGCAACGTTAAATGAAATTGGGAACAAAAGTGCCCTGATTCATTCGGTCGCGGGACTTATTATTCCAATTCTCGCGCTCCGATTTCTTATTGCGTGGAAAGATATTCGCAAAAACATTGTCTTCATCTTCCTCTCGATTCTCTCGTGTATCATTCCCTATGCCCTCCTTTCTTTTGTAAGTATAGAATTCCCTGCGCTTCTCGGTGGTGCTATTGGACTGGGATTAACGGTTTTCTTTGCGAAAAAGAATATCGGACTCGTACGAACAAAAAAGGTTGCAAAGAAAAAAATTCCAAATCTCGGACGTGCCTTTTTCCCTCTTCTCGGAACGGTGGCAATTTTATTGATAACGAGAATCGACGCGCTGGGGATAAAACATTTCTTCACCACGACCGATTTCTCTGTTCGATGGATGACAAATATCGGTGAATTTTTGATCAATCCCTCCCTCGTGCTGCAGTGGCGACACATTCTCGGGACTGATATCTCGTGGTCGCACGCACTGCTCTATGTGCCGTCTTTCGTCCCATTCTTGCTCATTGTTTTACTCTCTTTCTTTGTTTTGAAAGTGAATAGGGAGAAACAACACGTGGTGTTTTACACAACGCTGCACAAGATGAAGAAACCAGCCATTGCACTATTTGGAGCCTTGGTTTTTGTGAAGTTACTCATGGTCGGTGACAATGCTCCTGCCTTTATCTTGGGAGAAACTCTTGCTGATATCACAGGAAGTACGTGGAGCTTTTTTGCTCCCTTTCTTGGAGCACTGGGAGCATTTTTCTCAGGATCAAATACGGTCGCCAATCTTACCTTTGGTGGAATACAACTCGCTACCGCCCAATCTCTCGATCTGAATGTTGCCAATGTGCTGGCATTGCAAAACGTCGGTGGCGCGATGGGAAACATGGTGAGTATTCAGAATATCGTCGCGGGATGCGCCGTACTGGGATTGTACAATCAAGAAGGAGTAATCTTGAAAAAGACCATTTGGCCGTTATTGCTCTATGGGATTCTTGCGGGAACGATCGGGGTTTTGATTTGACCAAAGCGACGGAAAAACTACAATCGTCCCAGTTCACGAAGTGGCTCGGTAGCTCAGTTGGTGAGAGCGTTGGATTCATAACCCAGAGGTCGACAGTTCAAATCTGTCTCGAGCCACCACTTCTTCCCTCCTTCCCTTTTCTGTGAAAATTCGTACCATTTGGAGGAATTTATTATTTGAATTATGAGCTTTTGGAAAAACATATTCGGCGGAAAAAAATCATCATGTTGCGGATCTTGCGGGATCAGTTCGCTTGTTCTTAATATCCCTGCAGAGGAAAAAGAAATTCTCAAAGACTGCGATGGAAAAATTGTGATTGGAAAGATTGTGGAAATCGAAACACATCCAGATCCAAAAATGACAAAGGTGCGCGTCACGAAAACGGACATTGGAAATGGCGTCATAGAGCAGATTCTCTGCGGAGGAGTGAATATCAAAGTTGGTGCGATTGTGCCTGTGGCAACGGTCGGAACTGTTCTTGGAAAAGATTTTATGATTGGAGAACGAGAAATTCGTGGCGTTGTTTCACGAGGAATGATCTGTTCTCGAAGCGAACTCAATCTTCCACAAGGCGATGAACCAGATCACGGGATTTGGCTTCTTCCAAAAGAATGCGAAGCCGTCCTTGGAACTTCTCTTTCTAAGCTCTAAGTTCTAAACTATAGACTATGAACTCTAAACTCTAAACTGTCCTATGAAACTCTCATACAACTGGCTGCAGGAACTCGTCGATCTAAAGGGACTCTCAGCGGAAGAAGTTGGGAAGAACATCACACTCCACACAGCAGAGCTTGAGGAAGTGATGCAGGGGAACGACGATTCTTTATTTGATATTGATAACAAATCCCTCACACACCGTCCTGATCTCTGGGGACACCGTGGATTCGCACAGGAACTCAGTGCGATTTTTGGAAAAAAGCTCACATTGCCAAAGGTAAAAGTAAAATTTCCTTCAAAAGGAGAATCACAAAAAGTAAAAATCGAAACAGATAAATGCCAACGGTTTTGTGCGGTAAAAATGAGCGGAATTAAGATTCAGCCATCCGGTCTCGACACACAACGGTTGTTGGGAAATCTGGAAACGAAATCTATTTCCAATCTGGTGGACGTTACCAACGTCATCCTTTTTGGGTACGGACAACCGATGCACGTTTTCGATGCGAGTAAAGTTGAAGGTGCGATTGTGATCAGACAAGCACGACAAGGCGAAAAACTCCTCACGCTCGACGAACTCGAATACGAACTCACACCCGAAGACATGGTGATCGCGGATGAAAAGAAAGTGCTTTCTATTGCGGGAGTTATGGGAGGAATGGCCTCTGGTGTAACGGCAAAAACAACCGATATTATTTTTGAATGTGCGAACTTCGATCCCGTTTCTATCCGGAAAACGTCACACCGGTTGGGCCTCCGATCTGAAAGTTCTATCCGATACGAGAAATCAATCGATCCAGAAATGTGTGATGACGCCATGACAGCCGCGGTTGAAATAGTATTAAAAAGTTGTCCAAGTGCGAAGATTGAAGGACCGATGACCGACGTGTATCCAACGAAGGCGAAGCCACTCACGCTCACACTCGATCCTGAGCATGTCAGAGCGCTCTCTGGACTTGCGATTCCCAACGCTGAGATAAAGGCAAAACTCACCGCCATTGGCTTTGGAATAAAAGAAAAGAAAGGAGTATTCCTCGTCGATGTACCGAGTAATCGGGCAACAAAAGATATTATGATTTCTGAAGATTTGATCGAAGAAATCGTTCGACTCTACGGATTTGAGAACATTGAAGCGAACCTTCCTAGGTTGAGCCTCCATCCACCAAGAGTAAATCACTTGCGGAATCTAGAATGGAAACTGCGAGATTTCTGCGAAACACGAAACTTAATGGAGGTCTACAATTACTCTTTCGCCGACACATTTGATTTGAAATTCACAGGCGAAGATAATTTTGTTTCTGTTGCCAACCCGCTCACAGAGCAACACACACATCTGCGAACAACACTCATTTCACCAATGGTGAAGAACATTGAATCTGAACTCCGAACACACAATAAACTCCAACTCTTTGAAATTGGAAAAACATATATCAAGACAAAAGAGCTCTTGCCAACCGAAGAAGCGTATCTCGCCATGATGTTAGCCGAAGTAGGGGGAAAGGAAAACGATCTCTTCTTCGCGTTGAAAAAGAAACTTTTACAACTCTTCGGAGAACTTAAAGTATCGGGCGAATTCCGTACTGCCAGTAGTCCAAGTGCTTACGCACATCCTTCGAAATCTGCTGAGATTTGGATTAACGAAGAACACGTGGGAGAACTTTCCGTTCTTCATCCAAGCGTACATCCGGTGCGAAAAAGCGCATTTGTCTTTGCCGAAATCAATCTGCCAAAGCTTCTGAAATGTGCGCTCGGGGCGGACCTGAAATACAAAAAAATATCTGCTTTCCCGTCTGTATTCCTCGACGTATCGCTTGTCATGGACTGCAAAACCCCTATGGCAGACCTTGTAAAAGTAATGCGTGAATCATCACCATTGCTTCGGAACGTGGAACTCTTCGACGAGTTCGTTGATGAAGAAAAACTCGGAAAGGGGTTGAAGAATTTAGCCTTCCATTTGGAATTCCAATCATCAAAAAGAACTATCGATGCAAAAGAACTCAAAGAACATTTCGATACTGTAACAAGAATTGTGACCGAAACTTGTGGGGTAAAACTGCGTGAAGCGTTTGACAAAGAGGCCTAACTCGTGGTATACTTAGGAGAAGTACTTAATATGCGTTAAAAAATGTCAGAAAACAAAAAAAAGAACGATTTGCTCACCGGTATTGTTGTCGGAGGAGCCGTAGGATCAGTGCTTTCACTGCTTCTGTCATCAAAGGGAAATAGAGAAAAATCAAAAAAAGTAGGTCTCAATCTCTTTAAGAAAGGGAAATCTGCCGCTGAAGACTTCTTGGAGAAATACAACAAGGACAAGTAATTCATATTCTCCCGTCATTGCCGCTTGGCGGCAATCCATTTTTTTGTCATCTCGACCGAAGCGGAGAGATCCCTTCTTTGTAGTTGATAATGGATCCCCCAGACAAGCCGGAATGACTGTCGTGTTTATACAAGAAAGATTTTTGACTTTATGCAGCTGTTCGTGCAAAGTGAGGGATGCTTCCTAACCTATTTCCTATGAAGCACTACAACAAACTCGGGAAAGTCGCGTTCGTACTTCTCATTATCGGGGGGTTGAATTGGGGGTTGATGGGGTTATTCCAAATGGACATTGTCCAAATTGTTTTTGGAAGTCTCACGACTCTTATTACGATCGTGTACGTTCTCATTGGACTTTCTGCCCTCTATCTCCTTATCAACGGAGGAAGAGACTGATCATTTTCATATTACAAAAAAAATCCTGCTCTGAGTTTTATTCGGAGGGAGTTTGTGTGTTTGCAATTGTATTCTCTGGGAACTGGAGCCTGCCCCTGGCTTAAATAGGGGGAAGGGGGTTTTTATAATCGCTCCAGACCCCTTTTGCTTGCCAAAAACGCGTTTCTAAGGCAGAATTGGTAGCCATTAAAAATGACAAAAAAACTTTTCAAACTCGTTTCCAACTTCAAGCCCACAGGTGATCAACCGACAGCGATCGCAAAGCTTGAAAAAGGACTCAAAAATGGGCTTCGTCACCAGACGTTGCTCGGAGCGACGGGGACGGGGAAGACGTTTACTATGGCGAATCTCATCGAGAAGACCCAGCGTCCAACGCTTATTTTGGCGCACAATAAAACATTGGCGGCACAGCTCTGTGCGGAGTTCCAACAGTTTTTTCCCGATAATGCCGTGAGTTACTTCGTGAGTTACTACGATTACTATCAACCCGAGGCGTATATGCCGAGAACCGATACGTTTATTGAGAAAGAAGCCACGATCAATGAAGAGATTGAGAAGTTCCGACACGCGGCGACCGTGAATCTATTGACGCGAAAAGATGTCATCATTATTTCTTCTGTGTCGTGTATTTATGGATTAGGAGATGTGGAAACATATGAAAAATTATCATTCAAAATTGAAAAAGGAAAGGATTATCCACGAGCAGAATTCTTGAGAAAGCTTGTTGACATCCAATACGAACGAACCAAAACCGATCTTCAGCGAGGAACGTTTGAGGTTCTTGGGGACGTTATTACGATCTTTATGCCGAACTCAGATTCTGCGTATCAATTAGAATTCTGGGGCGACAATTTGGATAAAATTTCTGAAGTGGACGCGTTCACCGGAGAGATTTTTAAAGAAGAAGATGAAGTGATGATCTTCCCCGCAAAGCACCAAGTTACGACTCCCGAAAAGGTCGAACAGTGTGTGAAAGAAATCGAGAAAGATTTAGAAATCAGACTCAACGCACTCGAAAAAGCGGGCAAGAGGCTCGAAGCGCATCGGCTCAAACAACGAACGACCTATGATTTGGAAATGCTCCGAGAAATGGGATACGTGAATGGAATCGAGAATTACACTCGATATTTATCAGGAAAAAAAGAAGGCGAACCACCAGCAACACTGTTGGACTACTTCCCCGATGACATCCTCTGTTTCGTGGATGAATCACACATTTCGATCCCACAAGTGGGAGGAATGTTTAACGGAAATCTCAGTCGAAAAGAAACACTTATCGAGCATGGGTTCCGACTTCCGTCCGCCTTGGACAACCGTCCTCTGAAATTCACAGAATTCGAAGATCGCGTAAAACAAGCCGTCTACGTATCGGCGACTCCTGGGAAATATGAACACGAGCACTGTGCAAAGAAAGATTTTGCAGAACAGATTATTCGTCCGACCGGACTCGTTGATCCGAGTATCGAAGTGCGTTCAACGAAAAACCAGATCGATGATCTCTTGCATGAGGTACGAACGACTATTAAGAAGGGCGACCGTGTTTTGATTACAACCGTGACGAAGAAGTCTGCCGAAGACTTGTCTGAGTATTTAATTGAAGCCGGAATAAAAGCAAAATATCTGCATTCTGAAATTGAAACGCTGGAGCGAATTGAGATTTTGACAGAACTACGAAGTGGAAAAATCGATGTCGTGGTTGGAATTAATCTCCTCCGAGAAGGACTCGACTTGCCAGAAGTCTCGCTCATCTGCATCTTGGATGCCGACAAGCAAGGATTCTTGCGTTCTCGTGATGCGTTGTTGCAAGTGATTGGAAGAGCTTCACGAAACGATAAAGGACACGTCATCATGTACGCAGACAAACACACCCCTGCCATGGAAGCCGCGATTGGAGAAACTGATCGACGACGCACGATTCAAGAGGCGTACAACAAGAAACACAATATCACACCGACAACGATCAAAAAAGCGATTATAGACATCTCCAAGGACCTCACAGGAGGAAGAACGCGGAACTTTGATAAGCTCAAGAAGCATGATCAGATTGAACGCATGATCAAAGAACTCAATATGGAGATGGATATGGCCGTGAAGAATTTGGACTTCGAACGTGCTGCGCTCCTCAGGGACGAAGTACACGATTTAGAGAAAAAACTCAAAAAATAAAAGATTCCCTCTCCCTTTGGGGGAGGGCTAGGGAGGGGGCGTTAAAAACTCCCTCTCTCAATCTCTCCCAGAGGGAGAGAAGTAAAAAAAACACCCTTGTCATCTCGACCGAAGCGGAGAGATCCCTTCCTTTATCGTTTGTTAAAATAAGGGATTCCTCGACTACACTCGGAATGACAAGGCGGTGTATTTCCCTATTCCTCTATCACTCGAATATTCTGCTCCATCACTTCCTTCTCGGGCATTATTGAAGGGGCTCCGAGCATGAGATCTTGAGCGGATTGATTCTTTGGGAACGCCATAACTTCCCGAATATTCGGTTCGTCAGCGAACATCATCACCACTCGATCAAGTCCCATCGCACATCCCCCATGAGGCGGACATCCGTATTCAAAGGCTTTCAAGATATGCCCAAACTTCATCTGGGTTTCTTCTTCACTGAGACCAAGAACTTCGAACATCTTCTTTTGTAATTTTGGATCGTGGATTCGGATGGATCCTCCTCCCAACTCCACTCCGTTGAGCACGATATCGTACGCGTAGGATCGCACTTTCATTGGTGCAGAATCTAGGTACTGCAAATCATCATGGTGAGGACTCGTGAACGGATGATGCGCTGATTGCATGGATCCATCGTCTTTCTTTTCAAAGAGTGGGAAGTTATACACCCACAAGTACGCAAATTCGTTCGGGTCCTTGAGATTAAACTTATCTCCAAGTGCAGAACGCACGGCTCCCAGTGGCTCACTCGCCGCAACAAAGTCTTCCCCTGCTCCGAAGAAAATCAAATCTCCGTCTTCCGCTTTCGTTTTCTTTTTGAGTTCTGTTAAAAATTCAGGCTTTCCGTTCTTCGCCACGGGTCCTGATTCTTCATTCACTCGGTACCAAGCCAAACCAAGGGCTCCGTTTTGTTTCGCCAAGTCGGTCAAATCATCAATGTCTTTTCGAGAGAGTTCTCCGACTTTCTTTGGCAATTTCAATGTCGTCACATAGGCAGATTTTTCAAAGACTCCAAATCCGCAGTCTTTACATTCTTCAGTGATAGCATCGAATTCGAGTCCAAATCGAAGGTCTGGTTTATCACTTCCCCATCGCTCCATACATTCTTTCCATGTAAATCGTGGGAACTTCCCTTTTTCAAGGTTTCCTTTCCAGTTTTTGTCTGGCGCACATTTTTCGTTCAGTTCGACAAAGCAGTTTTCGACCACGTCCATCACATCGTCCTGTCCAGCAAAGCTCATCTCTAACTCAAATTGGGTGAACTCTGGTTGTCGATCTCCTCGCAAATCTTCATCTCGGAAACATCGGGCAATCTGGAAGTATCGATCTATTCCCCCTAACATCAACAGTTGTTTCAATTGCTGTGGAGACTGTGGGAGAACATAAAACTTCCCTGGGTGCAGTCGTGATGGCACGAGGTATTCTCTCGAACCCTCTGGCGTTCCTTTGACCATAATTGGTGTTTCCACATCCCAGAACTTCCTCGAATCGAAATAATTCCGAATCACCAAACACATCTCGTGTCGGAGTTTCAAGTTCTTCTGCATTTGTTCTCGACGCAGGTCGAGATATCGGTATTCCAAACGAAGGTCTTCGTTTTTAATTTCTTTATCGATTTCAAACGGTGGTGTTTTGGCTTTGTTCAGCACCGTGAGTTCGTCCACAGCAATTTCAATCGCACCGGTTTCCATCTTGTCGTTGTGCAGTCCTTCACCTCGATCTCGCACTTTTCCTTTGCAAGAAAGCACCCATTCGCTACGGATGGATTCCGCTAATTTATGAGCTTCTGGTGAAATTTTTGGATCAAAGACCACTTGTGTGAGTCCATATCGGTCTCGAATATCAATAAAAATAATCCCTCCGTGATCGCGTCGATTATTCACCCAACCGCATAAATTCACATCCTCTCCAATATGAGAAGATCGAAGTTCGCCGTTGGTGTGTGTTCGCAACATGATTAAGGGGGTTAGTTTGCTCCGTAAATTCTCGTGAAAATGAGGGGAAAGTCAAACTATGCTTCTGTCACCCTGAATTCATTTCTTGTCACCCCGGGCTTGTTCCGGGGTCAAATCATAAAAACTGGCAGTCTGATTCTGAAACAAGTTCAGAATGACAAAGAAAGATAAAAAGTTAAAATAGAGTCATGAATAAAGAGCAAATCGAAAAAATAAATTTAACTATTTTAATAGTTCTCCCTCTTTTAGTGTTGGTCTTATCTTGGTATTTCTACGGATGGCAATTGGCAGTCATTTTATTTCTCTTTATGGGATGGATTGATGCAAGGATTACGAGTGACCTTGATATTTTTGGGAGGAAAGTTGAAAAATTTGTAGATAAAAATAAAAATTCATGAGCGAGCGTTGGCTCCCTTGGGTGGTGCTGGCGCGAGCGAATTCCTCTTTGGGGGAGAGCTCGTGAGAGGGGGCGAAGCCCTCTTTCACGCTTTAAAAGTCCGCATTCTTCGGTGTCCGTGCAAACGGAATCACATCCCTGATATTTCCCATTCCTGAGATGTATTGAATCAGTCGTTCAAATCCGAGTCCGTATCCCGCGTGTTTCACTCCACCGTATTTTCGCAATTCTCGATACCAATCGTAATCTTCTGGCTTCAGTCCCATCTCGGCAATCCGTGTATCAAGAATGTCGAGTCGCTCTTCTCGTTGCGCTCCTCCGATGATTTCCCCTACGCCTGGAACCAAGAGGTCCATCGCAGCCACCGTTTTACCATCGTCATTAAGTCGCATGTAGAATGCCTTGATGTCTTTTGGGTAATCAATCACGAAGACTGGTTTTTCGAGTTTTTTACAAATGTATTGCTCATGTTCACTCTGCAAATCAATCCCCCATTTCACTGGGAATTCAAACTTCTCTCCTGATTTTTCCAGCATTTCAACTGCGTCGGTGTAGGTCATTCGTTCGAATTTCGAATCAACAATATTTTTGAGTCTGTCGAGAATGCCTTCGTCGATGAACTTGTTGAAGAACTCCATCTCTTCTGGAAGCTCTTTGAGAACGTAGTTGATAACATATTTCATCATGTCCTCTGCCACATCCATGTTGTCATTGATGTCAGCAAACGCAATCTCTGGCTCCATCATCCAGAACTCTGACGCGTGTCGAGATGTGTTTGAATTCTCTGCTCGGAAGGTTGGTCCGAAGGTATAAATTTTTTGAAATGCCAGTGCGTAGGCTTCTCCCTGAAGCTGTCCACTCACGGTAAGTCCGGCAGGTTTTCCAAAGAAATCCTTGGAGAAATCTACTTCTCCGTCTTTTGTCTTGGGAGGATTTTTGAGATCAAGTGTTGAAACTTGGAACATTTCCCCAGCTCCTTCGCAGTCGCTCGTCGATATAATTGGCGTGTGTACGTAGATGTATCCGCGTTCTTGGAAGAACGAATGAATCGCATGAGAAAGCACTGATCGAAGCCTGAACACCGCTTGAAAGGTGTTCGTTCGTGGTCGCAGATGCGCAATCGTTCTTAGATACTCGAGTGAATGTCGTTTCTTTTGCAATGGGAAATCTACGTCTGAATCTGCTTCAAGTGAAACACTTGTTGCCTTGATTTCAAATGCCTGCCCGCCACCTTGAGATTCAACCAATTTTCCTTCTACATTGATTGCTGCTCCGATGGGAAATTTCGCAATCTCGTCGAAGTTTTTAAGTTCTTTTTCAAACACCACCTGCACGCCATGGAAGAATGTTCCATCATTGAGTTGGATAAACCCAAACGCATTAGAAGACCGCACGGTTCTAATCCATCCAGAAATTTTGATATCTGAATTCAGGTGCGTTTTTGTTTCTCGATAGAGCGCTTTCACGGTGATTTTTTCTACCATAAGGGAATTTTTAATACTTCCGAATTGTGCTCAAAGACACAGGAAAGTCAATGCGGAGGAAAACTTGATACAGTGATTAAAACATAGTATTGTATTAGTCGATATGGAAAACAAGCAAAAGACCCCTTGTGTCATTATTGAGTGCAAATTGAAAGATTTTATTTCTGAAGACGTTCCTGATGGAGCATCTCTTGAGGATGTAAAAACTGAAGAAAAAAAACATATTGTTCAGAAAATAATTGAAGTACTCGAAATTCCATTTATGCTGATTGGAGAAGGCTTTGTGAACCAATTCACAGTAGAGAAAAAAGTCGCCCCTCCTCCACCACATCCAAATGAGCTATTCAATGCCGACAATACTTGCCGGAATGCTATCGAATCCGCTGGATACAAACCTGTTGTCTATTCTCGGGAAGATTCCTACCGAACAATAAAGGGAAAAGGAGGGAAGGAGGAAAAAGGGGCTCGAACAGAAACAATGTTTAAATTTTTAATTCAACCTGAGGTAGGGGCCTCAATTAATGAGATTATTGAGAATGTAGACAGGGTGCTTCAAGACACTGATGAGCTCACTGATCGATTCGAGGTGACTGTGCGTGAAAGATGAAATTTTCATACATTAAAAATTTGAGTAATAAAAAAGTCATGATAGAGTTTGTAGAAATTATGTTAAAAAAGCGGAAAGGCTTATTACACGTCCTTGGTGAAAAGGAAAAGGCGGAGGTATTTTGGATCTTTGCTGATAAAAAAAACTCTAACGGGGAGCATGAATTTGAGTACCAAAAAAATATGCTCTTCTGGATGATGGAATCTTTTCATTTTTCACGAAGAGATCGGAAACGAATTGAAACCGTAGTCGATTTTTTGGGGGAACGATATCGAGATAAAAATAGAAAGTTTGATTTTCGCATCAGTGCGCTCAATTTTGTCTCTGGGAATAGGGAACCCATGGTGAATCATCCACTTGGGGTAGCTATCATTGCATTAGCACTTCTCGACGAAGGGATCCTAAACAAGAAAGTTCCTTCTCGAAACAGGTCTGAACTGAAATCTTTGCGAAGAAAAAAGCGAGTCATTGTTTTCTCTGGAATGCTTCATGATTTCTGTGAAGATAAAAAAGGAGGTGAACATTGTATCCGAGAAATTTTGAGCGAAATCAAACTTCCACAAAAAGAAGTGGAACTCATTATTGATACTGGAAAAGTCCTTACCCGAAGAAGGACAAAAACAATTCGTGAATCCTCTGAAGACTACATCCTCCGTATCTCGCATTGTGGAAATCCAATCGCACCGTTCCTCAAAGGAGTTGATATTCTGCACAATGCCCTTTCTCCTCACAAAGATACGCAAAAGGAAAAATATAAATCCTGTTATATCGAATTTGTTTTGCGCATGTTCCCCTTCGTAGGATTCTTGGTTCCTGACTGGGTAGAAGAAAAAATCTATGAAGAAAATGAATATCTCCGCGCAGTTGCTGAACGCATGATGAATGGCAATAAACTACCGCATAAGAAAGTCTCTCGCAAAAGATGAAATCTTCCCGGCTCCCATAAACAATAATATATCTCCTTCGAGGAGATTTTTTTGAAATCGGAGGGCCTCTTCTTTTGTTTGTACGAACACGAAGGAAGGTTCTTCGGTGAGGAAGTTCTCAACACGAAACTTCTTATCTTCTTCACTATCACGGGCTTCATAAATCGGAAACAATGCACAGAAATCAGCGAAGCGAAGGGCTTCTACGAATTCTGGAAAAAACTGTTTCGTTCGAGAAAATTGATGTGGTTCGTAAATGAGACCGATCTTTGCCTCTGGATATTTCTCACGCAATCCCTGCAATGTGACTTTGATCTCTGTCGGATGATGACCGTAGTCATCGTAGATGTGGATACCGTTA
>CAZVBV010000017.1:0-14818 GCA_964625805.1 uncultured Candidatus Peribacteria bacterium | reverse complement strand
ACGAGCTTCTTCGTAGTTTCTGCTGATATTTCCAGAACATTGTGAAGCACTCCATCAATTCGGAATCGAAGCGCTGCCCCGTTTTCTGTTGGTTGAAAGTGAATATCAGAAGCATCAGTATTTATGGCCGCCACTTCGATTTCACTCAGTGCTGTTTCCGCATGAAGCGAGTCGAGCTTTTTCTCCAAATCGGACAAGTCTTTAATTTTTTCTTTCAAGTTTGCTCCAGAATGCTCTTCAAACCCCGTCGTTCGTTCTACCTCTTTCTTTTTCAAAAACTCAGAGTCGTAGGATTTCAAAGCTTCGGCGAACCCACTTGCAGAACAAAGAAATACATCAGGTATTAAATCCTGCTTTGTCAGGGATTCGAGAAAAGATTTTGTTTTCCCATCTTCAGGATGAACCACAGCAATGCTCAGTTTTTTTCCGTTCTTCGAAAGAGGGAACGCATTTGCATTCTTCGCATCCTCAAGGGAAACCAACTTCAGGATGTCTGGGTTGGCGGAGAATTTACTAAAATCAACGTAGCCCAACTTTTGAGCTTGCGCTTGTTTTTCTATCTCACGCTCTTCAAATTCGCGGTCGATATTTCCAAGAAATCCAGATTGAGGTGTTACCATCTCCTTATTGTACCACAAAACCCGCTCCAATACAAGAGCGAACGCGGGTTAAAGAGCATGGAAAATGGATCCCCGCCTTCGCGGGGATAAGTTCGACTAACGACTCATACTTCGTCGAATCTCACTTATTTCTTCAGTTTCGTACGAAGGATTTTTTCTGCTATTTTTCGAGTGAATTGCTCCGCATCTTCGCTTTCAATTTTAATCTTTCGTTCTTTTTCAGTTGAAGGCTTGCCCATATCCATGAAATCATCAGGAAAAAAGAGTTTTATTTGCGGTCCAGCGAGGTGCTTGAGGATTGATCTGGTCTTTTCTTCCCCCATTATTGCATCGAGAAAAAAGATACTGTCGCAGTGTGCGTGTTTTGCGTGACGGAGAACCTTTCTCATCAAGCGTCGGAATTCCACAGAGTCTGCTAATCCTTCATTTGCCAAAGCACACACCCCCTGCATCTGGAACGCCGTAAGTTCGGGTGTCTTCCGAGCTCGTTTCTCATCAGTCGGAGAGTAATCTCGTTTAGTTTTTGCCACACCATTGCAAAAGTCTTTTGCCTCTTTATTTGTTCGTTCATGGAACAGTCCCACCCGTCCAAATCGAGTATGTGATTTTAGAATTTCTCCCATGCCCTTTTCCCAGAAATCACTTTCGCTCGCTCCTTTTTTTGTCCCCGCTTGGGCAACATTGAATTCGAGTTGCGCATTGGGGTCGGTTTTCAAAAGAGTCCGTCCAAAGACGAACGCTCCAAAATCACGACTCCAAAATGTATCTGACATCGCTGCGATTGTAAGGATAAATGTTTAATTATCAATCTTCCGCCACCCGTCATCCAACTTCTTTGTCATTTCGAGTGGAGTGAAACGGAATCGAGAAATCTCTTTTTATCCAAGAAGAAGGGATCCCTCCGCTTCGGTCGGGATGACAAAAAAAAGGATTCCGGGATGACAAGAAAATTTTTCAGGAGAAAACAATCTCTCCATTTTCAAACGCAACTTCAGTTCTCTTTTCTATGATTTTTGGGATTTCGTATTCACGATCGTAGGCAATTCCTTCGGTTACCATGCTTGCCGGAGCATCGCAGAGAACCTCATCGCCGTTTTTCACAATATATTGTCCGTCGGCTCGCACCTTTCCTACTACCGAAGCGCCAGCATTTTCAGCCGCTTTCCCCAGTTCCCATTTTTTATTGAAGTGATCGAGAATTTGCTCTGTTAAATCTGGGTGACACCCAATACAAAACCGTTCCTGGGTCTCACTACACGCCACTACGTGTGGTGGATATCCTCCGACCGTGTGCAATTTATCCATGTACACATCGGCTCCAAAGCCAGCACTGTCCACAATTTCAACCGTCGCACAAACGACTCCTCCCGCCCCCAAATCTTTGCAGGCAAATTGATCAAACGTTCCTTCCTTTTTTAATATTTCAAATAGATCAAGAAAGGAAGCCACAAGATGTCGTTCTAAGAATGGATTCGGTTCTTGAACCGCTGCTTTTTTACTTTCCATATCATCGTCTTCTTCGAAAGTATCAGAGGCGAAACTCGCTCCTCCGAATCCCGAATTGTCTGTTGGTTTTCCGACAATGAGTAGGTCCCAATTTTCTTCTGCCGCACACTTGGGAACGTACGAATGAATCAAATCGGATTCTCTTAAAACTCCCATGGCGGTTACATTTACCAAACAGTTTTCATCAAATCCTGCATCGAAAAATACATCTCCTCCCGCATTTGGAACCCCAAGCGGATTTCCATATCCTGCAATTCCTTCGACCGCGACGGTCGCAATATTTTTTTGTACGTTCTTCTTTGGATCCCCAAATCGGAGTGAGTCCAATGTTCCTACAGGTTTCGCCCCCATGCACAAGATGTCACGGACAATTCCTCCAACCCCTGTCGCAGCGCCTTCATACGGCACGATCTGACTCGGGTGATTGTGTGATTCATGAGATACCGCAATGGCATAATTCTCTCCATTTTCTTCAAAGACCTTCACGATTCCAGAGTCTTCTGCTGGTCCCAAGATTACATTGGGTCCGCTCGTCGGCATTGTTTTTAAAAACTTTCCAGAACTTTTGTACGAACAGTGCTCGGATAATTGAATTCCAAAGATAGTCGCTTCGGTGAGCGTCATCGGTCGTCCGAGTTGTTTTTGTAAATCCAACGCTTCGGAAAGCTTGAGCGCAATGTTGTGTTCTTTGAGAAGTTTTTCTGCGTCGGGGCCAGTAAAATCGAGATTCATAAATTAAAGAAGTTTATCTTGTTGGGGTTGAGTAAGGTCGGATTCAAGCGCTTGCGCGCGTTCGACTTGGTTTTGTAATTTCATGTTTTCTCCCTGTACATCAGACACTTTCGAATTCGCATTTCCGATGTGCTTTGCGAGTACTCCAATCTCCTCGTCTAAACGTTCGGCTTGTTTTTTGACTCCCGAAAGTTCCGCCAAAGCGTGTTGTGCTTCTCGTGCAAATTCCTGGCTTTGATACGCCTGAAAGAGCATTTGTAGGACATAGAGCATGGTGTTCGGACCTGTTAACAACACCTTCTTTTTCTTTGTGTATTCTCCGATTTCACCAGACCGAATCGCCGCTTCGTAGTAGACGTTTTCGTTTGGCAAAAAGAGAATCGCAAAATCCATCGTTTCTTTTTCGGGACGGATATATTTCGCGACTTCATCGATCCGCAACTTCATATCTTTTTGAAATTCTTTCTGCGCTTTTTCCAACGCTTCATCATTTTCTGCCTGCACAATTCTTTCGAATGCTGGCAGTGGAAATTTGGCATCGATGGGAATAAGTCCGCTCGAAGTTTTTACCACTGCATCAACAACAAGTCCCGTTCCGAGATTAAATTGTCGTTCCCATAAATTGGGCGGAAAAATAGATCTGAGAATTTCTTCTAAACTCTCTTCTCCCATTCCACCACGGCCTTTTGGAGCACGGAGGATTTTGTCCAAGTTCTCAATTTTTGACCCAATCTCTCCCATTTTTCCCAGTTCTTTTTGCAAATTTCCAATCACGGTAGAAGATTTATCGAGTCGTTCGTTCAACTGTTTTGAAGAATCAGACAACTTGTTATCCACTGTTTTATTTACGCGATCAAATTGTTCTTGAAGCGTTTTTGAACTTTCTCGGAGTTCGTTTCGCAAACTTTCCGCTTCTCGAAATCGCGTTTCTCGATCATGTTTAAATTCGTCCAAAAGATTTCCATCACCTTGTGATGAATTCAATTTCCAAAAGACCAACCCAATTCCAGCGAGTATTAACACTCCAATAGCTATCAATATTATCTCCATGTGCGCGAAGAGTGTACCGATTTTTTACTTTTTTAAAAATGCATTTTGCCTTACAATCTTCCCGCTTATGACCCCAAAAATTGCCGTTATCACGTTTCCTGGAAATAATTGCGAAACAGAATCATTGCGTGCAGCAACAAGAAATGGATTCGATGCAGAGCTTGTACTTTGGAATGAAGTCGAGAAAACGCGAAGCGTTCCGGGTAAGTCCCGGGATCTCTCCGAATTTGATGCGTACTTTTTGATCGGAGGATTTTCATTTGAAGATCGTGGGCGATCGGGAGCGATTGCGGCACGAGAAGAAATCTTTGACGCAATTCGTGAAGAAGCAAAAAAAGGAAAAGTAATTCTTGGAGTCTGTAACGGAGCGCAAATGATCATGGAATCAGGATTGATTCCCGTTGGAGACAATCCAATGCCATTCTCCCTCGCCGAAAACGTACGACGAGACAAGGAAGGAAAGGTTCTCGGAACGGGATACTACAACGTGTGGGTGAACATGAAACCAGAGCGAACTGACACGGCGTTTTCTCACAATGTGGGGGATTTATTAAAAGTCCCAGTGGCGCACGGAGAAGGACGATTTACATCGATTGATGAAACCGCGTTAAAGGTGCTTGAAGAAGGAAGCCAAGTGGCATTTCGATATTGTGATGAGGACGGAAAGGTAGATGCAAACTTCCCCGTAACACCAAATGGAGCAACATTCGCAACCGCGATGGTGGTAAATAAAGAAGGTACAATCGGAGCGATTATGCCACACCCAGAAAGGTTTTATGATTCCTGCGATGGAGACCAAATTATGAAATCAATGTATGAATGGATAGAAGAAGGACTTTCTCCAGAAGTAGTTGAAATCGGAGACTTTTCATCAGTTGAGATTCCAGAAATTCAAACATTGAAACTCGAAACAGACGCGATTGTCATAGAAAAGAAATTGATTATTACGGATAACGAAGCCTTCTCAGTTTCACAAACAGCCAGTAACGTGGCGGGTGAAAAAATTAAATTCGAGAAATCATTGTTGTACGAAATCAAGATTGAAAAACCGGGTCCGGACCCAAAACAAAAACTTATCGAATCCGGACTTATTTTTAACTTGAATAAAGAAGTATTGATCGAATCGGGGTCCGGACCCCAGCAGAAATACGCCGTGTTGCCGTTTGAGGATGACTCCGCGGTGGCACTAGCAGAGAAACTTTCAGCGATGTTTGATACAGAGGTAACGGTTCGTATTTTCCGATGCTGGAACTTTGGCGACGTTTCGGGCGATGCGATGGACAAAGTTTTACAGAACAGACTCCTTGCCAATCCAAATTCGGCGAGTATTTATAAAGTGTAACATGAAAAATGCATTGATTTCGGTTTCAGACAAAACAGGAATCGTAGAGCTTGCAAAAGGACTGGAGGCATTAGACTTCCAAATTATTTCCACAGGAGGAACCTTTAAAAAACTGAAAACAGAGGGGATTAAAAACTTAATCGAAGTGGCTGATTTCACGGGATTCCCAGAAGGACTTGAGGGAAGAATTAAAACACTCACACCACAAGTTTTTGGTGGCGTATTAAATCTCCGAAATAACAAAGAACACCAGAAATTCTGCAAAGAAAACGACATTGAAAATATTGATTTGGTGGTGGTGAATTTATATCCATTTAAAAAGAATTACGAAGACGATTCAAAATCATTTGAAGACAAAGTTGAACAGATCGATATCGGTGGACCATCGATGATCAGAGCGGCGGCGAAGAACTACGAGTTCTGCTTGCCCGTGGTTGATCCTTCGGACTACGACAAGGTTCTGGAAGAACTTGGGAACGGAGACGTAGCGTTGGGATTCAAGAAATTATTGGCGACAAAGGTGTTTGAAATGACAGCACATTATGATTTGTTAATTGCAAAGTTCTGGAACGAAAATGCAGAAAAAATGCCACTGCGATATGGAGAAAATCCACATCAAAAAGCGGTGATTTTGGAAGATCCATTTTCAACAGGCGCGAACTTGGTACACGCAGAAATTCTCAACGGAAAACCATTGTCTTACAACAACTTTGGAGACGCGAACGGAGCATTGGAACTCGCGATGAGCTTCAAAAAGCCATTCGCTTGTATCATCAAACATGCTTCTCCGTGTTGCGCGGCGATGGGAAAAGATATCGACGAAGCCTTTGAAAAAGCACTTGGAATGGGGGATCGAATATCAGCCTTTGGGGGGATTATCGCTTTGAATAGAAAAGTAACGAAAGCCGTTGCAGAGGGGATTGTCGGCTTCTTTAACGAAGTGGTCTTGGCGCCTGATTTCGATGACGACGCGTTGGAAGTTCTCAAAACGAAAAAGAATCTTAGAGTTCTTCGGATTCCAGATTTCGATAAACAAACAGCAGATATAGTGGTCAAAAAAGTTCGCGGAGGAACACTTGTTCAAGATTTAGATATTCAAAATCCTGACTTCGGGAATCTCAAAGTCGCGACCAAGAAAAAACCAACCGATGACGAATGGTTTGATTTGGAAACGGCATGGCGGATTGTGAAAATTGTAAAATCAAACGCGATTGTCGTGGTAAAAGACGGAGCATTGATTGGTGCCAACGGGGGGCAAACATCTCGTGTGGATGCGATGCGAAATGCGCTCGATCAAGCCGGCTCATACGCGAAAGGAGCGGTCTTGGCATCTGATGCCTTCTTCCCGTTCGCAGACGCTGTAGAGGCAGCAGGAGCAGCGGGAATTAGCTCGATCATCCAACCTGGGGGATCGATAAAAGACGAAGAAGTCTTCGCCAAATCAGACGAACTGGGCATCGCCACCGTGCTGACAGAAATGCGTGCGTTTCTGCACTAAGAAAAAAATACCACACTTCATTGTCATGCTGAACTTGTTTCAGCATCAAACGAATATTCATCAAACCAACCTTTACTAATATCTACCCATTTTGGATTATTCTCTTTAATAAGAGTTACTTTCCAATTCCTATGCCAATTTTTTAATTGTTTTTCTCTCTCAATAGCAATGCGTACATCCTTCGCTTCTTCGAAATACACAAGTCGATGACAATTGTATTTTTTTGTGAATCCTTTAATTTTACCTGTTTTATGCTCAATCATCCTGCGTTCCAAATTATTGGTAATACCAATATAAAGAACTGAGTTTGTTAGGTCAGTTAAGATGTAAACATAGTATTGGTGCATTCTTGAAGATTTGATCCTGAAACAAGTTCAGGATGACAAGAGAAAAATAATAGAGGGGTTTGTGCTCTATTATTTATACACCCTCCCCCATCAAAGGGGGAGGAAACAATTTAATATAAATTTTAGTTCCTATTCCACCACTGCAATCTCTAACGTCAGATTTTCTCCATCAATATCGAGCTCCTCAAGGGGATCGATAATTTCTCCGTGGATGACTTCTTCAGCTAATGTTTCTCCAGCGATAAGGGATTCAAATTTTTTGAAAACTTCCTTCATAACAGCAGAATCCGTCGCGTATCGAATCGAAATCCGATCAGCGATATCGAAATCTTTTTTCTTTCGCAGTTCTTGAATCGCACGAATAACCTCTCTCGAGAATCCTTCGAGTTTCAACTCGTCAGAGATTTCAGTGTTAAGAATAACCACTGTTTGCGCAGTAGCTTCGGCTTCAATTCCTTCTTCGCAGACAAATCCAAAAGAGAATTCTTCAGCGGTGAGAACTTCATCTCCGATTTTCACATCGCCGTTCTTTAAGAGTTCAAAGTCACCAGACTTTCCCTTGCCGATAAGTTCTTGTACTTTTTTGCCCAATCGCGGACCGACTTTCTTCGCATCGACGCGCACAACTTGTTGCGCGAGTCCTTTGACGGATGTGAGTTGTTCGACTTCTTTTACATTTACTTCTTCACGAAGAATGTCCATGTCGAGACCGGCTTTATTTGTTGTCACGAATTGCATTTTTGATAACGGCTGTCGCAATTTGATTTTTGCTCGCGCCCTGATACCAGCGGCTAAACTCACAATCTCTCGAGAGAGACGAATCTTATCTTCGACCTTTTTATTCTGCCACTCTGTCTTTGCAAACGGAAAGAATGTCAGGTGAACGGATTCCCCATGCGCGAGTTTTTGGTACATGTCTTCAGCGAAGAATGGGCAAACAGGTGCCAAGATTTTCGAAAGCATAAAGAGTACATGGTGAAGTGTTTCGTATCCCGATTGTTTTTCTTCACTCATGTCAGGCGCCCAGAATCGTCGACGTGAACGACGTAAATACCAGTTATTGAGATTATCAATAAATCCGGGGATCAACTTCAATGCGCCTTCTAAATCGTAGGCATCAAAGTGACCCTTGTATTGTTCGATCAGTGTCTGCAGTTCAGACAAAATCCATTGATCGAGTTCGGTCTTTGGAACGGGTTCAGCAAAGACAACGGTTTCGGTCCCTGTAGGAGGTTGGAATACCCGCAAGTAATCATCACTTCCCGCAGGAACTCTGTTCGCGGTTGCAATGGCTTCCAAAACAGTGCCTCCGTGCGTAGCCACGGCGATTGTTTTTCCGGGGTATTTCTGTGCCATTTCTTGCATAAATTCAGAGATTCTCTTTGCAACAGCCTCGGGTTGTTCTGTTTCCTTATTGGAAAGTCGTTCTGTTTTTGGAAGGAAAGTTTTCCCTTCGAGATTTCCAAAGAAGAGTTCTCGTACCCGATCATCGGTAATGATTTCCCCTTCGAATTTACATTCCTTTTTCAGAATTTCAGCCGTTTCCTGTGTCCGGATGAATGGGGAAGCCACGAGGACATCAAAGTTTCGAATATGTTTTGCCGTCGCGGTAACTTGCGCTCGTCCTTTCTCTGTTAAGTGATGTTCATTCTTCACATTCCCAGAATAAATATGCGCCACATTGTGATCACCTTCCCCGTGTCGAACAAAGAGGAACTTAGTCGGCTGCCAATTATCAATGTTCGCGTAGGTCGAGAAAAACTGATAACTCGAACGGAGAGGCAAGATGATTTGTTTCAGTACCTCAGCGACTCCGTTCTCAGCGAATCGGAAATTTTCTCCTCGTACAACAGGAGAATTAAGCATATAAAATCGTATCGCATCGGCTCCGTATTTATCAAAGATAATATTTGGATCGGGGTAATTCTTTTTTGATTTCGACATTTTTTGTCCGTCTTCCGCCAGCACGATTCCATTGGTAATTACGTTCTTGAAAATGTTTTTTCCAAAGAGCGCACATCCCAAAACATGGAGGGTGTAGAACCATCCTCGTGTTTGATCGAGACCTTCGGCAATGAAGTCGGCGGACGGGAAATCTTTATCTTCTCCCATGAAATGATTACTCGCATACGGCATCGATCCAGACTCAAACCAACAGTCGAGCACTTCCTCGATACGTTTCATTTTTCCAGAGCAACCCCCTAAATCCCCCTTGTCAGGGGGACTTAATAGGAAATTTTTTATTTTATTTTTTACTTTTTCGGGATCGTTAAGAATTTCATCGTTTTTAAATCTCAATACTTGGATATGATATTTTGAAAGATCTTCGGTTCGAATGTTATCGTATTCTTTTTGCTCCTTGTGAATGCCTCCATCAACCTCAATCACGAGGAGTTTTTCTGCACAATAAAAATCGGCAATAAATCCTAAGATTGGTTTTTGTCGGGTAAACTTAAGCTTTTTGAATATTGGGTCTTGAAGAATTTTCCACATCCCAGCTTCTCCAGTGGTTGGCTTGCTTCTCATTTCTCGAGCGAAGGGAACCAGTTCTTTATTGTAGGGAAGAAAATTATAGCCTTCATTTTTATGTTCCGCACAATCTTCCCCCCTGACAAGGGGGGTTGTTCCTCCCTCCTGACAAGGGGAGCTGTTGCCCTTACATTTCGCACATCCCCACGTCATGTCATCCACAAAATGTTTATGAAGATCATCGACTGGTTTTCCGATTTTCTTTTCCAATTCTGCCCGAGAAGACATCACTTCGATTTCCCCACATCCGTCACAACGCCAGACAGGGATTGGTGTTCCCCAATATCTGTTTCGGCTAATGGCCCAATCCGGAGCGTCGATGAGCATCTTTCCAAATCGTCCATCTTTCAAATGCTTCGGCACCCAATTAATCTTTTGGTTTTCCGCGAGCATAGTTTCCTTAATCTTCTGCACATCCACAAACCACGTTTTAATCCCTCGATACATCAAGGCACACTCACTCCTCCAGCAGTGCGGGTACGAGTGACGGATTTGGTTTCGCGAAAAGAGTTTCGCCCCGAGATTATCGAGCACCCATTTGTTCGCATTATCTTCTACAGACCCTTCCACCTCGCTGTCGTTGCGGAAGTATTTTCCTTTCAATGCCGGAACGCGGTTAGTAAAGAATCCATTTTCATCAATTGGTTGTGGGACAAGGTGAGCGATCCCATTCTCCTGACAGACCTTCGCATCGTCCTCACCGAAGTTCGGTGCTTGGTGCACGATTCCGGTTCCTTCATCCGCTGACACGTAATCGGCACTGAGTACTTGGAATGCATTTTCGTGTGTTTCAAAGAAAGGAAATAGCGGCGAATATTTCATTCCCACCAAATCTTTTCCTTTTTTTCGTTCCACTTCACTCCAGAATTCAGTGTATTCGCCTTCGCTCATAATGCCGTGTTTTTCCAGCACACCAGCCCCCAACCAATACTGTTCGCCTGATTCATCGTTTTTTACTTTCACATATTCGAGTTTTGGATTAACGGCAAGTGCCAGGTTTGAAAGCAATGTCCACGGCGTTGTCGTCCAGGCGAGAAAATATTCCTTTTCTAGATCCGTATCCTTTTGGGATACGGATCTTAGTTGAAACTTAACCGTCACCGCTGGATCATCAATATCTTTATAGTTCAAATTCGCTTCAAAGTTCGAAAGCGGACTCCCAAGTTTTGGAGAATACGAAACCACTTTTTCACCTTCGTAAATCAGTCCTTTTTTCCAGAGTTCTCCAAAGACCCACCAGACCGATTCCATGAATTCGGGATCCATAGTCTTGTAATCGTCTTTAAAATTCACAAATCGACCCATGCGATCGACGGTGTCATGCCATTGGTCAGCACACCGCAGAACCACGCTTCGACAGAGTTCATTAAACTTCCCAACCCCCATTTTTTCGATGCCAGGTTTTCCTCCGATTTGGTGCTCTTTTTCCACCTGAAATTCCACCGGTACTCCGTGGCAATCCCATCCCCATTTACGATTCACACGATATCCCTGCATCGTTTTGTATCGCGGGATAACGTCTTTAATCGCTCCTGCCAAAATGTGTCCGTAATGAGGCGTCCCCGTTGCAAACGGAGGCCCATCATAAAACACAAATTCATTACGCTTTGCACGACGATCAACTGACTTTTCGAACACCTGATTTTCTTTCCAAAATTTTAGAATATCAGTCTCGTTTTCAGCGATTGATTTTTGCTGGTCGAAGGGGGGAAAAATGTTTTTCATATATAGAGACATTGTAATCAAAAAAATACGCGAAGGGAATCTTCATGAGAGCCCTGAATTTCAGGACGGTACCATCTCGAATTGTACTTAATTTATTTGCTAACGGGCAACATTACTGAAAACCGGCGGAGTCTACTCTTCTTTCGAATTTCTTTCCGCTTCCCTCACTTTTGAATCGTGGGTGATAACCACTCAAAGGAATTTTTCTACGTCAAAAAAGAACAACCTAAAAACTACCCGAATTTCCCCTTACGTCAACAAGAACGCACCGATTCCAACGAATGTTACGAGGACAGTAGCAACCGAAACTTTTTGGAAAACACCTCGTGATCCCATGATTCCAACGTATCCCACTTTCACCAATGTATTGGTAAAGAGTGCTACCGCAATGGCATTGTACGCCACGATAGAAGAGAGCTCCCCAAGTTTTACTGATTCGAGAGAGGAAAGCACAATCGCATCAATATCAACCACTCCTGACAAAAATGCGGCTACATACACTCCAGAATCACCGAAGTATCGTTGTCCGATAGCGAGAGCGAAAAGCACGGCCAAAAAGACAAGTCCAAATTTCAATGCCGGAAGAATCTCAAAAGGACTCGTAAGTTTTATGTGTTCAGGTCGTCGAAAGAAGGGCGTCTTTTTGCTTTTTGATTTCCAGAAAAAATACACGGCAAATATAGAACTCGCAACAGACATGATGATCGGAATCATCAAGAATGAAAGCGCAACGCTCGATCCCAAAATCAGTATCTCTGCAACAACTCGCAACTGCATCGTTGCCAATGCAATCAAAACTCCTCCTGCAAAAACATTCGGAAGGTCCGCTTCTTTTGACCTGGTCGCCATAGAAATAGTCACCGCAGTACTCGAAACAATTCCCCCTAAGAATCCCGTTAAAGGAATTCCGCCTTGGGCGCCGAGATATTTAATCAAAAAGTATCCAAAAAATCCGATTCCAGAAATAAGGATAATTAAGAGCCATACATGAAATGGAACAAATACGCCCCATGGATCAATCGCTTCTCGTGGCAAGAAAGGAAGCACGGCTCCCGACAGCGCCAAGAGTTGAAGCATTCCAATCCATTCGTGTATCTGGAGCGTCTTTGCGAATTTATGCAGGGTATCGCGGAAAGCATTAATTCCTCCCAAAAATACCGTCAACAGTATCGCGAGTGTTTGTTGTTCAAATCCAATCAATAATCCAATAAAGAACGTCAGCAAGGCCGACAACTCGCTCGTCATCCCAATCCTCTGCATCACGAAGTTCCCGTGTGCATGGCCAATAACCACCAAGGCCGTGATCGCTCCGAAGAGAATAATCGGCAAGTATGGAAATTGTGGAAAGATCGTGGACAGGGCTCCCAACAAACAAAGAAGCGTCATGGTTCGTAATCCCATGAAACTCTTTCGGTTTTTCTTTTGATCCTGCATTTCTCGCCAGAGTCCCAAGAATGCTCCCAGTAACGAGGCAATCAAGAGTGAAGCGATCGGACCTGTTGGAAATAAAAGTACGTCCATCTCCTTATTATACCATAGATAAGGAGTAAAATCAATACCTCATTGCGTCATTGCGAGGAGTATAACGACGTGGCAATCCCCCTGTTAAATATTTTTTATTGTCACCCTGATATCGCAGATCACGAAGTAACTTGTTTCAGGGTCAAAACAAAAATCACAGTAATAATCTTCAAAGAGTGCATCAACACAAGCGCCCCGCTAACGCTCATACAACTGAGTAGTTTTCATGGTTTGATCCCGAAATGAATTCGGGATGACAAGACATTTTTCGTCTGACACTGGATACGTATCCTTAGGATACGTATCCTATAAAATCAAGAAATAATCTTCAGCAACTCAGCTTCATCAATCTGTGGACCAATTCCTGCAAATCGGAGATTCTCTCCCACGAGCAATTCTTTCGCGAGTTGATCGACTTCATCTTTTGTCACGGCACGGATGCGTTCTTTTAAGGTGTCGAAATCCTCTTTTGTTCCGTACAAAAGTGTGTCTTTCGCGAAGTGATGAGCGACTTCTTCGGTGTCTTCGGTGCTGAGGTCGGTCTTTCCACAGAGGAAGTTTTTTGCTTTTACGACTTCATCTTCTCCGACCCCATTCTCGACCACATCATCATACTCATCACGGATGGCTTGTGTCGCTTTCAATACATCATTGAGCTTCACTCCGGCCCGTGTCGTCAAGAGTCCAGTATCGGTAAATTCGTCGATTTGTGTTCGAATTGAATAACAGAGTCCCTTTTTTTCTCGCACATTTTGAAACATTCGGGCACTCATGTTTCCTCCAAGAATTGTCGCCAATACTTTGAGCACCGGAAAACGTTCATCAGTCTCACTGATTGTACGAAGTCCCAAAGAAATATGATATTGCTCTGTTTTCTTGATACGAATTTTAAATTTTTCTGTGTGAATATTTTTATCAAAAGGAAGCAGTTCTCGAGATTTTTTCAAATCTTCAAATTGGAAATATTGCTCGAGGAGATCGAGACTTTTTTCGTTCACGGCTCCGGCGACAGTAATCACGGTATTTTCTGGCACATACAGTTCTTTTTGATATTGCTTGAATTGCGCTTGGGTAACGGAGTTTATCAATTCCTTGGTTCCGATCTGATCCCGTCCCAACGGTTGGTCCCCAAACACCAATTGTTCGAAATCCCAACTGATCTGGTACATCGGGGCATCGAGATACATCGCCATTTCTTCCAAAATCACGCCTCGTTCGCGGTCAATTTCCGCAGGGTTAAAGCGAGAATGGAGCATCATGTCAGACAGCACGTCGAGTGATTTTTCTAAATTTTCTTGTCCTGATTTTACAAAATATCCAGCGTATTCTTTTCCAGTAAAGGCATTGAATTCTCCTCCGAAACTATCCACCGCTTCAGCGACGGCTTTTGGTGTGTCGTATTTTTTGGCTCCTTTGAAGAACATATGTTCGAGAAAGTGAGAGATTCCTGCGATTGGTATATCTTCATATCGAGATCCGGCGCCAACGAGAATTAAGGTTGTGACAACGTTGGTTCCTGGCATTTCAACGGCTTGCAATTTGAGTCCATTTTTGAGTGTTCGTGTGTGAATGTTCATGAGTTTTTTGAAAAAGTTCAAAAAGAGTTTACAGAAAATAAGGAAGAGTGACGAATTTTCAATTTTTTAAAATCCAAGTCATTCTGGCTTGCCCAGAATCGGGTGAGTACTTGGAATATTGTTTTAAGCGTTAGCACGGCACTGGTGTCAATTTTTCGTTTCACTCTGCACACAGGAGAACAACGGAAGCGATCTTCAAGCCGGTTCAGGGCTGTGTCCTGAATCAAGACGTTTGCGGTTATCTGTAAATCCCCAAACGTGATATTCCTGTTGATCTTTAAACACAAAGAGCAGGACATAGCCCTGCTCCTGCTCTGGTCGAAAAACAGCTCCGGAGCCAAATGAGTCTGTACGCTTCGAAGGGATTTCTC
>CAZVBV010000016.1:0-15592 GCA_964625805.1 uncultured Candidatus Peribacteria bacterium | reverse complement strand
ATCTCATAGACCCATGTGGTCGTCGGTTCAAGGCGTGCGTGTGAACCCCCACCATATTGTCTTACTGGGATACGTATCCTGAGGATACGTATCCAACTATACTTACCTCATGAAAACAAAACAAAAAAGCTACCTCATCGCCATTGCATTCATCGCTGTCGGGGCGGGATGTGGGACAGCGTACAATCTCATCGGATCGTATGTTGATGAAACAGGACTTCTGCACGAGCCATTTGGACTTATTCCGTTGGCGTACTTCTTTCTTTTCCTCGGAATTGCCTGGGGACTGGTGACTTTGATCCGGTCTTTCCTTCTCCGTTAAAACGCATTATACTCACGGTGATGATTTCCATTGATTTCTCAGGAGCAGAGTTCAAGTGCGAAGAAGAAAAGATTGTGCCGTTTTTGGAAGCGTTTAAACAAAAGGATCAGGGATTTTTTGACGTACTGGATGAAGACATTTCAGAGCTTGAGAAATTTGTAGCCGAACAAAAACCATTGGAACGAACGCTCGTTTTGGGAATCGGAGGATCAGCACTGGGGGCAAAAATGCTCCGTGATGGACTGGGTGGAAAAAACCTCGCGGTGCTTGATACGATCGATCCAGTGGCGGTAGGTACGATTAAGGATTTCGAAAAAACGAGATTCATAGTGATCTCAAAATCAGGAACGACACTCGAAACAAAAAAGTTACTTGATCATTTCTGGGAGAAAGCACCCCATGAAAATTTTATCGTTATTACTGAACGCGAAAGTGCACTCTGGACATGGGCAGAAAGAAATTCTGTTCCAGCCGTTCCGATGCCTGTTAATATTGGAGGTCGATTTTCAGTACTCACGACGGTAGGAATATTGCCAGCACTCTTTGCGGGCATTGATATGAAGGCGGTTATCGAAGGAGCGAAGAAGATACGAATGCAATTCCAATCACCTTCCGCCAGTGGAAATCTTCCTTTTCAATTGGCTTCAGCGATTGTGAACTCTGGCAAAACGAAATTGGTTCACTTTCCGTATGTTGCGTTACTTCGAAAGATGGGCGACTGGTGGACACAGCTCGTGGCCGAATCAACAGGGAAACAAGGGAAAGGATATGTTCCTATTTCGGCGATTGGACCGACTGATCAGCATTCATTATTACAACTCCTCACCGAGGGGCCAGATGAATTCTTTACTATCTTTGTAAAAAATAGTTACCACGATAATACGACACTCGGAATTATCGCGAATGCAGAACTAAAAGCGACAGCACAGAGCTTGAGAGAGCTTCACCGTCCGAACTGCATCATCAAAATGGACAATTTAACAGAAGAATCACTGGGGGAGCTCATAGGGCTCTGGATGGGAACAGTAGTTTTCTTGGGGGAATTTTTGGAAATAAACGCCTTTGATCAACCAGGGGTTGATCGAGGAAAGGAAATTGCAAAAGGGCTCACGGAACAATAAGGATCATAAAGAGTTTGGTCTGACACGCTTGATTTCCATGTTAAATCATGGTATAATGTGGGGAATTAATTATTTTTCACATGCAAAAAGTACACACACAAAAAAGTTTCTGGGAAGGGATGAGTCATGAAGACCACTTTAGAGTGGCGATCTTTGGATCCGCTCGAATCGAAAAAGACGACGCTATTTATAAACAAGTACGAGATCTTGCTCATGAAATCGGAAAGAGAGATATTGATTTGGTAACAGGAGGAGGTCCTGGACTTATGGAGGCGGCGAACTTTGGACATAGCATGGCGCAAAATGGAGAATCGCATTCAATTGGACTCACGATTGACCTTCCACATGAAGCATACGCTAATAAGCATCTTGATTTGAAGAAACATTTTCACAAATTTTCAAGTCGACTCGATACGTTTATGGAATTGTCAGATGTAGCAGTTGTAGTTCCAGGGGGAATCGGAACCTGTTTGGAATTGTTCTATACATGGCAACTCGCTCAAGTGAAACATACATCCAATACTCCGATTATCTTGATGGGGGAAATGTGGCACGAATTGATCAAATGGGTGCGAAAATACCCACTCAAAGAAGGACTTATTAGTGCGAGTGATCTTGATAATATCTTCTGTGTAAACACACAGGAAGAAGCGCTTGCGATTATTCTCAAGCTTTACGAAGGAGATGAAAAAGGGACGGAAGAGTACTCACTCGAGAATCTCGTTCCAAAATTTTCGTAAAAAGAACTTTGTTTTTTGAAAGGCGTCTTATACACTTTAGGACGCTTTTTTATTTTTTAACCTAAAATATTATGGGCAAATGTTCAATGTGTTGTTGCGACAAACCAGCCGTCGCACAATGTCTTACGCGTCTTGCAGTTGGAGCGCTCTTTTTGATTCCTGGAATCGGAAAGTTCATGGATCCAGCAATGTTTCAGGGTATGCTCGGAACACTCTTTGGGTGGACAGGGCTTATGCTCACAATAGGTTTCTGGGTCGTTGTGGCTTTTGAAATCTTGGGAGGACTCTTCGTTATCGTAGGTCCATTTATCCCAAAAACACTGTATAAAGTGTCTCTCTTAGGACTCTTTATCATCACGTTTGTAGCATTTCTTTCCGTCACGATTCCTTCGGGAGATATGATGGGACTCTTGTTCCATGTGCTTGCGCTTGTCGTACTTTTTGGTCTTTTTGTAACAAATCCGCTCTGTCCTTTTTGTTCAGGAGGAGTATGCAAAAAATAATTGATTGAAAGAGAGCCTACGGCTTAAGCCGTAGGTTGCAGGACTGGGTCTATTTCAATTGGTACAGTCGTTTTGCGTTTTCGAATAAAATTTCAGCTACCTCCTCAATAGGAAGTTTTTTGATATCCGCAATCAGTTCGACTACTTCGGGTAAGAAGCTGGCATCGTTTCGCTTTACAGTCTTTCGTAGACTTTGAGGAACGAGAAAGGGGCTATCGGTTTCAGTAACAATGAATTCTATTGGGGTTGAAGCAATGGCTTCACGAATATTATCAGCCTTAGGATAGGTTGCTGTTCCGCCGATTCCAATGAAAAATCCGTATTTCTTTGTAAAGAATTCCGCATATTCGGGTCCCGCGGGAAAACAATGAATGACTCCACGAACACTTCCCGGTTCAATATTTTTTGTAAAGAAATCCATCATCTGGGCTTCTGAATTCCGTCCGTGCACGATGAGGGGTTTGTCGTATTTCTTCGCCAGTTCCACGTGCTTGAGAAACACCTCTGTCTGGATCTTGAAAATTTCCTCGGAGTTCTCATGGTACAGGTCAAATCCTGTTTCCCCGAACCCCACAATCTTCTCGGGGTTTTTTTCCACCAACTCCTCAAACATCGCGAAGAGCTCATCAAATGTCTTGGCTTTCAACTTATAATTCTCAAATCCTGACGATCGGTGCAGTTTATTCTCATCGAAACAAACCTTCACATCGCAGGGATGAATCCCAACGGTAGAATGAAAATCATCATTTTCCTGCGCCAACTTCAGTGCGGCGAGGGTAGAAATCTCATCACATCCAATTTGTACCTGAAGCTCAACACCCATCTTTCGACAGTGTTCAATGACTTCCTTCCGGTCTTTATCAAACGAAGAGAAATACAGATGAGTATGTGTGTCAGCTATGCGCATATTAAAAAATTTCAGGGTGAGACTTTCCTCGGTACTTCCAGAAATACTTCAATGCTGAGAGGATATGAATCCAGAATGTTTTCTTTTTGAGGGACTGCCAGATGCCTTTTCCCGACAATCGTTTGTCTCCATGAAAAGCTTTTGCATTTGGTACTTGAAGCACTCGGTAACCTGCTTCCCATGTCCGTCGACAGAGGTCCGTGTCTTCTAAAAAGAGGAAATATCGGTGATCAAATCCTTTCAAAACATCAGTGAAAAATGACTTCCGCATCATAAGAAAACTTCCCTGTGCCCACGCGACGGGGGTGGTTTTTTGTGCTATCACAACTTCCTTCTTTCCAAATAAACGCCGAGAAAGGAGTCCAAAAGGAGATGGAAAATCCCATGCGTTTGGGAGCGAATTTCCATCATGAGTTTCCATAATGGGGGTCACAATGCCCACTTTTTCTTCCCCTAAAACCTTCATGAGTTCATCAAAAATTCCGGACTGAACTTCAATATCAGGGTTCACAATCGCAATTATTTCACTTTTCGCGAATTTTATTCCTTCTTCATTTCCGACCCCAAATCCCGTATTTCGAGCCAATGTGATCACGTGTGCGTTGTCGAAATCCTTTAAAAAAGTCACTAATTGTGTTCCTTCGTTTCGCGCGGAATGGTTGTCTACGACGATAAATTCCCATTCTTTGCTCGGGGAAAATTGCTGAAGAGATTTCCAAAGCGCTTTTACTTTTTCAGCACTTCCAAAATTCACGGTAATAATTGAAATTTCAGGGGTCATGTACGAAGAGAGTTTACAAATTCCTCAAAATTTCGCAAAATACCGTCGATGAATAATTTCAAGATCTTTTCCGGCTCGAGTCATCCAGAGTTTGCCCAAGCGATTTCGAAGCATCTAAAACAGAAATTGGGGAAGACCACAATCAAAACATTCTCTTGCGGAGAAAAATATGTGAAGTACGACGAAACATTTCGAGGACAGGAAGTATTCATTGTTCAAACGGGACGAACGGAACACATGGACAATGATCTTGTGGAGCTACTCCTCTTGATCGATGCCGCGAAACAGAGTTTCGCCAAGAGTGTGCACGTGGTTTTGCCATACATGCCATACTCCCGACAAGATAAAATTCACGGACCACGAGAAGGGATCTCAGCGAGACTATTCGCGAAGATGATCGCATCTGCAGGTGCTGACCACGTCATTACCATGCACTTACACGCAGATCAAATCCAAGGATTCTTCGACTGCCCAGTGGACAATCTCAACCCACGAAAATACTTTGTGGAATACTTTTTGAAAAAGAAATTGAAGAATGCGGTGATTGTCTCTCCTGATGCAGGGGGCGCAAAAGACGCGAAAAAATTTGCCGATGCGCTTGGAATTTCTATCGCGATTCTGCACAAGCAACGACCAGAACATAACAAATCAGAAGTCACGCACATCGTTGGAGATGTGAAAGGAAAGACTCCAATCATCGTCGATGACATTGTGGATACAGGGGGATCTGTGATCGGAGCGGTGAAAGCATTGGTCGACAACGGAGCCAACAAAGACGTGTATCTCTGCGCAACACATGCGGTGTTATCGGGAGACGCACAGAAAAATCTTGCGAAAGCAGGACTCAAAGAAGCGGTCTTCACCGACACTTTGCCAATCGAGAAACCAGCGAAAAATATCAAGATTATTTCAATGGCACCACTGTTCGCAGAAGTGATGAAGAATGTGGTGGGGAATAAATCCGTATCGAAATTGTATTAAAAAGTAGTTTTGTCATTTCGACCGAAGCGGAGAAATCGCTTTGTTTTTTCTTTGGGGAAAGGGATTCCTCGGCTACGCTCGGAATGACAGGGGGTGAGTTGATTTTTTGTCATGCTTCATTCACTATTTCGCGGATATGAAAACCTACGCGATTCAAACGCATGGCTGTCAGATGAACTATTCCGACTCAGAACGAGTGTCGGCAGTTTTGGAACAGTGTGGTTTTTCGCGTGCCGAGGAAGGTCAATGTGCTGATCTTCAAATTGTGAATACCTGCTCTGTCAGGCAGAAATCAGAGGACAAGGCGTATGGGTTTATGGTACAGAAAAAAAGAGATTGCCCGAAGACACTCATCGCTGTCACCGGATGCATGGTGCGTCAGACGGGCGACTCTTCAAACAGCAAAGATGCGCTTCTCCGGAGTGATCCGATTGATCTTGTATTCAGAATTGAAGATGTGGCGCGACTCCCCAAGTTACTCGAATCGCATTTCCCTGATCACGATTTTGCATCGTTTGAACAAGGATTTGGGAGTGGGAGTATTGAGAATTATTTCCATGTGAATCCAAAAGTAGAAAACAAAGTGCAGGTATCGGTGCCGATTATGCAGGGATGTGATAAATTTTGTACGTACTGCATTGTGCCCTACACGAGAGGGCGGGAGAGTTCGCGTCCGATGGACGAGATATTCACCGAATGTGAAAAACACGTTGGCTCCGGAGCGAAAGAAATTACTTTGCTCGGACAAAATGTGAATTCTTACACCGACGGAGGCGAGAAATGTTTCGCGAAACTTTTGTTAAAAATAGATGAACTTCACGCCAAGGGATTGTCGCGATTGCGATTCACATCCGCGCATCCTCAGGATTTCACAGATGACGTGATTGACGCACTTGCGGGCATGAAAACTGCGTGTCCCTACATTCACCTTCCCGTGCAACACGGGTCGAACAGAGTGCTGCGAGCGATGAATCGGAACTACACGGTTGAGCAATATGAAGCGATTATTGCGCGAATTCGAAAAGAGATGCCGACGTGCACACTCTCGACAGATATCATTGTGGGATTCCCCGGAGAAACGGAGGAAGAGTTTCAGGTACTTTGTGATTTCGCGAAACGGATAAAGTTTGATTTTTCGTACACCGCGATTTTCTCACCACGGCGAAATACCCCCGCGAGCCGGATGGAGAAGGAGTTCATTGATGGAGAGGAAAAGAAGCGGAGGTTTCATGCTTTTGACGATATTGTTAAAAAAGCTTCCTGGGAGAAGAGAGAGAAATCTATTGGAACAACACTCCAAGTACTCGTGGAGAAAGCGGAAGAACTGCCCACGGGAAAATACCAGAACACAGGCCGGAGTCGTGAATTCTTTGAGGTGTATTTCCCGAGCGGAAGAGATTTCACAGGGACAGAAGTCGATGTCGAGATTGTGTCTCGGCAAGGGTATATTCTCTATGGGAAGGTGGTGGAACAATAAAAAAGACACACTTGTCATCTCGACCGAAGCGGAGAGATCCCTTTTTGTTTGATATGAGGAATGGATTCCTCGGCTACGCTCGGAATGACAAAGAGGAGATTATTTTCTTATTCAAACTCAATCACGGCTCGGTAGTCCTGATCGACAAGGGGTTCAGGGTGTCCGAGGTTTTTTGTTTCGGCAGTAAATCTGCCCCCTTTTTCTGTTGAAATGGTTTCGAGGAACGTGGTCTTCTCACGCCCCGGTGTCCCCACGAGTTGAAGGAAATACGGTCTCCAATTCGCACTTCCACGACGGAGTTCGGTTTTATATTCAACCTCGATTTTTAATCGTTCACCCGAATTTACAAACATCGGAATCTCCCAGATTTTGAAATCTTTGTTGTCCGACAACGTCTCGGTAATCTCCCCAGAAGGATTCTTGCTCGCTACCAACTTGGCTTCTCGTGGCACGAATAACCGCAGAACTGTGCGGTTTTGTCCCGCTCCTAGTTTCCAGAGAAGATCTTCATTCATCAGTCCACGGATGTTCTCACTCCATGTGTTTTCTTCCATGAGTTGAGAAATCTCACCCGGCTTGAGGGCATGATTTCGGATGATTTCCAAAGAATTGTTCACGGTTCCGTCTTTCATGATTTCGCTGTCATGCCAGAGTTTCGTCCACACAAACTTCTCAGATTTGTTCGCTCCCACGGAAATGAAATCAAAATAGAGGAAGTTGTCAGCTTCTCGTTTCTCACGCACACGACCGTCAATACTCCATTTCTCAAAAAGTTTCTGCAATGAAATATTCGTCGAATGTGCGAGGACATTCTTCTCTGCGATAAATCCATCGAGGTCAAACGCGAGGATGTCTTCGAAATCAATTCGTTCGAGATGCCTCGGATGAAACAGCTGTTCGGCGAATTCCAAAACAGGACCTTTCGCATTGAATCGTCCGGTGATTTTTGATTCCACGAGGAATTGAAGCACTAAATCGACATTGTACTCATTCACACTTACGCCCCATTTGGACAGCTTCACGGGCCCTGTGAATTTCAAAAACTCCTCAATGACATTCATATTGATTGCAACGATTGTTGTTGGTTTTGTCTCATCGATAGATTTGAAAAAATCACGATACGCGTGACTCGATGTCACGAAGTCTGGCCAGAAATTCGCATCACGGAGCGAAATCGTTTTCGATAAATCATGGAAAAATTCCGGAGCCGGGGGTTGATCTTCGCCAGGGACCTTCCGATCAAGGGCGTAAACATCCTCGAAGTCCCACGTGATAAGCTCCTCGTCGAAATCAATCACCAACAAGCTTCCCACGAATCCTCCTGTGGATCGGGGTTCGTTCTGATTCTGTAACAGCACCAGTAAACGTTCTTCTTTTCTCGCAAAAGATTTAATGATGCGTTCAAATTTCTCCACATCCTCGAGAATAGCTCGAACCATTTTGATTTGCACTTTCACGGCTGCAATTTTTTGATTCTGTTCTTCACTCAAGAGAAACGAAGGAATCCATCGGAGACTGCCTTCAATCTTCCTAATGTGCATATCAATCGTCTCCACGTGTTCAAAAAGCGCCAATACGTTATCGGTGTGGAGTGGGCTTTCGTGAAAAGTTGTGACGAGTGCTTCGCGCAAAATATATACCTCCTCAACGATGCTCTCCATTCTGCGGAGGATCTTTTTGATAGGCGAAAAAGGAAACGAAGAAAGTTCTTCAGTTTGAATAGAGACCTCGTTCCACTTGTCCAAATCGAGTCCGGCGTCCTGTACGCTTTCAGAAATCTCAAACAGGTTCGCCTGTAATGGAGCGAAATTATTCTCACTCATCGACAATCCCATCAAGACGATGAGAAGGATTCCACCCAATAGCAAAAGCAGTCGTTGCTTCATTTTTTAATAGTTTCCAAGACTCCTGCTACCGCCAAAAGCGGCATGAGAATAAAAGGAAAGAGAAGTGAATTTACAAAAAATCCGTGGACAAATAATGCGCACCATCCCGCAACAAATCCAAGAAAGAGTGGATTACGGGTTTTTAGAAATCTGAGGAAATTTACCACCCCGATTTTCACAAACATCCAGAGAAAGACAAAAAGTCCGAGCACTCCGGTTGTCACCAGCACTGTGAGGAAGCTCGAATCAGATCCTCCGGCAGAGAAATAACTTTCATCTACAATGCCCTCTCGTGCGGCTCGGTATCGATAGGTGTTGTATCCGATTCCTTGCACGGGGTATTTTTTCCAGAGTTCTAGGCTCTTACTCCAACTCACGATTCGCAAACTGGCCGTCGGATCAACTTCGTCTGTTTCGTTAAGCACTATGGCAGCAACAGTTCCGGTGAGTTCAGCAATTCGTTTTTGTGCGCGTTCATTCGTTCCGATTCCAATGGCTACAAGGAGGATTCCAAGCAAGATAACTTTGGGATCTTTGAAAATAAAGAACACAAAGAGTCCCGTCGCTGACGCCAAATATCCACTTCTCGAGAAGGTGAGGAAGAGTGCTCCGCATGTTACAATCGCAAGCAGGACGAGAAGGAATTTTTCTTTTTTATTATCATTGTCGTACCACTTCGCGATGACTAAAGGGAAGAAGAATCCCAAGAATCCCGCCAGGAAATTCGGATCCAACCATGTTCCAAGTAACCGTCCAATGTGCGGATCCCATCCGCCTTCTGTCGACCACTGAGAAATATCGGGAATAGCATAAAACTGTACGACGCCCAGCCCAATAACAATGGCGCCAATCCAAAAGAAGCGTTTGAAAAATGTTTCTTGGTCGTCTTTAAATAAATCTGTCGCACTCCATCCAAAAATCAAGAGTGAGAAAAATCGGATCACGTGCGCGCCCGACAATAATTTTTCCATCAGGGATAATTCCACCATGCCGATTAACAAACTCACGAACGCAATCGCAAGAAAGATAAATCCAGGGAGAATGAAACTGTTCTTCGGAAAAAATCGACTGATAATGAACTTATGAAACAGCCAGACAAAGGCAAAAATTGGCAGAATAATGTCAGTCGCCAAAATGCCGGCCCCTCCAACAGGAATCCGTAAAAGGAGTCCCGGAATGAGAAATGCCATACATACCCAAAAGAAGGATTTCATCGTGCGCGATGATGCCAGAAGAGGGCTTAGATTACAAGACGTTCAGAATCCCTGGCCCGATATAAATAATCAACAGGGCTGGAAAGATAAAGAGCACCAACGGGAGACTAATCTTCACCGCCGCGGTTCGACTGATTTCCTCGGCACGTTGTTTGCGCTTTGTTCGTATCAATTGCGATTGAATCTCCAATGTATACGCGAGAGAAACCCCCAACGTTTGAGACTGCCGGACGCTCCGGAGGAAGTGTTCAAACTCTTCGTTTCCCACATCAGATTCTAAATCCAGAAAGATTTCCTGCATTGATCGTCCAAGATTTAATCCTTCTAACCGACGACGAATAGCGCGGGTGAGCAGAGAGTCTTTTTCCGTTAAACACCAGAGGGTTTGCTCGATATTGAGTCCCGTTCTCAGAGTCAGAATGAAGAGATCAATGAAGTAGGGAACTTGGCGGGTGAATATTTTTTCGCGCTTCTCTTTCATGATTTGGAGCACCAGATCGAGAAGGAAAAAGAAGAAGACGAAGTAAAAAGCGAAGAGGAAGCTTCGGCCCCAGGTTGGATTTCCAAAGATAAGAAAGAAGAAAAGGAGGAGTGAAAAGAGTCTCATAATACCTTCTTTGATATTCAAATAATCGGTGTAGAAAATGGAATCTCCTGAGTGTTGGAGACGCTTGCGGACATTTAATTCAGGCGATAATTGTTGCACCAACCAGCTGTGTTTTTTGAAGAAAATCGCATGTGCTATTCTTTGAAGTACCGATATTTTTTCACGCTTCATCGGAACAAAATCCAACATCCGAGGAAAAAGCCATTGAGGGTTTCCAACTCGTTGTTGGAGAACGAGAAGAAAAAGAATTACTGTCACTGTCCAGAGAATAGAAATCATATTTTGACGCGGATTATTTTCCAAATACAAACAAATCCCAGTAGTTCCAAGAGCAAAGACAAGACCAGTAAACACTGTCCCGCAGAGGTGTAAAAGAGTGCATGAATGTGTGCTGGAGCGAGTAGGGAGAATAGAACCAATGACACGGGATAGAGAATCGCGATGAGAATCCCGCTCATTTTTCCTTGCGAGGTGAAGGACTTAATGTCCTGCGCGAGTTTTCGTTTTTCTTCCACTAAGTCTGCCACTTTGCGAAATAGTTCCACCAAATTCCCGCCCGTGCGGAGTTGGATAATGGTGCTTTCCACAAAAAAATCGATGTCAGGATGGTGGAGTGTGCGAGCAAAATCTTGTAATGCGATTTCGGTGGGAACATGGAGTTCGAGTTTTTCATTGAGCACCTGTACGGGGTGTTGAAGAGGGGGATCAATTTCCTGAGCGATGAAGATAAAGGCTTGTTCAAGGGAATATCCAGCTTTGAGGGCATTACTCAATGTCTGGAGAAATAAAGGAATCTGACGAATCATGAGCTTTCGATTGCCTCCTTTTTTTTGGGTCCGGACCCGAATCGTTTGGGTCCGGACCCCCCAAAAACGTCGATTCCATCCATGCCAATACACCGCGTGCGCGAAGAATTTTGTCAGAACGAGATAGGCGACCAGTATTCCCAACATCCCACAACCAACGGACATCCACATGTTCCCCATCGACCACGCGAAGGCGAGGGAAATAAATTCTTTCATGCTGAGAATCGTTCAGTGAGTTTATATTCGGAAAGGGATTTCCCTTTTTTGATCTCGGCAATGGAAACAATCTTTCTGGCTCCTGATGCCAATCGTTCTTGTTGCACGATGATATCGATGGCTTGGATGATTTGAGGACGAATGGCACTAATCGGCAGATCGAGATCACCCATGAGAACCATCGTTTCGAGCCGATAGAGGCTTTCCAATGGCGCATTGGCATGAATAGTCGTCAATGATCCTTGATGCCCTGTATTCATCGCCTGAAGCATGTCGATCGCTTCGCCTCCACGGATCTCTCCGACCACGATTCGATCGGGTCGCATTCGCAGAGCATTCTTCAACAACGCCCGAATTGTGATTTCTCCAGTGCCTTCGATATTCGCATTCCTCGATTCCAGAGAAATCAGATGAGGATGATCGATTTTCATTTCCGCAGAATCCTCAATGGTGATGATACGTTCGCCATTGGGGATGAGTTTTGCCAGAGCGTTCAAGGTTGATGTCTTTCCCGATCCGGTTCCTCCAGAAATGATGATATTTTTCTTGTTTTTCACGGCATTCGACAGGAAATCTGCCATGGGTTTGGACAACGTTTTATGCTTCAACATGGCTTTTATTTCCCAGGTTTGCGCGGGAAACTTCCGAATCGTGAGCGTTGATCCTTTCAAGCTTAACGGCGGAATAATCGCATTCACACGCGATCCATCCGGCAATCTGGCATCGACCAAAGGCGTTCGTTCATCGATTCGTCGTCCTATTTTTCCAACGATTTGCTGAATAATTTTTCGTAAATGTTCTTCGTCAAAAAAAGTGAGATCGGTTTTTTCTAATCGTCCGGCTCGTTCCACAAAAATCGTATCGGGGCCGTTGACCATGATCTCAGTCACCGATTCATCCTGCAGATAGACTTCGATGGGTCCGAGTCCGAGCACGGAGAACTGAATGTGCTTGATAAGTTTATCGGTCGTTTCAGTCGGCAGGTGAATATCTTCATCCTTCAAGCACAGATGACATTGTTCGGCGATTTCACTTTTTGTTGGGGACTTGGTACGCGTCTCTCCAATCCAACGCACCACATGTTGGTAGAGTTTTTTTTGCAATGCATTTTCTTTTTCGATTCGCATTAGAGGGTGAGTTTTTTGAGCAATGTAAACAGGGACTTTTTCCACTTCGACTTTTTGTGAAATGCGAGCGGGTAGGCCTCAAATATCTGTTCCCACAGATATTTTTTTACAACGGGAAGCGTGCCGAGGAGTGGGATGTCTCGTTTTTTGAGTTTCTGTTTTACGGCGGATGCTGAACCACTTGGACACTGATCGAAGATCAATGAACATCGTGGACGAAAGGATTCGTATTTCGAGAAAAAAGATTCCACGCCTGCCAAACTCGCCGGATTTATATTTGTCGGAATCACAATCTTGGATGATTGGTTCAATACTTCCTGCACGATTTCTTCTCCCACAGAAACATTCAAATCAATATAAATCGTATCGTAATGCTGTTCGAGAAACGTGAAAATATTCTTCACATCGTTCACCGATAATTCCTGCCAGTCGTTCCAGAGTGGGGATTTGAGAATCGGCTCCGGAGCCGGTGCTTCGCCTGCATCGAGTAAGTACTTCAGATCCAGAATCGTTTGTTTGTGCTTCGCATCGTACAACGTGTGGATATCGGGGAAGTGAGAGAGCTGAAGAAAAGCAATGTTTGCATCACTCTTCCACTGCCGATGGGTGAGGCACATATTTAGCGCAATCAGTGTTGAATCCCCTGAGGGGGGACTACAAAAAACGTATTTTTTAACGACTTTCATTCGTATCTGGGGTCAGGGAAGAATGCACGATAATGTGCATTGGAAGGCGTGCACCGCGAGCAAACAAAATCGCACGGGCTTCGTCTTGGGTGAGATTTACGACCAATGTTTTCTTGTCGCCCTTCTCGTCATACTGCATTTCAATGATGGAAATATTCGCTGCGACGGAAATAGTTTGCCAGAGTCCTGCCTTTGGATTGGTTGTTAAAACATCCACCGTGTCGTGCGGAGAAAGAGCTGGGAATTTCGCCTCGAACCAGTTCTCGTCCATCGTGAGGGCAAATGATTTCTGAAATTTCGTACTTACAGAACTCGTATCCACGGTCTCGGTGAAGTTATGGGGAAGGAGTATCTCATTCTTTACGACGTCTTGGATCAAGACTTTCCCGACCACTTCTTCACTTATTTCGAAATAAAATTCAGGAAGATTCTTCCGTGGAAAGAAGTTTGTTTGCAGGTGTTCCAGTTTTATCTCTGTGGGAGAGATTACATCCTGGTTTGCTACCCAAACATGTACGAGTTCTTCGTTCGCGATTCGTTGCTTCGCGTTGTACAGGGTATAAAAACTACTAATGAGCAGGACGAGAAGAAAGGAGAGAAAAAACCGCCGTCGTTGCAGTCTTACACACTGGTTATAGGGCGGTGCATAGGTCGGGACAGGGAGGCATCTTTCTCTTTTTCGTTGTCTCAAAAAACGCCGGAACTGATTAAAAACCTTCATCACTTTGCACCCTGCGATAGATTTTTGAAATGAGCAATGAGGGGATTTCACATTTATTTCACAATTCCTTTTTAATCCAAATCAAACTTGTCCCATGAATCGTTAACATCATTAAGTGTCGCCCCTTTTTTATAGGCACTAAACTCGAATTTCGGAATATCGAGTGCTTCAAAAAGTTGTTCTTCATAATCGTAGTGTCCAAAAATTTCTTTTGCTTCCAATTTTATAAATGGCAACGATATCGTTGGTGGACTCATTACCGTTTCTAATGTACGAGTAACAAGCTCATGATTGATTCCTTTTTCTTCATTTTTGTCTTGGGATTTAATCGTATATCCAGCGCGCTCTAGTTTTTCGATAAACACTTTGTGATCATCTGTTCTTGCTGAACTTTGTGTCGCTTCGATTTCAAAAAAATCTTGTTTAGACATGAATTTATTGTTTAAGCTATTTTCATTATGACAATTTTTTCAAAAAAGAGTATCCCTTTTGGAAATTGGATACGTATCCTAAAAAAGGGATACGTATCCCGATTTCGATTGGCAGGCGCGGTAGGAATACTCAGTCGTTTCACTCCTTGTATCGAACCCAGAACAAATTCTAGTTCGCTTCCTCAACTGAAATATTTAAAAAACACCAACCACAAGGGTCGCTGTGTTTCTACTTGGCAGGAGGCATCGGTCTGGTGCCTTATAGATTGCTTTTTCCATTATACCTGACCTTTTAAATGAGACAAATGAGACACTATAAAAAAGGGTGTCTCGGAACAGTTGAACAATAAATTTGTTCAATATCTTTCTTTATCCCATCGAACATCCCAAGACAGGACAAACAATCGGTGAATAGAACCTGGGTTAGGTTGAGTTCGAACTCGGATATTCACTCAAATTCCGGGTCCGGACCCAGGGTAGATATACCAACCCCGGGGTTGAATGAGGCAGATTGTATTTTTTTTGTTTTTTTACTTTTAAAAATGGTAGTATTCAAATAATAAAAATTGATTCATGAAAAAACTTTTTTTCTCGGTTCTCATCGTTTCCCTTGTAAGTATCAGTATTGTTTGGGCTTCTTTTATAGGAAATGAGGTCATCTCGGTAGATGACAATGGGTTAGGTTTATTTGATAATGCTTCCAATGGAATTTTTATCAAAGATGGAGGGGATGTGGGGATTGGAACAATCACTCCAGTGACAAAATTAGAAATATCAGGAGGAGCGAAAATTGGCACCGAGTCTACTTTTGGAGTCGGATCAACTGAGTCTTGTACGACGAGTCTCAAAGGAACAGTCCAATACAACGATGACCAAAATGCGATGAATTATTGTAATGGAACTGCGTGGGTTCAATTCGGTGTGAGTGGATGTCCAACAGCTGTCCGCGACAGTGGTGGCAACTGGTACGACACGATTCAGATTGGAGATCAGTGCTGGACAAACCAGTACATGAATGCGGGAACAAAGATAGATGACCCAGGGGCTGCGGCCATCACTGCGGCTT
>CAZVBV010000015.1:12217-16068 GCA_964625805.1 uncultured Candidatus Peribacteria bacterium | reverse complement strand
CAAGCTGGAGTAAAGCTGCATAGGGTCTTTTCGTCCTACCGCGCGTAAACGGCATTTTTACCGTTTCTGCAATTTCACCGAGTCTGAGCTTGAGACAGTTGCCACATCATTACCCCATTCGTGCGGGTCGGAACTTACCCGACAAGGAATTTCGCTACCTTAGGACCGTTATAGTTACGGCCGCCGTTCACCAGGGCTTCATTTTCCAGCGTAAACCGGTCCACTTAACCTTCTGGCACTGGGCAGGGGTCACTTCGTATACATCCTCTTGCGAGTTAGCACGAAGCTATGTTTTTGATAAACAGTTGCATGGCATCTTTCGCTGCGCCCCATCCGAAGATGGGGAGTCCTTATCCCGAAGTTACGGACGCTGTATTGCCGAGTTCCTTAAGCTTAGTTATCTCGATCGTCTGAGTATTCTCTACCCACCTACTAGTGTTAGTTTGCGGTACGGTCAATTATCTTTTAAGTTTAGACGCTTTTCCTGACACCGGAATCATCGTTTTGTCCCCGACTCGCGTCGAAGTAAGTATGCATCATCTCTCACGAACTCTTACGGATTTGCCTATAAGAGCATAAGCTAAAGATTTGCCCCAGAATTCATTAACTGGAAACGAAATTTTCCCGATGTGTCACGCCATCACAAAAATAATTGGTACAGGAATATTAACCTGTTGTCCATCGACTACGCTTTTCAGCCTCGCCTTAGGACCGACTAACCCGACCTTGATTGCCAGTGGATCGGAAACCTTGGGTGTTCGACGAGGAGAGTTTTAATCTCCTTAAAGTTACTTATGCCAACATTCTCACTTGTGTTCGCTCCAGCAGAAACCTCACGGCCTACCTTCACTGCTCACACAACGCTCTTCTACCGCGACGAATATACGAATATACTCGCCACCCGCGTCTTCGGTTATCACCTTAAGCCCCGTTGAATTTTCGGCGCAAAATCGTTCGACCAGTAAGCTATTACGCACTTTTTAAATGGTGGCTGCTTCTAAGCCAACATCCTGGCTGTTTAAACAATCTTACATCCTTTACCACTGAGGTGATATTGGGGACCTTAGACGGCGGTCTGGGCTCTTTCCCTTGCGTCTACGGCACTTCGCTGTCGCAGACTGACTCCCCGGACTGTCACAGAGGTATTCGAAGTTTGCTAAGAGTCGGTACGGTTGTTTACCGCCCTTCCCCAAACAGAGCTCTACCCCCCCTGCTAGAAACCGGAGGCTATTCCTAAAAATATTTCGAAGAGAACCAGCTATCTCCACGTTCGATGGCAATTTCAGCTCTAACCACAAGTCATCCGAGACTTTTGCTGCAGTCGGCGGTTCGGGCCTTCCCTTCATTTTACTGAAGGTTCACCCTGCTCATGGTTAGCTCACGTGGTTTCGGGTCTAGCGCATAAGATAAACGCCCTTATCGGACTCGCTTTCGCTGTGGCTCCGGCTGATACTGCCTTAACCTACCCTATACGACTAACTCGTTGGCTCATTCTACAAAAGGCACGCGGTCACCCGAAGGCTCCCACTCCTTGAAAGTGTATAATTTCATGTCTATTTCACTCCCCTTCCCGGGGTACTTTTCACCTTTCCCTCACGGTACTTGTTCACTATCGATCTGGCACACTATTTAGCCTTAGATGGTGGTCCACCTAGATTCAAGCCGGATTTCACGTGTCCGACCCTACTCAGGATACTTCTACTGTATGGAATGCATTTCAAATACGGGGCTATCACCCTCTACGGCGGTTCTTTCCAGAACCTTCTTTTATACAGACCATAAAGATATCGAAGTCCTACAACCCCGGCCGAAGCCGGTTTGGGCTCTTCCCAGTTCGCTCGTCGCTACTACGGGAATCTTTATTAATTTCTTGTCTCCGGCTACTGAGATATTTCAGTTCGCCGACTTCCCTCTCTGTACTTAATGGTTTTGGGTACAGAGTATCCCATAAATGGGATGGATTTCTCCATTCGGAAATCTCCGGATCATCGCGTGATTGCTCGCTCCCCGAAGCTTATCGCAAGCTTCAACGTCCTTCATCGGATATGCCAGTCAAGGAATCCGTTATACACCTATATGTAACTTTTTTTATGTTCCTGTCATAAATGACAGGACTCAGACTTGTTCATCTTTCGATGCGCAAATTGCAGAAAGCTATTTGCGTTTCGGTTCCAAGCGCAGGAACAGAGAAAACGGAAACCGTATTCTCAAACGCTTAAAACCTATGTTTTAATTTTAAACCGATACGAAAAAAATCGATTTAAAAGTTTAGAATTTGAATTTGTGTAAATCTATTGGCTAAAATAGATCTACGTTTTTACCGACATGTGAAAGAACATTTGTCATGCTTCCCCAAAGGAAAGCCGAGCGATTGTAAGAACTTAAGCGCATGTGTCAAACTTTTTTTATAGAAAATTCACGTATTGTAAAAATCTAATTTTTATGCAATCCTCTGCGCCGAAATAAAGTTTGCTTTTTGATTATTTTCCATGAAAAAATTCGCCAGTATCGGACACCCCATCGGACAGTCAAAATCTCCTCAAATTCATGAGGCAGGATTCTCTGAATTCAATCTAGAAGCGAGCTTCGAGGCGATTGATGTAAAACCTGAGGATTTAGAATCGTGGATGAAGACCGAAGGACGGCAATTTGACGGCCTTTCTGTAACAGCTCCCCATAAAGAATTAATTCGTCAATACCTTGATCAAGAAACCGAAGCGGTAAAGAAAATTGGAGCCGTAAATACGGTGTTTCAGAAGGACGGAATACTGATCGGAACCAATACAGATTGCATCGGAGCGTTCCGAGCGATGGCTCCTGTGATCAATCCGAGTGGGAAAAGGTGTCTCATTCTCGGAGCCGGTGGCGCAAGTCGGGCGATTATTTTCGCACTCAAGAATGCCGAAGCCGATGTTTTTATTCTGAACCGAACATTTGAGAAATCTGAGCAACTCGCAAAGGAATTTGGGGTTACCGCTCTTAAATCTTTGGAGAAAGTAGACCCTGATCAGGTCGACATTGTCATCAACGCAACGACAGTTGGCATGGGTGAGTGGAAGTCGATTCTAGAGGAAACGTTCTGGAGAGAGAAGCACGTGGCCTTTGACGTGGTCTACGATCCATTGGAAACAAAGTTCCTCCATGATGCCGCCGAAGCCGGTGCACAAACCATCACAGGCGACCAGATGCTCGTCCACCAAGCGGTGGCACAATTCCATTTGTGGCACGACATCGAGATTGATCCCGAAGTTATGTTTCAGGCTTTCTTTGAGTGACAGAAATCTAAAAATCTGCTAGAATACGCAGGCTCTTTTGAAGAAAAACCCCCTCAATCCCCCTTGTCAGGGGGACTTAAAAAAATATAAGGGCGTTTGCAAAATACCATGAGCATGGGGTAGCTGAGTACGAGTAGGACGAGTGAGTGTAGCGAATAAGTCCGTAAAGCGAGTACGAAGACCTTCGTGCGAATGAGAGGCGCGAGGATGAAATAAGCCGAGCTATCAGGCAAAGCCTGATCGCGAGAGCAATGAAGTCCTCCAGCAACGAGTCCCCGTAGTTCAATGGATAGAACAGGACCCTTCTAAGGTCAAAATTGAGGTTCGATTCCTCACGGGGATACCATCTAAAAAATACAAATGCCCCCTTGTGGGGTATTTTTGTTTTTTAAAATAGGCGTAGCCTATTGGAATTGAACCGGAGGTTCGTACATTTGCACCGAGGAGCGAAGCGACGAGAATGCAAATGCCTCGAGTGTTCTCACGAAGTGAGAACTACGAGAGATTCCGAACGGGGATATAATACAAATGCCCCCTTGTGGGGTATTTTTGTTTTTTAAAATAGGCGTAGCCTAT
>CAZVBV010000015.1:9878-12117 GCA_964625805.1 uncultured Candidatus Peribacteria bacterium | reverse complement strand
ATGCAAATGCCTCGAGTGTTCTCACGAAGTGAGAACTACGAGAGATTCCGAACGGAGATATAATACAAATACCCCCTTTGTTAGAGGGTCCGGAGCCCGAAAGGCTCCGGACCCAAAAAGGGAACGAGAGATTCCGAACGGGGATACACGAAACCCGGGTTTGATTTTTTCAGATTTCCTTTGGATACGTATCCGATTCTCAAACACCCCCTCGTCACCTCAGAATCCCGGAGGGATATCCGAGGCCCCTAAGCAGGTTCAGGGCTGTGTCCTGAACCTCCTCTTTAAATATGTATTTTCTTACAACATGAGGAGCAGGACACAGCCCTGCTCCTGTTTAAGTCGTTACCACCACACTCTAACAAGCCATGCGAAGCAGGGCGAAGTGACGAGATTCCTCACGGGTTCTTTGTTAAAGGCTCCGGACCCAAATGTGAGATTTAAATACTCAATGCTCTTTCTCTAATGTAGGAGGAGGTTGTCTTTCCCACTGCCATTGCTTTTTTCTCAATCATTTTCTTTTCTCCTGCTTTTATTCGAATACGAATGAATGTGTCTTGTTTTGCACTTTGTTTTAAATTGTGAGCAATATTTGGGAGATCTAAAATGAGTTCCGGAATATCTTCTATCAAAAAATCTTGTTTTATTCCCAATTTTGGACAAGAAAGATGCATCAATTTTTCTCCATTTTCTTGAAATGGTTTTCCGAGAACATATTCATATTTCCGAGAGCCGATGGTAAATGTATTCGTAATCATGAGAGGAGATTATGAGAAAGAAGTATTTTTAGGGATTTCTTTTTATAAAAGGGCTTACAATCGTTTTGATGGACAGGAATCACAATAAGAATTTCTTTTTCCATTTTGCATACAATATGACTTCCTTTTCCCTGAACAATTTCTATTCCGATCCATTCCATTAATTTCAAGAGATCAGCCAAAGAAATCGATTGCGGTGAAGCTTTAAATTTAAGAATTAGTTTTTCTTCTTTGGTCATTGTACCCACATTTTATACTTTTTGTTATAACAAATCAAGAAAAAAGAGAGAAAACAAAAAAAATACAAATGCCCCCTTTGTTAGAGGGTCCGGACCCAAAAAGGGAACGAGAGATTCCGAGCGGGGATATTAAACCACCGAAGGTGAGTTGAAATCCGGAGGTTCGCGTGAGTGGTCGACGAGTTGGAGCGAAGCGATAAATGAGTCATTACCACCACACTCCCTAAGCAGGTTCAGGGCTGTGTCCTGAACCTCCTCTTTAAATATGTATTTTCTTACAACATGAGGAGCAGGACACAGCCCTGCTCCTGCTTAAAGTCCAATTTCTTTTCTGTTCGATGTTCGCCTCCCTTCTCTTTCTCTTCCCTTTCATTTCAGTGAAAAAGAAGGGTTTGTTGTTTGTATAATTTTGGAAAGTTTATAGAAAAATGAAAAAGCCTTCTTTTGAGGTGAAACCTCGAGAGAAGGTGGTGAATATCTGGCTTATTAATTTATCTTCTGTGCAGAGCCGGATGAGTCTTTTGAAAGGAGCTCTCTCAGTAATGAATAATCTGTCTTCCGTTCTTTCGACTTCTTTTTCGATTATATCGATGCTTGAAGAAACATGAGGAGCAGGACACAGCCCTGCTCCTGCAATGATCGCTATTGTGTAGTTGTGGTGGATTGGGTTGCTGAATCAACATCACATGTTCCACTTCCATCACACGTCCCCGTCTCCCCAGATCCGTTGGTACAACTTGTTCCTGAGGCACTATATTCAATCGCTACACCACAGTTATTTCCTTTGCAGGTTGAAATATAGTATTGGCAAGACCATCCATACACTTGCTCTGGGGATGGACAATCCGCAGCCGTTGTACATCCAACACTATTACATGCTCCATCTGAACAAATTTCATTCGTTCCACAAGATTCTGTTTGTGTTGCCGATCCAGCACATATCAGCCCTTCACAAGACGGAGTTGGGTTGGTACAAGTTCTTGATCGAGATCGAGAAATAGTGATGGACTCTAATGACAACACTGCAAATAAATTTGCTTGAAGGTTATTCTCGAGAAGGGTTCCTATTGGAACGTATAATGGATCATCCTGCTTTAATGGACCAATAAATCCATCACAGGTCCAAGGTCCATATGAAGACCATGCTCCGTCCACCGGTGTACAGGCAGTCTCGCAAGTACCAGAGGCATTACACGTTTTTGGTGCTGTACAAGTACCGCAAGTTCCTCCACATCCATCACT
>CAZVBV010000015.1:0-9778 GCA_964625805.1 uncultured Candidatus Peribacteria bacterium | reverse complement strand
AAAGTACAGGAATCATTATCAAGTTGTTTCCACGTTCCTGCACTACATCCATACAAATGCTTTGAAGATACATCAAAGGTCATTTCTCCTTCCTCTGAACACGATCCACCAATCCCAACGGGGGATAATTTCAAAATTCCATTCACGTCAAGCGCAACCCCACTCGTCGGTTCAACTCCAACTCCGAAGTTCCCACTGGAATTATACAGTTCGTCTACTACGGCTAGAATTTGATTAAATTCAGTAGCTGAGACCTGTTCCCCATCTGATTTGTTGGAGATGTTCACCACAGAAGCTAATACCACTCCTGAAAGCATAATTCCGAGAACGAAGAGTATTATTTTTTTCATGTTTATTTGAAAGTTTTGGAATTAATTATCAAGTTGCATCCAACCTGTTCCATTGCAACCATACCAATGCCCATCTGTCTTCACATACACCACTCCTTCGAGACTTGTAGAACAAGTTCCACCAGAAGACTGTGGGGCAAGTTTCATTGATCCATCAATATCGAGTTTCACGCTTGTATCGGGAGCAGTCCCAATACCAATGCTTCCTGAAATATTTTGTACGCCTTCAAGCACATCCACAATTTGATTAAATTCTGCAGCTGTCAGACTATCTCCTTCTGCTTTATCTGGAATAGTAACGGTTACCGTAGCGGCAAACGCGATACCGGCGAGAAATATGGAAAGAGAGATTCCGAGACCGAAAAAAAATATTTTTTTCATGGTTATTTTTTACAGTGAGTTTTTATTGGCTGAAGGTACAGAAATTGTCGGTACAGTATATGCTCCCATCATCACAATATGTTTTCGCTGAAACCTTTGTAATATCAAGCTCACAGATTCCATTTGCCGAACACAACCACACAAAATCAAGACAATCATCATCCTCTGGTAGATATTCATTTAAGCAATCTCCTTTGACTATACATTCTAGTTTTGTGATTTCTACACATACACCAAGAGGAACATTACAACTTGTACCGGTCGTAGCATAGCAGTCGTTTGTTTGCGTTGCTTCTCCGATACAATCAACCCCTCCGCATGGATTATTACAGCTTCTGGTTCTTCTGCTAAGGTTCTGAAAATTGTATGCAACTTCCGTATTCATAAACAAACTTGCTGTTAGGTTTTGCAATCTTAACGCAGCAATATCGAGCTGAGACGCGCCCATAACACATTCCCAAGGGCTCCAAGCTGACCATGCTCCGTCCACCGGTGTACAGGCAGTCTCGCAAGTACCAGTGGCATTACAAGTTTCGCCGCCTGTACAAGTCCCGCAAATTCCTCCACATTGATCACTTCCACAATCTTTTCCACTACAATTCGCCGTTCGTGGATCAGTTGCTCCTGTACAGGATCCATACGATCCTCCACTACATGTCTTAGTTCCGCTAACACTACAGGTCCCAAATGCCTGAGAACAGCTTGTGCTGTAAGTATTGTTTGAATGCGAACAACTCGAACTCGATGTTCCTGCATTCGAACAGGTGTCATCTGTACAACTATTAGAGTCAGTACAATCTGTATCTGATGAGCAGGTAACTGATGCACAAGTACCAGTGGCATTACAAGTTTCGCCGCCTGTACAAGTCCCGCAAATTCCTCCACATTGATCACTTCCACAATCTTTTCCTGTGCAATTTGGCGTGCAACCTCCTCCCTCTTCGTTATCGAGTTGCACCCAGTCATTACTGGCCGTTCCACGACAAACGTAAAAATGTTTCTCGGTTGTATCGAAGTAAATACGTCCTTTGTAAGCATTTCCATTTTCACAATCTCCTGCTAACTTAGGACGAACACGCATCATACCATTGACGCTGAGTTTAATACCAGTTACCGGATTCATTCCAATTCCTAGGTCTCCATTATTGTTTCTGAGACCAAAAAGCGTTTTGAGGATAGTATTAAATTCAGTCGCAGAAAGAGACCCTCCTTCCGTTCTGTTTTCCATACCTACCGTACTTGCCGTAGCAGCGAAACAAACTCCTGCAATAAATATTGCAAAACCAAAAAAGATACCCCAACGAAACTCTTTCGAAACGGTACGAAGAAATTTTTTCATGTGAAAATATATATTTGTATTGATTTTACAAAATTCTACCACGTTTCTGCAAAAAGCAAAAAAAAACCCTCTCTTTGTCATTCCGACTTGCTCGGAATCGGATAATGGTTTGAAATTACCCTTGTCATCCCGACCAGCGCGGAGGGATCCCTTCCGTTTTAATCTATTAACTCGTCCACCAAGTCCCTCCATTTAGGATTAATTGTGCGAATTAAAAATTCTTTCTTACTTCTCCTCCATTTTTTAATTTGTTTTTCTCTTTCGAGCGCTCCATATACATCAGATCCATTCTTGAGCAGGTTCAGGGCTGTGTCCTGAATCTAATGTTTAAACGCAAGAAGCAAGACACAGCCTTGCTCCTGCAATAGATACGTATCCTTGGGGATACGTATCTAGATGATCTTCTTCTTCACGACTCCCAAGAAACACGGAATCAAAAGCAATGTCAGTACTGTTGAAAGAGTCATTCCATATATAATTGCAAATCCAAGTCCTCCCCAGATTTCATCTGATAATGACAAAGGAAGCATTCCCACCACCGTTGTAATAGATGTCAGAAAGATGGGTTGCAGTCGTTTCTTTCCCGCTTCGATGTACGCTTTAATCCAACTCTTCGTTTCTTTCGCATGTATATTAATATGATCGATAAGAACAATCGTATCGTTCACAATAATTCCCGCCAGCGCCACAATCCCAATCATCGTTGGGAAAGAGATTGGAAATCCTGTTAACCAAAATCCGATAAACACCCCTGTCAGAGAGAGTGGAATCAATACCAGTGTTACCAACGCTTGATAGAAAGAATTGTATTGTGCCACAAGCACAACCAGAATAAGAACCAAGGCAAAGGCCATCGCAGTTGCTGATTCTCTCATCAATCGTCCTCCCTCTTCACTGTCTCCTCCGAACTCAATCATTTCTCCTGGCAAGAATTCAAGTTTACTAATCGCTGTATCGAGATCTTTTTGGATTGTGGAAATAGGAGTTCCTTTTTCCATATCTGCCAGCACTGTCACAATTCTTTTTCCATCGTAGTGAAGAATCTGTGAGAGTTCTGAAGACAGGGTTGGAGATGCAATTTGTGACAACGTCACAAAACTTCCAGAAGCTGTTCTCACTGGAATCCGATTGAGAACATCTAAACTTTCTGGATCATCCCACTCGCCTGTACCTTTCCAATCAAGTCGCACATTCACATCAATCTCCTCGTCTCCTTCTGTCAATTTAACAGCCGTTACTCCATGTACTCCCGAACGGAGTGTTTCCATTACTTGTTGCGGTGTAAGTCCAAATTTCGCCAACATCGTTCTATCGAAATTCCACACCATCTGTGTGATACGATCAGCAGCGGTTGTTCGCGGATTTACGGTTCCTGGCAACTCTCCCACAAGTACTTCCAACTCCTCTGAGAGTTCGCTAATGTGATTCGTATCATCCCCCATGATTCGCACCTCAAGTGCAGCCCCTGTAGGCGGCCCCCCTTTCATTTCTGTAAATTCCGCCTCCACATGTGATGGAACAATCGCTTCAATGTGCGCTTGAATAAGTGGCATAATATCATACGATTTCGCTTCCCGATCTATCTTTTCTGTGAGGTTTACTGTCAGTCCCAAGAAGTTTTCTTGAGGTGTTCCCGCCGATCCCTCTCCTCGTCGTTGGAACTCTTGCGCTGATCCCACGGTAAAAACAAAATTCTTGAGCCACACTTCTCCATTTTCTTGAGGTTCAAAAAACACTCTCAGTTCTTTTGAAACAGGTTCTATTAATTCTCGTGTTTCATCTAGATTCGTCCCTTCTGGAAACTCAAAATTTACATTAAAAAAAGTAAAATCAGACGATGGAAACACTTCCACAGGGACACGATTCGTTACCACTAATGAAAATGAAAAGGCAAACACTGCGAAAGAAATTCCGAGCACCGCAATCATGCGTGATCGTTTCTTGAGAATTTTTCTCATCGTACGTTCGTACCACGCCTGCACTTTTATAAGTCCTTTATTCTCTCGTTTCTTCTTTGGAGGAATAAAGAGAAAGAACTGCCGTGCAACAGAAGGCAAAATGAGCAATGACACAATCAATGCCCCGACAAGAACTGTTGTTACCGTGATCGGAATCACAGAAATAAAATCCCCCATCACTCCTGAAACAAAGAAAAGCATTGGCAAAAATGCAAACACGGTTGTCAACGTCCCCGCAATCAATGGCCATCTGAACACGCGCAGTGTTTCCACTGCAGCATCTCTTGGTTTCATCTTTTTCTGATGGATCGATTCACTCATCCCTTCTACGATCACAATGGCATTATCCACCAGCAACCCTATTCCAAGCACTAAAGCAAACAATGAAATCCCATTAAAACTGCGCCCCAGAAAATTCAGTACCATGACCGCAATTAAAAACGAAAGCGGAATGGCAACCGCCGCCAAAAGGCTTTCACGCCATCCAACAAAAACAAACATTACAATCGCAATGAGAATCAATGTTTGTGTTCCACTACGCGTGAGTGTATCCAAACTTTCTTGTATTTCATCCGCTCGGTTGTACGTCACCGTTGCTTCCAGATGTTGTGGTAAAGTTCCATTCGCTTTCAACTCTTCTACTCGCGAAAGAATATTCCCTACCATCTTCAGAACATTTCCATCTTCCGCGGATTTAATAACTTCAATTTGCACCGCCGGCTGTTCTCTATCAGAAGTAGAGAAGTAAGTCTCGACTTCGAATTTTTCAAATTCGCGACGCACTACTCCTAAGTCTGAAATCTTAATAATCGTGTTTCCTGAAAGTTTCACAGGAACATCGGCGAACTCACTCGCGGTTTCCATCTCTGCTCGCACTGTTACTTCAATCAATTGTCCATCGACCGTCACTGATCCCAATGGCATATCTCTATGGGCTGCACGAATTGCATTGAGAACTTCACTCACGCTAATCCCTTGGGCTTCCAGCTTCACTGGATCAAGCACAATATGCACCTCATCTTCTGGGGCTCCTTTCACATTTACTCGTTTCACTTTCGTTACCGTTTCAAACTCTTCTTCCAATATATCTGAAAACTGCTTCAATTCTGACCACGCAAAATCTCCTGACAACATAAGTGTCACAATAGGAACATCCGAAATCGATATCTCCGTCACCTCTGGATCATCTAAGATCGTATCGGGTAGGTCTCTTTTTGAATTATCAATCTTCTCTCTCAATTTTTGAAGATTTATATTTTTATCACTATCAATATCAAATTCGATCATAATAATCGAAACTCCAGACCGAGAGAATGAAGTAAATGTTTCTAAATTATCTAAGTTCTTCACTTCTCGTTCTATTTTGTGTGTAATAAGTTTCTCTACATCCCCCGGCGAAGCCCCTGGCCAGATGGTCGTTACCGTCGCCGCTGGAATATCAATTGTCGGTTCTGTTTCTCGTGGGATAGTCATAAATGACACCGTTCCCATAACAATGATAAAGATGAGAAGCAATGTCACGATCCGAAATCGATCGAGCATATATGTCCAAAATCGAGAAAGTGTTTCTTGCATTATTTTGTGTGTACTTCCTCACCCGCTGTTACACGGTTACGGAATCTAACGACTAATTCCCCCGCTTCAATTCCTCCAGCAATCTCGATGCTGTCTGAGATAATCTTTGCCGTTTGAACTTGTTTTCGACGAGCGATACCTTCGTCAATGACGATGACTTCCGCTCCCCCAGGTTCAAAACTTACCGCAGAAATGGGCAAAAGATTTGGAATACCGTTTTTAACAGGGAGCAACAATTTTACATAACTCCCCACAAGAATGTCCTCGTCCAGAGATTCCAATGGAAACTCCACGTTTATTTTTTGAGTAAGACTATTCATTCTTCCGGCAACCAAGAACATCTCTAGTGTCTTTCGTCCTCCATTTGGAAGAATCACTGAAATATTTTCTGGTGCTGACTGCATTCGTTTGAGTTCATCACTTGTCACCGTCGCTTTGAGCTTCGGCACAACATCTCCTGAAACAATTGTGAAGAGCGTTTCTCCAGCGCTTACTCGGTCGTATGATGTGACTGTTTTATTGGCAATCGTTCCAGCAAACGGAGCTCGTATCTGCAAATCTGATTGGGATGCTCGAGCAAGCGATACTGAACTCTGGGCACTTGAGATTGAAGAATCTGCTTGTGCTTGTGTTAATTCAAGTGCTGCCTCTGCGTTTCGAACTGCATTTTCTTTGGTAAGGATTGAAAGTCTGTTTCGTTGATTTTCTGATCGCGCCGCTTCAATTTGTGTTTCGAGAGTAAGAATCGCTGCGTCTATACTCGCTGAAAATCCTTCTGCCGCTGCTTGATATGTTGCTTTATTCGTTGATGAAAGTTTTCGAGACACTGATGTTTGACGAATGAGATCCACCATATCCCGAACAACCATCTGTATATCTTCAAGAAAGTCTAATCGTGTTTGTCCGTAACGAATGAAGTCCGTATCTCTCGGCTGAAACGTCGACAGTGTTGGGAGTTTATCTTTTGCAAAGACAATCGTTTCAACCATATTCTTCACATCTTGTTTTTTAACAGTATCATTGGCTCCAATTTGAGATCGCGCTATATCCGTCTCATATCGGAATCGAGGAGAGGCTTTTAGAATCCGATCGGCCCAGTCGAGTGCATTTGTTGCTGTGGTTTCCGAATTTCGTGTTTTTGTCTTCAGTTGTTCAAACACCTTTGTGTAATTTTGTGCTTCATTCAATCTGGTCTGCGCCAATGACTGTTGCGCTGTTTGCAATGAGATTTGTGCAGAGCTCACGGTGTTCTGTGTTGCGAGCCGCGTTGATTCCATACTCCGGATAGCATTGTCGTACACGACTTGTGTGGCATCGTTCGACAATTGAAAGCTCGCCAAGAGCTGCCCTTTACTAACTTCATCTCCAATTTCAACATGCGTTTTCGCAATCGTTCCCGTCACTTCTGCCAAAATATCCACTTCTCCACTTGAAGCCACTGTTGCCAAAACTTCTCGAGAAGCATCTGGTGACCACTGAGAAAATGGAATCACTTCCACTGTTTTTATCGTTATTTCAGGAAATACTTCTTCCTCGATTGATTTATCCGAGAGTGTATGAAAAAGTGCAACGAACACTATCCCTGCTACGATAATTACTTTTGTCGAAATTAAAATCTTCGCATTTTTCCAAGTACAGTGTTTTTTGTAATGTTTCTTATATCGTTTGAGAAGCCGTTTATATATTTTTCGCATTGATATTTTTTTATCCTTCTCCTCATTATACCACTTTTTAAGCCAAAAATCAAGGGGTAAGGCATGCCAAAATAGGCGGGTAAACACAAATGTCAAACTTCTCCTTTGAGCTTAAAAACCGAGAGCTACGAAATCGATTTAATTGCTTGTACAACACTCTCTTTAGACGCCTCCTTTTGTTCTTTTCTTTCAAAATTCTCCACCATAATGTCTTTTCCCACAATTACTCCGATTGGAATTCCTTTTTTTCGAGCGTGATCAATCTGTTTATCCGTCTTTTTATTTTCTAAATAATTCTCAACAGCAATACCCTCTTTTCGAATCAGTGCCCCAATTTCCAAAGCATCCTTCATGTACTCTTCTCCTCGTGTAAGCACGATCACATCACTTGATGAGGCTTGTGTTGGTTTGATAATCTCAGCGTCAAATAACTGCCACAGAAGACGTGTCAGTCCAATTGAGATTCCCACTCCTGGCAGATCTTTATTCGTAAAGACGTTTGCGAGATCATCGTATCGTCCCCCACTGCATACGGACCCGAGTCCTTCGTATCCAATCAAGTTAGTCTCATACACCGTTCCCGTGTAGTAATCGAGTCCACGAGCGATTGAGAGGTCTACTTGGAACAGTGATTCATCAATATTCATTTCTCGAAGCGTCTTCACAACCTCTTGAAGTTCTCCTGCTGGTTCTCCCAAAAGTTCTGCTGCTTTCTTGAGAATCTCATCATTCGTTCCTGCGATTTCAGTAAAGGCTAAAATTTTCTCTGAGACCTCTTTTGAAAGTCCGAGTTCCTCCAGTCCTTTTTGAACTTTTTCATGACCAATTTTTTCAAGATCATCGACCACGCCTAATACGTTTTTCCATTCATCATTTGTAATTCCTAATTGATCAAATAATCCTGTTAAAATTTTTCGATTATTTATCTTCACCACAAATTTTTGGTCGGGCATAAGCTCTTCAAAAAGTTCGACAATAATTGCGACCATTTGGGCGTCATTTCGGAGTGACAAACTTCCATTTCCAATCACATCGATATCACATTGATCGAACTGACGGAATCGTCCTTTTTGTGCTCGTTCTCCACGCATCACCGGCCCAATCGCAGAGCGACGAAACGGAAACGTGAGATCGTTAAAATGCCGAGCCACATACAGCGCCAATGGCACCGTGTGATCGAAGCGAATTGCTCGCTGATCTTTGTCCTGATCAATGGCATCTTCTCGGAGGAGTCTATCGAGCACATAAATCTCTTTTGGGTTCCCTCCTTTGGCTGTGAAATTCTCCGCTCGTTCAACAAGTGGCGTATCGATTTGAGGAAATCCATGTCGCTCAAAAACAGATTTAATAACCCCGATCCAGCGTTGTCGTTCTCGCTCTTGGGTGGGAGTAAATTCTACAAAACCACTTGGTGTTGATACGTTAAATTTTGCCATCGGGTTGATTGTACCGAAAAAGAAAAAATTGACGAAGTAAAAATCTATTCTACACTCTCCTGTACATGGACTTTTTGGCTTTTGTTTGCGCGCATCATCACACTGACATACTCGTCGGTGGAGTGCTCATGTAGCCTGAAATAAATCTATTTCTTTTTCCCACCGGCGAATTGCCGGTTTTTTCTTATATGAATAATTTTTTTCGTAACTCCATCTACCACTGCTGAACGCAATTTCAGAAACTATTACTTATTCTTAAAATTTAAAAAAATGAAACCATTAGAAAACCAGAATCGAAATATTCCAGAGATGGGAGAATCTTTTGATAAAAACATTTTCAAGAGACAGGTTGCTAACCTACTCCGTCAGAATGAAATCAGTGGTGTAGATTTGTACGCTGAAGAACTTGTAATCGCTTTCCCTGTGGAAGCGAACTTCATTCTCTCTGAAGTGAATCGAATGAAAGAACAATGTATTCAGTTACGAAAAATTCCAGATCTCAAATTCGACGATTATCGCACACCAGAGCAACGCCAATTCTTTTATGAACGTCTCTCAAAGGAACCCTCCATGAGAGAAAAAATGAAGGACGTTTCCCAACGTGTAAAAACGATAACAGAAGATGAAACTCCACTGGATGGCCCAGATGTTCGACGCTTCGGATAGCTGGATACAAAAAACCCCCGCACTGCGGGGGTTTTTATTTATTCTGTAATAAGTTCTTACAGTGCGCCGAAAGAAGAAACTATTTCTGATCGAACTTTTTCAAATCCAGATTTGTCTCCGTCTTTGAGTTCAACTTCTTTAATCTTCGCTACTTTTTGCATCACTGGAAGCTCTTCAATCTTTGAGAAGTCGAAGTCTTCTTTGTCTGCATGTTTCAAACCTTCTTCGTAAACAGCCGTAATAACTTTGAGCATTTCGTATTGCTTTTCAGCACTTGTATATGCGTCAGTATCACTGAATGAATCTTGGTAAAGGTAATCTTCTCGAATTGATTTTGAAACCAAGAGAATCAATTTTTCTTTCACAGACAATGCGTCTG